>JAURVQ010000066.1 GCA_030655395.1 Gammaproteobacteria bacterium | reverse complement strand
GCCGCGTGTCGCGCTTCGGCATGATCGCGTTCGCCTCCAGCCTCGATCAGGGCGGCCCGATGGCGCGCACGGCGGAAGACTGCGCACTGCTGTTGCAGACGATGGCGGGGTTCGACGCGCGCGATTCCACCAGCGCCGATCGTCCGGTGCCGGGTTACGCCGCAGCGCTCAACGATTCGATCAAGGGCCTCAAGATCGGCCTGCCCAAGGAATATTTCGGCGCGGGTCTCGATAAAAAAATGGCGCAGTTGATCGAGGCCGCGATCAAGGAATATGAAAAACTCGGCGCGACGGTGCAGGAAATCAGCCTGCCCAACACGCACCTAGCCGTGCCGGTGTATTACGTGATTGCTCCCGCCGAGTGCTCGTCGAATCTGTCGCGCTTCGACGGTGTGCGTTTCGGTTACCGCTGCAAGGCGCCGAAGGATCTGGAGGATTTGTACAAGCGCTCACGTGGCGAGGGCTTCGGCGCCGAGGTCAAGCGCCGCATCATGGTTGGCACCTACGTGCTGTCCGCCGGTTATTACGACGCCTATTACCTCAAGGCACAGAAACTGCGCCGCCTGATCAGCGATGATTTCAAGCAGGCCTTCAATGCAGTGGATGTCATCATGGGTCCTACCGCGCCGACCGCGGCATTTAATCTCGGCGAAAAGACCGACGATCCCGTGACCATGTATTTATCCGATATCTATACGATTGCAGTGAATCTCGCGGGTTTGCCCGCCATGTCGATCCCTGCTGGTTTTATCGGTCAACGCCCGGCGGGTTTGCAGATCATCGGCAATTATTTCGACGAGGCGCGTTTATTGAATGTTGCGCATCAATATCAAAAAGTCACGGACTGGCACCAACGTATGCCGGTTGGTTTTGAATAAAGTAATTCAACGCAAAGGCGCCAAGACGCAAAGTAAAAGCATTCTTTGTAGATTTTTACATCTTTGCGTCTTGGCGCCTTTGCGTTGATTCTTGAAGAGTGGTTCGAGGATTAAATTATGGAATGGGAAACCGTCATCGGGCTTGAGGTGCACGCCCAGCTCGCCACGCAAAGCAAAATCTTTTCGGGCGCGGCCACGGCCTACGGTGCGTCGCCCAACACGCAGGCGTGCGCGGTCGATCTCGGCCTGCCCGGTGTGCTGCCGGTGCTGAACGCAGAGGCGGTGCGCATGGCGGTGAAATTTGGCCTCGCGATCGGTGCGCAGATTGCGCCGCGCTCCGTGTTCGCGCGCAAGAATTATTTTTATCCCGACCTGCCCAAGGGTTACCAGATCAGCCAGTACGAGTTGCCGGTCGTGGCCAAGGGCACGATCGAGATCGAACTGGAAGACGGCAGCGTCAAGACCATCGGCATCACGCGCGCGCACCTCGAAGAGGATGCCGGCAAATCCCTGCACGAGGATTTTCACGGCAAGAGCGGCATCGACCTCAACCGCGCCGGCACGCCGCTGCTCGAGATCGTCTCCGAGCCCGATATGCGCTCCGCGAAAGAGGCGGTGGCGTACATGAAAAAAATCCACTCGCTGGTGCGCTACCTCGAAATCTGCGATGGCAACATGCAGGAAGGCTCCTTCCGCTGCGACGCCAACGTCTCGGTGCGCCCCAAAGGGCGGGAGAAATTCGGCACGCGCGCGGAGCTGAAAAACATCAACTCCTTCCGTTTCGTGGAAAAGGCGATCAATTTCGAAGTCGAGCGTCAGATTGAATTGCTGGAAGGCGGCGGCAGCGTGGTGCAGGAAACGCGCCTGTACGACGCCGACAAGGGCGAGACGCGCCCCATGCGCTCCAAGGAAGAAGCCAACGACTACCGCTATTTCCCCGACCCCGATCTGCTGCCGCTCGAAATCGAGAGCGCATTCATCGCGCAGGTGAAAACTACGCTGCCCGAGCTGCCCGATCAGAAAAAACAGCGCTTCGTGAAGGACTATGCGCTCACACCCTATGAAGCGGGCGTGCTCACCGCGAGCCGCGAACTGGCCGGGTTTTATGAGGCCGTCGTTGAGGCCGCGCAAGGTGAAGCGAAGCTCGCGGCCAACTGGGTCACGGGAGAACTGCTGGGCGCGCTCAACAAGGCGGGGCTGGATATCCTTGCGAGCCCGGTGAGCCCGCAGGCGCTCGGCGGCCTGTTGCTACGCATCAAGGACAACACCATCTCCGGCAAGATCGCCAAGCAGGTATTCGATGCCATGTGGCACGGCGCAGGCGACGCCGATGCGGTGATCGAGGCCAAAGGCTTGCGCCAGGTCACCGACAGCGGCGCGATTGAAAAGGTGGTGGACGAGGTCATCGCCAACAGTCCGCAACAGCTCGAACAGTATCGCGCCGGCAAGGAAGCCTTGTTCGGCTATTTCGTCGGTCAGGTGATGAAGGCGAGCGAAGGCAAGGCCAACCCGGCGCAGGTGAATGCGCTGCTAAAGGAAAAGCTCAAGTAGAGCGGATGCCTGCTAGTGCAGTGCTCCGTCCTGTTTGGAGCCTATCAACTCTGATCGGTAGCGCGATCTCAAAGCCCCCTCGCTAGCGCTCGAACCCCTTTAAACAAATCCCCCCTCACTACCGCTCGACCCCCTTTATAAAGGGGGTGGCCGCAGGCCGGGGGATTTTGCGCGGTGCTGCCGGTGTAATTATTTTGCTGTAGTCCAAGCAGTACACTAGATGCAGGTTACGGCATCCAGTGCCATATGTATCACCAGGCCTATGCCAATCAGCCGGGTGAAAGGTATAAAGCTCATCACGACATAAATGCCTATCGGTATATACGTGTGCAACGGGTGAAACCCGATACTGCACCGATCCGGATTGTAGATGGGGTCGGCAAACAGATGATCCAGATCCACCAGCATCGTGGACATCATCAGCAGGTAACTGATCTTCCATTCAGGCTTGAAGAATAGCTGCGCTACCACTAGAGGTAGCAGGAAGTGCAGGGCGATGTGAAAGATGTGAATGCTCCGGTGGTGGGAGTGGAACGTGTGGATCACTAATCAATCGAGTCTGACCCTATTGATTTCTATTAGGGACGCCGCGCTTTTGCGGCGTCCCGCTTGAACGCCGGGTTAGCCACCGTGCTTCTCATCAAGCAGGCGAAGGACGTTGAGACACTGCTCCATTAACCAGAAGCTGTCAGTTCGAATGTCTATCCACAAGCTATCGGACACTTCAAGATCGACTGGTGTCTTGGGATGCATTAAAAGATCGCGTTTCGAAAAGACCCGCTGCGCATTTGACCAATCATTACCTCCGAAACTGGGCGCTGGCGCCAACTCTAAGAGTTCATAGGCTATGCGAAGTGTCCGCTTAAAGCGTTCTGCTGCACTGAAGGATTCTTCGCAACGTAGAACGTTTGTTTCTTTTTTGGATAGTTCGGGTGCGGGGCACTCAAAGATGATGGCACACATTTCCCGCAAGCCGTGCACGTGCCCCTCGAGAAGTGCAGCAGACGACCGTATGAAATTGCGGCGCCAATGCTGATCTTCGCACTCGCCGTCGAGCAGCGCAGTCATGTCGGCTTCCAGAATCCGAGACAACTGGAGGTAGTTGTCGAATGCTGCATCCATCCGCTCTTGTAGCGAGATTTCGTTATCCATAATAGTTGGCAACCACTGGCGCAGGGCCTGACATTGAGATTAACAGCCTGATAGACAGTATTTATCTGACACAATCAAAAATGTACCTGTCAGTATTTGGTGAAGTTACAGAATGAACGTGTGCAGAAAGCCCTCGCTTTGCACATTCAGCCTCTGCCAATTCCAACGCCTTTTCTACCCCCATGTCAGGGACTCCTGCTCGCACAACCACTGTACTCGGGGTTGAACTTGTAATCTGAGCGGCGCAACTGGTCATCGTGACAACCGCAAGTACAAGGAAAAAGTTGGTTATAAATGTGCTCATAGCTGCTCCAAAGTTTTTTGGCTAACGTCAAAGTGAGGGGCGCGACGCCGATAGGCGGGGCGTCCCTCTCGACTGCCGGGTTGGGCGTACTACTCGCCAATGTGGTGCCATTGATCCTCCGGCAACTCGCGCAAGAATAAACTGACCTCTTCAAGGCAGTCGTGAGAAGCTGCCCACTCAATATGCTCACGCAGGCGAAGCATTTTCGACATGGCTGGTGTATCCCACCATGCCGCGAGAATGAGAGGTAGGGACGGTTCCCAGCCAGCCCCTTTACGCTGTTTGTCAGGCAGCATATCGAAGAGTTGTTGCCACCTCTGCGGTTGTGGGCACACCCGATTGTTTTTTTGAACTTCGACTAATACTTCTTCAAGAGTAGTCATGTCTGCTCTCAGGACGCCCAACGTTGGAGTTAAGCGACGCTCGCGGCAAGGAATGCCGGGGAAGAGCGGAGGTTTCCCGCGAGTGTTCGCTTAAACGACATGTTCGACGTGAGAGGGGGCGGTTCAGTCTTGGCAATGAAAACGGGCATCTTCATGCAACCACCCCTCCAGAAAAATCAGATCACGGAATCTTATCTACCCGAAGCGGCGGTTCGGCTTGTTCGCATTAACGCTCGCGTTATGCGACAGCGCGAACACCGCTTCGCACGCTAGCATATTTTTGGCGCTTCATGAATCCATGGCCTATGTGGTATGCACTGCTCCACGCGACCTTCACAGGTTTCAATTACAGCACCGCTCACTCTCGCGATGAACGTAAAGTAGACACCCTAAAAAATGGGGGAATACACCTTGGCAAGGTGTATAACACCGATGAAATTGTCATAGGTATTTGATTTTTATTAACTTAAGTAAGTTGGACGCACCCTATGAATTCCTCTAAAGCCCCTTGGCAGGTCGCTCGCGCTTGTTGGCTCGGGTGCGCGAGCAGTTATGCTAATGGTCACCCACGTACCCTGAAAACGTATGCACTCTGTGTTGAATTAGACGCCGCATCTTGTTGCATGGCAAGTGCCTTGTGTCTCACTGGCCGGCTAGTCGAGGCCGAGTTTCTTCAGGCGGTAGCGCAGGGCGCGGAAGGTGATGCCGAGCAGTTTGGCGGCGGCGGTTTTGTTGTAACGGGTTTTTTCCAGTGCCTTGACGATGGCTTCTTTTTCCAGCGTGCCGAGATAGGGTTCCAGCGCGTTGCCATCGTGCATGGCGGCCTCATGCGCCTGCGGCAGGTGCAGGTCGGGGGCGTCGATGATGCGGCCTTCGCACAGGGTGAGTGCGCGCTCGAGGATATTTTCCAGTTCGCGCACGTTGCCGGGGAACGGGTAGTGGGTGAGCGCTTCCAGCGCGGCAGGACTCAGGTGCGGTGTGGTGGTGCCGGTTTCTGCGCTCAGCCGCTGCAGGATGTGCTCGGCCAGCAGCGGAATATCCTGCGGGCGTTCGCGCAGGCTGGGGACGTGCAGTTCGATGACGTTGATGCGGTAGAACAAATCCTGGCGGAACTCGCCTTTTTTCACCAGTGCGCCCAGATCCTTGTGCGTGGCGCTCAGGATGCGCACGTCG
>JAURVQ010000058.1 GCA_030655395.1 Gammaproteobacteria bacterium | reverse complement strand
GCCGCTGGCCACCGTGCTGGAGGCCGCGCGCGCGGCGCAGGCGAACGGCGCCACACGCTTTTGCATGGGCGCGGCATGGCGCGGGCCGAAGGAAAAAGACCTCGCGCCGGTGCTGGAGATGGTCAAGGCAGTGCGCGCGCTGGGGCTGGAGACCTGCGCCACGCTCGGCATGCTGCGTGAGGGCCAGGCCGAGCAGTTGCAGCAGGCGGGCCTCGATTACTACAACCACAATCTCGACACCGCGCCGGAATTTTACGGCGAAATTATTTCCACGCGTGATTATGACGACCGCCTCGATACGCTGGATAAGGTGCGCCACGCCGGTCTGCGCGTATGCTGCGGCGGCATCGTCGGCATGGGCGAGTCGCGCCGCGAGCGCGCCGCGCTGATCGCGCAACTCGCCAGCCTCGACCCGCAGCCGGAGAGCGTGCCGATCAACAATCTGGTGCAGGTGGAAGGCACGCCGCTCTATGGCACGGACGCACTCGATCCGCTGGAATTCGTGCGCACCATCGCCGCCGCGCGCATCACACTCCCACACAGCCGCATACGCCTGTCCGCCGGACGCGAGCAGATGTCGGAGGCGGTGCAGGCACTGTGTTTTCTCGCCGGCGCCAATTCGATTTTTTATGGCGACAAGCTGCTCACCACCGGCAATCCCGAGGCACAGCGCGACCGTGTGCTGCTTGAGAAGCTGGGAATGTGTCCGGCTTGAAACGAGGCCTGCGCGATGCGCTTGCGCGGCGCCGTGATGATCACCTCTACCGCACGCGGCGCGTCATTGAAAGTCCTCAAGGCCCGGAAGTCGTCATCGACGGACAACGTTATCTCAATTTTTGCAGCAACGATTATCTTGGCCTCGCCAATCATCCGCAGGTGATCGAGGCCATGCAGCGCGGCGCGGCGCGTTACGGCGTGGGCAGCGGCGCGGCACACCTCATCTGTGGACACAGTAGCGCGCACCACGCGCTGGAAGAAGAACTCGCCGCCTTCACAAAACGGCAGCGCGCGCTGTTATTTTCCACCGGCTACATGGCCAATCTCGGCGTGATGGGCGCGCTCCTCGGGCGCGGCGACACGGTGCTGGAAGACCGCCTCAATCACGCCTCGCTCATCGACGCGGCACGGTTGTCGGGTGCTCGTCTGCAACGCTATCCGCACGCTGACGTGGCGACACTCGAAAAAAGACTTGCTGACGGCAAGGCAACGCTCATCGCCAGCGACGGCGTATTCAGCATGGACGGCGACATCTCACCTGTGGTTCAACTCGCCGCGCTCGCACGCGAGCATAAAGCTCCACTCATGATTGACGACGCGCACGGCCTCGGTGTGCTCGGCGCGCACGGCGGCGGCTCACTGGAGCAGCTTGGATTGGGCACGGATGATGTCCCCGTGCTGATGGGCACACTGGGCAAGGCCTTCGGCACCTTCGGCGCGTTCGTCGCGGGCAGCGAGGAACTCATCGAGACACTGATTCAGCAGGCACGCAGCTATATCTACACCACGGCGCTGCCGCCCGCGCTCGCCGAGGCGACGCGCGCCAGCCTCAAACTCGTGCAAACCGAGACTTGGCGGCGCGAGCGGCTGCGCCAACTGATTGCGCGCTTCACAAGCGGCGCCGCGGAATTAAATCTCCCTCTCATGCCATCACCGACGCCGATACAGCCATTGCTCGTCGGTGACAGCGCGCAGGCGCTTGCGCTCAGCGAAAAATTGTTCGCGCGCAACATCATCGTGAGCGCCATCCGCCCGCCGACCGTGCCGCAGGGCCAGGCGCGTCTGCGTATCACGCTCTCGTGCGCGCACAGCGAGGCACAGGTGGATCGTCTGCTCGAAGAACTGTCAGTACACACCCATGACACTGTTTAGCGAAACAGCCGGACACGGCCCCGACCTCGTGCTGCTGCACGGCTGGGGACTGCACAGCGGCGTATGGGAAGAGACCGCCGCTGCGCTGGCGGAGAATTTCCGCGTCACGTTGATTGATTTGCCGGGCCATGGCCGCAGTCCTTGGTTGGCCGGCCATTATTCTCTGACGACGCTGGCGCAACAGTTGCTGGCGTCCGCGCCGCCGCACGCGATGTGGCTGGGCTGGTCGCTGGGCGGCATCATCGCCCTGCATCTTGCCGCGCAGCACCCTGAGCGGGTGAATAAATTGATGCTGGTGGCGAGCACGCCGAAATTCGTGAATGCAGCGGACTGGCAGCACGGCGTGGCGG
This sequence comes from Gammaproteobacteria bacterium, assembly GCA_030655395.1. Lineage (GTDB taxonomy): Bacteria > Pseudomonadota > Gammaproteobacteria > SURF-13 > SURF-13 > JAQBXX01. Next base: position 40,899 of record JAURVQ010000058.1, on the reverse strand, counting down.
CAGGCACGCTGGATGAATTCGTGCGCGCGCTGACCTCTGATTATCGCTCCTGCATCAAGCGCTTTCTTGCACTCCAGCTGCGCGGCAGCGCACAGGCCGCGCAGACACTGCGCCGTCTCAATGCTATTGCCTTCCGGCATGGCGAACCCGACCCGCGCGCACTCTCTGCCGGCCTTGCGCTGCTGCGCGATAGTGATTTGCGTGATGAGTTAGGCAGCATCACCTGCCCCGCGCTGGTCATCGCGGGCGAACGCGATACGCTGACGCCAGTTGACGCCCAGCGTTATCTCGCCGCTCACCTGCCGCAGGCACATTTATCCGTCATCGCCGGGGCGGGGCATGCGCCCTTTCTCTCGCACACGCAGGAGTTTATGCGTGTCCTCAACGAATTTATGCATCAATGACATGCAAGATAATCGCTATCAACTGAACAAACGTCTGCTGCAAAGCGCCTTCAACCGTGCGGCGCGCGGCTACGATGATGCGGCGCTATTACAGCGCGAAGTGGGTATGCGCATGCTGGAACGCCTCGACCTCATGCGGCTCAATCCTGCGCTGATCGTCGATGCCGGTGCGGGCACGGGCCTGCACACACGCGCTCTTGCGCGGCGCTACAAAAATGCCACTGTGCTTGCGCTCGACATCTCCGTGGACATGTTGCGCGAGGCGCAGCGCCAGACAGTGTTTTGGCACCGCTGGTTTGATCGGCGACGACCCTTTGTCTGCGGCGACATCGATGCACTGCCGCTGCGCGCTGCCTCCGTGGACATGATCTTCTCCAATCTCACGCTGCAATGGTGCAATGATCTCGACCGGACGCTGGGCGAATTGCGCCGCGCGCTCAAACCCGGCGGGCTGCTGATGTTCTCCACCTTCGGCCCCGACACGCTGAAGGAACTGCGCGCCAGCTGGGCACACGTGGATGAGCGCAATCACGTCAACGCCTTCCTCGATATGCACGACATCGGTGACGCACTGGTGCGTGCGCGCTTTGTCAGCCCGGTGATGGATGTCGAGCGCTACACGCTCACCTATCCGGACGTCTATGCACTCATGCGCGATCTCAAGGCCATCGGCGCGCACAACGTCACTGCGGGCCGTGCCCACGGCCTCACCGGCAAGGGCCGCTTGCACACACTCAGCGTGGCCTATGAGGGTTGGCGTCAGGATGGCGTCTTGCCCGCGAGCTATGAAGTGGTATACGGCCACGCCTGGGTGGCGGAGGACGATGTAGCGCAACAATCCAGTGATGGCACCATCAGGATTCCGCTGGCAAGTTTGCGTGGTCGCAAAGAATCATGACGCGCGGATTTTTCATTACCGGCACCGACACCGGCGTCGGCAAGACCTGGGTGGCGCTGGGCCTGCTCAACGCGCTCGCCGCCGCCGGTTACCGCACGGCGGCGATGAAGCCGGTGGCGTGTGGCGTGATCGAAACGCCGGCAGGTCCGGGCAATGAAGACGCCCTGCTGTTACAGCAGCATGCCTCTGTCACGCTCGCCTATGACGTGGTCAATCCGTATCTGTTCGTGCCGCCCATCGCACCACACCTCGCCGCGCAACGTGGGGGGCGGCGCATCGAAATCGCGCACCTCAAACAGGTGTTTGATGAAATCGCCGCGCAGGCGGACTGTGTGGTGGTGGAAGGCGTGGGCGGCTGGTGTGTGCCGCTCAATGAGCGCGAGACGAGCGCCGATCTTGCGGCGGCGTTGGGCTTACCGATGGTGCTGGTGGTGGGGATGCGGCTGGGGTGTCTGAATCACGCGCTGCTCACCTGTGAAAGCATTGCGCGTTATGGCGTGCCTCTCGCGGGCTGGGTGGCCAACGCCGTCACGCCGGGATTTGCGGAACTCGATGCAAACATTGCGGCGTTGAGTGAGCGCATCAGCGCTCCGCTGATTGGCATGGTGCCCCACTTGTCCGCACTGGATGTGCGGCAGGTGGGGCAGTGCCTGAACATGGAAAAACTGTTGCGTTAGACCGTCATGGCTGACGGCGCCAGCGCGCGCTGCAATTTTTTCATTGCGTTGGTTTCAAGCTGACGGATGCGTTCGGCGGATACCTGATAGCGCGCAGCCAAATCGTGCAATGTAACCTTGTTGTCCGTCAGCCAGCGCTGCTGGACAATATCGCGGCTGCGTTCATCGAGCGCGGCCAGTGCGTCCTGCAGGCGCTCACTGCGGCTTTCGTCCCAGTCGCTCTGCTCGAATTGCGTGGACGGATCCATGCGCAGATCAGGCAAGTAGGCGGCGGGCGCAAACTGCGCCGCGCCGTCGTCATCGTCGGCGTGGGCATCGAAGGCGTAATCGTGGCCGCTCATGCGCGACTCCATCTCGCGCACGTCGTTGGCGCTCACGCCCAAGTCCCTGGCGACGGCATTCACCTCGTCGTTGCTGAACCAACCCAAACGCTTGGACGCGCTGCGCAGGTTGAAAAAAAGTTTGCGCTGCGCCTTGGTGGTGGCGACCTTGACGATGCGCCAGTTGCGCAGGATGAATTCGTGCATTTCGGCGCGTATCCAGTGCACGGCAAATGACACCAGGCGCACGCCCATACTCGGGTCAAAGCGCCGCACCGCCTTCATGAGGCCGATGTTGCCTTCCTGAATCAGGTCGGCATGGGACAGGCCGTAGCCGTTGTAACCGCGCGCGACATAGATCACAAAGCGCAGGTGCGCCAGCACCAGGCGGCGCGCGGCATCGAGGTCGTTGTCGCGCTGGTAGCGCACGGCAAGCGCGTGCTCCTCGCTCGCGCTCAACATGGGGACGCTGTAGGCCGCGCGGATATAGTGGTCGATACTGCCGACCGGCACTGCCAATTGCATTTCGGAATCCCTGGTCATGGACTTACTCCCCCTGTCTAATGCTGGTACTATTTTAGCACTCTGCAATGAGAGTGCCAGACCGGGTAAAAAGTTCAATCAGATAATGGGGTTGGCGCAGTGGTAGAGCGGGGGGTCAGGCCTGCTCCTGTAACCGCCGCAGGGCTTGATACTGCTGCCGGATGAGCAACAGGCTGCGCACCCGCGCCATGAACGGCCCGGCGACGATGGGTTTGGTCACAAAATCATTGCTGTCCACTTCCAGCACCTTGTCCAGCGCCCTTCCATTACTCTCGCCCGTGATCACCAGCACCGGCAGAGCCTGTGCCGAGTAACGCAGGTCGGCGCGTATGGCGCACACCAGATCGCCGCCGGTCATCTCGCCCGACAGAAGGTAGTCCGTAAGTACGAGATCAAAGGGCGCTGCCGGGCGCAGTAGCTCCAGCGCCTGCTCGGCGTCGGGCACATGCACGACCCGCAGGCCATAATTTTGCAGCAGACTACAGATCACCCGCGCGCTGGTGGGGCTGTCTTCCACGTAGAGCACGCGCCCCTTCAGGCTGAAGTGATGTTGCATCATTGCGGCGATGAACGGCGCCAGTGCGGGATATCCCTGGGCCTTGTCAAAATAGTCCGTCGCCCCGACGGCAAATATAGCGCGCCGCAATGCTGCATCGGCGCCACCTGAAACCACCACCAGTGGCGTATAACGCTGGCGCGGGAGTTTGCGGAGTTGCTGGATAAACTCCACGCACTCCATGTCCGGCAGGGGCTGTACGGAGACTATAAAATCAAAACACTCGGCAGCACCCGTCGTTAGGGCCTCGGCGGCGGAAGCGCAGGCAGTGATCTTCGCACCCTCGATTTTGGTGCGCAGGCCACGAACGATCAGCGCGCGCGAAACGCTTGCGCTGTCCACCACCATGAGCCGGGACACGTCCGTCATATACATTCCATATATTTACTCATGAGTCCGTAAGTAAGGCTACACTCTCCGCCACGTTCCCGCCCCTTGTTTAGGGGGCGGGACAGGGTGGGGGTAGAGTAAGCAGGGTTGCTACTCAGGAGACACTTGGCTTGCAGTGCCTCCTTGCTTTGTGTCTCCTGAGTAGCTATCAGGCCGGTTCGATATTCGCCAAATGCCGCCCCACGGACAGCCACGCACCCAGCAGGCCAAGTACGGCGCCGGCGGCGACCAGCCACAGTGTAAGCGTGAAACCCAGGCCGCTCAAACTGAAATCGCTTTGATAAAGCGCAGCGAGCCGCTGCACCGGCCCGTGCAGCAGCCAGAGCGCGAGACTCACCATCACCCAGGCGCACACGCCGCCCAGGGCTCCGTGCCACATGCCACTGTATAAAAACGGACGCCGGATGAAGGCGTCGCTGGCGCCGATAAGCTTGCTGACCTCGATTTCATCGCTGCGGCTTTGCACCGCAAGCCGCAGCGTGTTGCCGACGATGAACAGCACTGCCGCCGCGAGCAACAGCGCAAGCAGTTGCACGGCGCGCTCGATCACAGCCATGATCGCGTGCAGGCGCTTGAGCCACTGCTCGTCAAATTCGGCCAGCTCCACCTCGGGCAGCGCGCGCACCTTTGCCAGCAACCGCTCCGCGTCTTCCTGTCCCGCTGTCAGTTGCAGCACCAGCACCGCAGGCAGCGGATTTTCATCGAGCGCATCGAGCGCCGCGCCAAAGCCGGAGAGGCGACGAAACTCCTCCAGCGCCTCCGCGCGCGAAATGGCGCGCACCTCGGTCAGCGCCGGCCACGCGCGCAACCGTATTGCCAGCGTCCGCGCCGCCTCGTCGCTGACCTCCTGTTTGAGCAACAGCGTGACCTGGGCGCCGCCCTTCCATCCCGCACTCACCTGCTGCGCATGCTCCAGCACCAGATACAGCGCCGTCGGCAGCGCGAGCGCGATACCAATCACGGCGGCAGTCATCAGCGTCGCCGCACGTGCGCGCCACAACTGGCCGAGGCTGTAAGAAAACGCCCGCGCATGCTGTGCCATGTAGGCCCTGAGCGATAGTGAAGCAGCACTGCGCCGCGCCGTGGGCGCGGGGGGCACGCGTGGCGCCACGGGAGCGGGGCCGGAAGTGCGGCTGCGCGGTGTCGCGCCACTGCGGCGGCGCTTGAAGAACGAGATCATGGTGTCGCGCTGTCCGCCACCAGTTGGCCATCCTTCAGGGTGAGGGTGCGGTGCGGCAGGTGGCGGATCAACTCAAGGTCGTGCGTAGCCACCAGCACACTCACACCAAACTGGTTGAATTCCTGAAACAGCGCCATGACCTCGCGCGACAGTTCCGGATCGAGATTGCCGGTCGGTTCGTCGGCCAGCAGCAGCGGCGGCTTGTGCACCACGGCGCGCGCGATGCCGACACGCTGCTGCTCGCCGCCGGAGAGCATCACCGGGTAGGCGCGCTCCTTGCTGAGCAGACCGACCTTGTCGAGCGCGGCATGCACGCGGCGCGCGGTGTCGTCACGGCTGAGGCCCGCGATCACCAGCGGCAATGCAACATTGTCAAACACGGTGCGGTCGTGCAGCAGTTTGTGATTCTGGAACACCATGCCGATACTGCGCCGCAGCTTTGGCAGGCCGCGCCGGGTGACACCGGAGAGACTCTGACCGTTCACCACGATCTGGCCGAAGCTGGCGCGCTCAAGCAGGGCGATGAGCCGCAGCACCGTGCTCTTGCCGGCACCGGAATGGCCGGTGAGGAAGGCCATCTCGCCGCGCGCGAGCTCGAAGCTCACCTCGCGCAGCGCCTCGAATCCGCCGGGGTGGCGCTTGGAGACGTGATTAAAGAGGATCATAAAGGTCGGCTCCGCTGCGCTTGAGCCGACCTACATATTATCTTCAAACAATGCGTCCACAAATTCCTCCGCATTAAATTCACGCAAATCGTCTATGCCTTCACCGACGCCGATGTAGCGTATCGGTACGCCGAGTTTTTTTGCGATGGCGAAGATGATGCCGCCTTTTGCGGTGCCGTCGAGCTTGGTCAGCGTGATGCCGGTGAGCCCCACCGCCTGATGAAATTGCAGCGCCTGCGCCAGCGCATTCTGTCCCATGCCGGCATCCACCACCAGCATCACCTCGTGCGGCGCGGAGGGCTCCGCCTTGGCGATGACGCGCTTGACCTTCTTCAACTCCTCCATCAGGTTGGCCTGCGTGTGCAGGCGTCCGGAGGTGTCGGCGATCAGCACATCCACATTGCGTGCGTGCGCCGCCTGCACCGCATCGAAAATCACCGCAGCGGAATCCGCGCCCGTGCGCTGCCCGATCACCGGCACCTGATTGCGCTCGCCCCAGACCTGCAACTGTTCCACTGCGGCGGCGCGAAACGTGTCACCGGCGGCGAGCATCACGCTGCGCCCGTCACGCTGCAACTGCCGCGCGAGCTTGCCGATGGTGGTGGTCTTGCCCGCGCCGTTGACCCCCACCATGAGCAGGACAAAGGGCCTGGTGTCGCGCGCAATCACCAGCGGGCGGCTGCACGGCTGCAGTATGGCCAGCAACTCTCCGCGCAACGCGCCGAGCAGGGCAGCCGCATCGTTCAGCTCGCGCCGCCCGAGACGCGAGCTGATGTCGGCAAGTATGGCCTGTGTCGCCTCCACGCCGACATCCGCGGACAACAGGCGCGCCTCCAGGATCTCCAGCAGATCAGCGTCATCGGCACGCAAACCGCGCAGCCAGCCGGTGAGGCCTCCGCGCGTGCGCGCCAGCGCATTCCCCATCTGCGCCAATACTCCGCCCTCACCATCAGTGCCGATGCTGGCATTGGCCGTAGCGGATTTTTTGAAACTGAACATGGATTTCAGGGTCATAGCTGTGGCTTCTGGTAAAGCGCCATTAATGCGCTATCCTATCACTCATGGTCTTGAAACAAGGATGACATGATGCACAAGTATATCGTAGCCGGCCTGTGCCTGTGGGCCGCCGCGTTCGCGGTGAACGCGCAAGACACCACTCCCGCCACCCACGAATATCGTCTTGCCAACGGCCTCAAGCTCATCGTGCGGGAAGATCACCGCGCACCGGTCGTGGTGTCGCAGGTCTGGTACAAGGTGGGATCAAGTTACGAAAATAACGGCGCCACCGGCCTCTCGCACGTGCTCGAACACATGATGTTCAAGGGTACACGCAAGCACGGGCCGAACGAATTCTCCCGCATCATCGCGCAGAACGGCGGGCGCGAAAATGCCTTCACCGGACGCGATTACACCGCCTATTTTCAGCAACTGGAAAAGGGCCGCCTCGCGGTGAGCTTTGAGCTCGAAGCCGACCGCATGCGCAACCTCCTGCTCAAGCAGGAAGAGTTCGCCAAGGAGGTCCGCGTGGTGATGGAGGAACGCAGATTGCGCACCGACGACGACCCGGAAGCGCTGACCTCCGAACAATTCACCGCAGTCGCGTTTCACAGCAATCCCTACCGCATTCCGGTGATCGGCTGGATGGGCGACCTGGAAAATCTGCGCGTAGCCGATCTTCAGGCCTGGTACAAAACCTGGTATGCGCCGAACAATGCGACGCTGGTCGTGGTGGGCGACGTGCAGCCGGATGCGGTATTCAAACTCGCCAAAAAATATTTCGGTGCGCTGAAACCCACACCACGCCCCACCCTCAAACCGCACAGCGAACCCGAACAGATCGGCATGCGCCGCATCACGGTGAAGGCCCCGGCGGAGCTGCCCTATCTCCTCATGGGCTATCCCGCGCCGGTGCTGAAATCGGTGAGCGCCAGCGACGCCTGGGAACCGTATGCGCTGGAGATGCTGTCGGCGCTGCTCTCCGGCGGCGACAGCGCGCGGCTGGCCAAACATCTGGTGCGCGACCAGAAAATCGCGGCCAACGCCAGCGCCGGCTACAATCTTACTGCGCGTCTGCCGGACATGTTCATGATAGACGGCACACCTGCAGAGGGGCACAGCATCGGCGAACTGGAGCAGGCGCTGCGCGGTGAGATCAAGCGCCTGCAGGATGAGCCGGTGAGCGAGGCGGAGCTTGCGCGCATCAAGACCCAGGTAGTGGCGAATGAAATCTATCAGCGCGACTCCACCTTCGCGCAGGCGATGCAGATCGGCACGCTGGAAACCGTCGGCCTCGACTGGCGCCTGATGGACAGCTACGTGGAAAAGATCACTGCGGTGACGGCGGAGCAGGTGCAGCAGGTGGCGCGCAAATATCTCATCGACGACCGCCTGACAGTCGCCATACTCGACCCCTTGCCCATCGACCCCAACAAACCGCGCGCCGCGGCGGGCGCAACGGGAGGCCACAATGTCCGTTAAGCAGGAGACACAAAGTAAGGAAACATCGCTGTCGGGGTGTCTCCTGAGTAAAAACCCTGTTAACTCTACCCCCACCCTGTCCCGCCCCCTCAACAGGGGGCGGGGACGTGTACGATGGAGCAGCCTTAATAGTGAACTCATGATTAAACACATCCTTCTATCCGCCGCCCTCTTGCTGCTCAACACGGCGGCCTTTGCCGCGCCGGAGATCCAGCACTGGGAGACAAAAAACGGCGCACGCGTGTATTTCGTGCCTGCGCCGGAGTTGCCGATGGTGGACGTACGCGTCGCATTTGACGCAGGCAGCGCGCGCGACGGCGACACAGCGGGGCTCGCCGCACTCACCGGCAATCTGTTGAGTGACGGCGCGCAGACCGGCAGCGGCGAACTCAACGCGGACGAGATCGCGGATCGCTTCGCCGGTCTCGGCGCACACTTCGGCGCCGGCGCTGATCGCGACATGACCAGCGTGAGCCTGCGCAGCCTGAGCCGGCCCGATGTATTACAGCCCGCGCTCGACACGCTGGCCGCGCTGGTGCAACGGCCCACCTTCCCCGCCGCCGCGTTTGAGCGCGAGCGCGACCGCACGCGCGTTGCGCTGCGCGCGCAGGAACAGTCGCCGGGCGACATCGCCGGCAAGGCGTTCTACCGCGCCGTGTACGGCTCACACCCCTACGGCACCGAACCCGCAGGCACCGAGGCGAGCCTGAACAAGCTCACGCGCGACGATCTGGCCGCGTTTCATAAACGGTATTACACAGGGCGCAATGCGATAGTCGCCATCGTGGGCGCACTGTCCCGCAGCGAAGCCGCAGCCGTCGCGGAAACCGTCGTCGGAGGTCTGCCCGCAGGGGAGGCCGCGCCGGCGCTGCCCAAGGTGCACGACCTCACCGGCGCGCAGACGATACAGATCAAACACCCCTCGGCGCAGACGCACGTGCTCATGGGCCAGCCCGGCATGAGCCGCATCGACCCCGATTACTTCCCGCTGCTGGTCGGCAATCACATCCTCGGCGGCAGCGGGCTGGTGTCACGCCTGACCGACGAGGTGCGCGAGAAACGCGGTTTGTCGTACAGCGCTTACAGTTATTTTCTGCCGCTGCGCGAGCCGGGCCCGTTCACGCTCGGACTGCAAACACGCAACGAGCAAACCGGACAGGCGCTCAAGGTATTGCGCGACACCTTGCAGACGTTCACCGAGCATGGGCCAAGCGCGCAGGAACTCAAGGCCGCGCAACAGAATATTACCGGCGGATTCGCATTGCGCATCGACAGCAACAGCAAGCTGGTCGAATACCTCGCGCTGATCGGATTTTATAATCTGCCGCTCGACTTTCTCGACACCTACTCCGGGCATGTGGAAGCCATCACACTGGAGCAAATCCGCGCCGCCTTCAAGCGGCGCATAAAACCGGAACAGATGGTAACGGTGGTCGTCGGTGGCGGCGCAACAGCATCACAAAACTAAACTGCGCAACATCAACCGTCTGCGCATCATCGGCGGGGAGTGGCGCGGACGACGCTTGAGTTTCCCGGACGTCGCAGGCCTGCGCCCCACGCCCGACCGTGTGCGCGAAACCCTGTTCAACTGGCTCGCGCCCATGATCGAGGGCGCGCGCTGTCTCGATCTCTACACCGGCAGCGGCGCGCTCGGACTTGAGGCCTTGTCGCGCGGCGCAGCGAGCGTGGTAATGGTGGACAGCGATGCAACGGTGATCGCGCACCTGCACCAGCACATCGCCACCCTGCACGCGAACGGCGCACAAACAGCGCATGCGGACACACTGCGCTATCTGCAACATCCTCCCAGCGAAGGCTTCGACATCGTCTTTCTCGACCCGCCGTTCCGGAAAAATCTGGTCGCACCCTGCTGCGAGCTGCTGGAGCGCGGCGGCTGGCTCAAGCCCGGCGCGCGCATTTATATCGAGACGGAAAGCGATCTGCCGTTATCCGGCCTGCCGCCCAATTGGCACATCACCCGCAGCAAGAAAGCGGGGCAGGTAAGTTACCACCTCGCACAGCGCGCAGCGGAAACGCAAGCATTGCGCTGAGCTTGGTGTCTGCGTTGCAAGGCGTTATGATGAAGCCGTTACTATAAAAAATAGCGGGAAATGTCCATGAACATCACCTCGATTTATCCCGGCACCTTCGACCCCATTACGCACGGCCACAGCGATCTGGTGCAGCGCGCGGCGCGATTGTTCGACAAGGTGATCGTTGCGGTGGCGGCTAACCCGGTGAAGAAACCGGCGTTTGCGCTGGAAGAGCGCGTGCGGCTCGCGCGCCTGGTGCTGGCTGATCTCAAAAACGTCGAGGTGTGCGGTTTCGACACCCTGCTGGCCGATTACGCCAAGACGCGCGGCGCGCAGGTGATTTTGCGCGGCCTGCGCGCGGTGTCGGACTTCGAGCACGAGTTTCAGCTGGCCGGCATGAACCGCCGGCTTGCGCCGCAGGTGGAAACGCTGTTTCTCACGCCGGCGGAACAATACGCCTACATCTCCTCCAGCCTGGTGCGCGAGATCGCGGCACTGGGCGGAGATGTATCGGAGTTTGTACATGAAAGCGTGCGCGCCGCGCTCGCGGTCAAACAACGGTAGTCTTTATTTCACTGCCGGCGCCGACTCATCAAGGTGCTTAATGTGGATTTCCGCAGCGCTATAACCTTTCGCGGCGGCCTGCTCGTACCACCTTCTCGCCTCGACCATATCCCTCGGCACACCAATACCGCCCTCATACAGTGAGCCGATGTTGAACAAGGCCGCAATGCTGCCGAGTTGCGCCGCCTTGCGATACCACTTCATCGCCTCGCCATAATTTTCCACCACACTCAAGGCCATCTCGTATTGCACGCCCACGATGTTCGCCGCGTCGGCATCACCGGTATCGGCCTGCTCCATAAGTTCGGCCATCCCCGGCGAGAGCAGGATGCCGCGCTCTTCGCTGACGATGGGCTTGCGCCGCTCGGCCCAGGCGGCACTCGTCAGCAGCAAACCAGCCAGCATCAGCGCCAGAAGACGCATACTCTTTATCCTCAATAATAAGCCCGTTTTTATTCTACAACAGACTCCGCGCTCGCATATCCTGCGTGTCTCGTGTATACTGCGCATTGTACCAGTGCATTAAATATACGCGTTTCTGATCTCTCTCCGGTTTTTGCCGCAGGTTTCCTGATTAGCGACGTACCAAGGAACCTGGCGGTTATCCCCAGCCACAGCGGTACCCGCCCCTAACAGTTTACGCCCAGATATGCGGGCGACGGTGACGTCTTTTTGGTTTAAGACGCCCTGTGTGTGCTTGCGCATGCTTTCGTCAGCGCAATCTGCTGTTAAGCATTTGGTTTATTTCTTTTAAATCCGCGCGTGGACGCGGATGAGGATACTATTTTGTCATTTCAATCATTAAATCTTGATTCAAAGCTGATGCGCGCCATCGAGGCCAGCGGCTATACCCTGCCCACGGAGATTCAGAGCCAGGCGATTCCGGTGGCCCTGTCAGGCCGCGACCTGATGGCCTCGGCGCAGACCGGCACCGGCAAGACGGCGGCCTTCGTGCTGCCCGCCCTGCAACGCCTGCTCACGCCATCACAACGCAAGGGCCGCGGCCCGCGCGTGCTGGTCCTCACCCCGACCCGCGAACTCGCGGCGCAGGTGCTGGAGGCCGTCAAGCGTTACGGCAAGTTTGTGCAATTGCGCATGGGCGCCATCGTAGGCGGCGCGCCCTATCCCGCGCAGGAGCGTATGCTGCGCGAAAATCTGGACATCCTGGTGGCGACCCCCGGCCGGCTGATCGACCACATGGAGCGTGGCCGCGTGGACTTCTCGCGCATCGAACTGCTGATACTGGACGAGGCGGACCGGATGCTGGACATGGGCTTTATCGAGCCCGTGGAACAGATCAGCAAGGCGACGCCGGCGGATCGTCAGACACTGCTGTTTTCCGCGACCCTGGAAGGCAAGGTGTTCGGGCTGGCGCAGCGGCTGCTGAAAGACCCGGCCCGCATACAGGTGGCGCGCGCGCAGGAGCAGCACGCCCAGATCACGCAGCGCATGCATCAGGCCGACGACGTGCGCCACAAGCGCCGTATCCTGGATCACATCCTGTGCACCAAAGAGCTTAATCAGGCCATCGTCTTCACCGCCACCAAACGCTCGGCGGAAGAGCTGGCTCACTCGCTGGCGGCCGACGGCCATGCCTGCGCGGCTTTGCATGGTGACATGCAGCAGGGCGCGCGCAACCGTACCGTGCAGCGGCTGAGACTTGGCTCCGTCAAGGTGCTGGTGGCCACCGATGTCGCCGCCCGCGGTCTGGACATCAAGGGCGTGAGCCACGTCATCAACTTCGACCTGCCCATGGTGGCCGAGGATTACGTGCACCGCATAGGCCGTACCGGGCGCGCCGGGGCCTTTGGCACCGCTGCGTCACTGGTGGGGCCGCAGGACTGGGGCAAGCTCGCGGGTATTGAGCGCCTCACGGGCAACCGGCTGGAGCGGCAGGTGCTGCCCGGTCTTGAGCCCAGCGTGCCGGAATCCAGGGCGTCCCGGCCCGGTCCTCACCGGGGCCAGGGCAGGGGTCAAAAGCCTGCTGCCGGCAAGGGCGGCGGGTTCAAGCCGGGTTTCGCCAAGGGGCGCGGCAGCAGCAAGACCGGCCATCATTTCAAGAGCGCCTCCGGGCGTCCTGATGGCCGCCGCGGTGGCAATGACCGGGCGCGTGCCTGATCTTAACGGCGTTGGATGCTGTTCACGGAAAACGGGGCGCAAGCCCCGTTTTTTATGCGCTGCCCCCGGCAAGGAGAGGCCCGGAGGACTTGCCCGGAAAGGTGCCGGGCGGCTATACTAAGGCACGCTGCACGCAAGAATACTTGCCGAATATCAGACTTCAGGAGAACCTTATGTCAGCCTCACTGCTCATTCCCATCGTCATTTTCGTCGGCGGCATTCTGATCGCCATCAAGGTCACCAATATCGCGCTGGCAAATCTCGCCAAGCAATAACCGGCTTTCTACACAGGTGTGCAGAAAGCTGCACACCTGTGTTATCGCCGCTACCCGCTGGCCTGACTCTGCCCGGGCTACTCGCTTCCCAGGTGCACGCACTTACTCAGGAGTCACAAAGTAAGGCGACAACGTGAATGATGTGACTCCTGAGTAAATACGCTGTTTACCCTACCCCCACCCTGTCCCGCCCCCTAAACAAGGGGCGGGTACGCGGCGGGAAGTGTAGCCTTACTTACTGACTTATGAGTAACCGATGCCGCAGTCCATGCCCATGTCCGCCCCACACCATCCACTCATCAAGTTCGTCATGATGTCGACCACGTTTTTCTTCGTGGGCACGGTGCATGGCGTGTTGCAGATCACGCATCCGATCCGCGCCTGGCTCGACTCCATCGGCAGCCCTTACGGCGGCCCGGGACGCATGATCGACCCGCTCGCGCATGCCCACATCAACATGGTCGGCGGCGTGGTGCTGCTCATCATGGCCGTAAGCTATTACCTGTTGCCTATCCTCACCCAGCGCCCGCTGTATTCGCAGCGCCTGGTGGAACACACCTTCTGGTGGATCACGCTCGGCGTGACCGGCTTTTACTCCACCCTGCTCACATTCGGCATCTGGGAAGGCAATCTGTTGCTCACCCATCCCGCTGCCATAGCGGATGTACACCGCTACTACCCCCCGATCATCGCAACGGTTTCCACCGCGATGGGCATCGGCTTCTGGTGCTACTTCGCCAACATCTTCCTCACCCTGAGAAGCGCTTACAAAACACGCGGATGAGACTGGAGTGCGGCTGCCCCGCCAGCTTTCCCGGCTGGCATCAGCAGGACATCAATCTCGGCGGTGAACTGGTGCATGTGGCGCCGGTGCCGATGTTTCTGCACATGCCCATCGGCTATGAACTGCGCGCGGAGCGCCAGCGCCAGACGCTGGAGCGGCTCAAGCTCAAGCAGCGCTGGCCGGGCCTGGTGCTGATTCGCACCGGGCTGCTGCGGGGAAAACTTCTGCGCCTGCTGGAACCGTCCGCCTCACCCGCCTACGGACTCACGTTTCTCCCCTCACCGTTTCAGGTGCGCGGTTTTCTGCATCACGGCAGCATTACGGACATTTCGCGCAGCGTAAAACAGATGCAGAGCGAGCTCGTAAATCTGGGACGCAGGCCGTTGGAATTATATCTCAGCCACCTCACCTGCCCGCACTGCGCATCCGAGCGCGGCGGCGAGAAAGTCCTGTTGCTGCGTCACTGGGTGGAAAGTCCGGCGCTACAGAAGCGTATCGCGGCGCGACCAATTTGATTTCGCACCGCGCGATATGAAATCGCGCGGGCGACCAAAGGGGAGAGTTGCACTTCTCCCCTTTGGAAACCCCATGGCTTTGTGCCCGCAGCAAGCTGCGGGTTATGAATTATAAAACCTCTCTGCTAATGCAGCGGAAACATCAGCACCGCTTCCTCCCCGGCACGCTTTACCCGCACCTGCAACGTTTGCGGCACAGCGCCCACCGCAATGGCGCGGCGATATACGCCGGTGCGGCCGTCCTGAATGGATTGCGTCCACGGCTCGCTCTCGTGCATGCGGATAAACACCAGCAGACCATGCTCCGCCCCGCCTGTCTTGCGCGTCGCCGAGACGAGAAACTCATTCATGCCGATGACCACCGGCGCAGGACGCGTCTCCACTCCGACGATGGCGCCCCGCCACTCTTGCGTCGGCAATCGCGCCTGCTCCGCGCCGCAGGCGAAAAGCAGCGTGCACAACACGGCGGCGATGACGTAGCGTGCGGCATCAATCATCGCGCCGGCCCTGGTCGGCACTCTCATTTTTATCTTTTTCCTTATCGCTGTCCAGCCGGCCCGCGCGCTCGGTACCGTACAGGTTGACCATGTAGTAGACAAACGTAAAGCCCAGCGCAATCCACACCAATGCCGCCGCAAAGCCCCAATCAAACCACGCGCGCTCATAACCGGGGCGATCACCCCAGAACGGAAAGCTCAAACCCACGGCGATCAGCGTCACCACCACCACCACGGCGATAAACCAGTACGGCACCTTGCGCTGTGACTCCGGGATTTTTTCCACCAGCTCCCAGTCTTCCAGGCCGCGTTTGGTGCGACGCTCTTCATCGCTCGCATAACCGAAGTGATCGGGCGACTCCTCGCCCCAAGGCGGGGGTTTGCCGTCCGCCGGTGTTGTCTTGTGTATGTCGCTCATGAAGTACCTCCTGCATAGTGCTGCACGCGATAGCGGATACGCCAGCCATCACTCGACTCCGCCTGCACCATCAGGGTGTAGAGCCCCTGCGGCAGATCATTGATGTGCAGTATCAGGCTCTGGCGCCCGGCGGAGCTGAACACGGCCTCGCGCGCGGAAAGCCGGTAGCGATCCGTGGATAAACCGCTCACGCTCACCTTGAGCAGGCCGGGACGATACAGCTTGTTGGCAAGCTCGATGCGGTAATCGTGTATCGTCGCCTCATGCGCGCTGTCGGCGCGATATACGGAAAGGTGATAGGGCTGATAGTGTACGCTGCCCCAGCCGAACATCACGAGGCCGATCACAATCACCGGGGTCACCCAGGCGATGCGGCCCTTCAGTGTGCCCAGATTATTTTTGAGCCGTACCCCCGCGCCCAGCATCCGGCCTACGGGCAACGACAACTTGCGCTCGCCGAATTCAAAAAACAGCAGGCCGGGTTCATTTTTCGGAAATTGCAACGAGTCGCACGCGCTGACGCACAGGCCGCAATTGATGCAACTGTCGAAGGTCGTGGTATTGCGCGGGTCGATGTCCACCGGGCACACCGTGACGCAGTAATTGCACGCGGCACATTGTTCGCCGCGCGCAGCGTCATAGGCGATATGCAGCGTGTGGCGCGTCTTGAACGAATGCTGCCACACGCGGTAGATGCACATGAAGCGGCAGAAGAAATGACGCACCACCGCGACATCGACCAATACGATGAGCACGAATATGGTGTAAATCCAGTACAGCGACGGCGCAAGCCGTATGTCATGCCGGAACGTGATGAACGACCACACCACCTCCGGCGGATAAAAATAAAACAGCGGGATGAGCGCAAGCCCCATGGATACTGCGACAAACAGGCCGCCGAGCAGCGCCCAACTCAGCCATTTTTGCTTGCCCAGCGAGACGCGCACCGCTGCACCCTCAAGACTCACCTCGGCATTCCTGCCGAGAAATTTCTTGGTCATGCGGTTGGCCCACTCGGACAATGTATTCTGCGGACACGACCAGCCGCAAAAGACGGTACCGAGCGTGGAGTAGGTGATAATCAGCGCACTCGCCAGCGCCAGCCAGAAGCCGGCCACCAGCGCAAAGTCGGAAAACCAGATTTGACGTCCGAGCACCACGAAGGTCGCCGCGGCCGGGTCGATGCGAAACAGCCCGCTCACCGGAATCAGCACGGCGAGCAGCAGCGTGCCGATCTGCACCGCACGCCGCCAGCGCTGCACTGCCGCGCCGTTCGATACCGCGTGGCCGGTCTCCACCGTCACCTTGATGCGGTTCAGGGCTTCGTTTGCGCTTGTATTCATAACGCTAATTTTAACATAGGGATGTACTGGTCACGGGCGTAGACCTGCCCACCAGGTGAGACAAGGTAACAAGCGCGAAGTGCTATGGTCCGGCGCGCAGTTCACGATCAAGCGGGGCGGCGGCTTTGAGGCGTGCGCGCAGACGTTCGGCCTCGCCGGCATGACCCGCCGTCCGCTCCAGATGCCACAGTGCGCGCAGCGCCTCGGCGTGATCGGGGCGCACCGCCAGCACCCTTTGCAGCGCCTCGCGTTCGCCTGTGCCCTGCTGCACGGCCTGCGGCAGAGTGGCGAACATGGCGTCGGCCAGCGCAAAGCCGATCCAGCGGTCACGCGGATTCGCCTCATAGGCCAGGCGTAGCAGGCGTGCGTCTTCGCCCTCGCCCTGCAAACTCATGCGCCAGCCGCGCAGTGCGAGTTCGGTGGCGCCGTAGGCACGCTCGAAGGCCGGGCGATCTGCCTCCGCCACCTGTAACTCCCGCGCCGCCTGCTCCAGACTTGGACGCTGCGCCAACATCCGGTCGAGCAGCGCGACCAAGTGCGTGGCGCCGCCATAACGCGCGCGCGGCAGGCGGAACTCGATGCGCGGCGCCCACTCTTCCTGCAGCGGCGCCACGCGCGGCGTGATGGCGCCCCAGTAACGTCCGAGCCAGGTCCACGGGCCTTCACCGCCGGTGGCCCGATTCTGCACATCGGCGGTCAGCCGGTTCAGATTCGCCAGTACATCGGGCGCGCCGGAGAAATGGTGCTGCGGGCCCACCAGCGCAAGGTGCAGCCCGTCGACAAACAGCACCGCGCCGGGAAACGCGTGGCGGAAACTCTCCAGTACGACATCCAGCGACGCCGGGTCGAACTGGTTGAGCGCAAGCCATTGCACGAACAAACCGCCGGGCGCGAGGCGCGCACGCGCGCGCTCAAACTGCTGCACCGACAGCAGCGCGCTGTGACCGGCGAGATCGGGATGGAACAGGTCGCCGATGATGACATCATAGTACGCGGCGGTTGCGCGCAGAAAGCGCCGCGCATCGTCACGCGTTACATGTATCGCAGTCAACACGCCGCCGTTCACCGGAGCAAACCAGTCGCGCGCCGCGTCGATGGCACCTTGCGACAACTCCACCGCCGTCCGCTCAAGATCAGGATACGGCAGCGAACCGGCGGCGGAGATGCCGGTGCCCAGACCCAGAAACAATACCGAGTGCGGCGCCGGGTGCAGCAGCAGCGGCAGACGCGCCTGATTTTCCTGCACCGCGACGGCGGCCTGGTCGCTGGCGGCATCCATGCGCTGCAGGTCGGTAAGCAGCACGCGTTGTCCGTCGGCGCGCTCGATCACATGCGTGATGGCAAGCGCATCTTCATGGCGGAAGATATCCGTGCTGTAGGCCTGCGCTTCCGGCAACAGGCGCGCCACGGGCGGTAGATCACGCACCGGCCAGGCGGCGAGCACGATCAGCAGTCCTCCAACGCCCCAGGCTGCAACGTGCGTGTAACGCGGCGTGATCCAAACCGCGCCGCACAGAAGCAGCAACAGCGCGGCGATGCACACCGTAGCGGGCGCGCCCAGCAGCGGCATCAATATCGTCCCCGCCGTCAGCGCGCCGAGCGCAGCGCCCAGTGAATTCGCGCCATACAGGGCGGCGCCGCTGACGTACATGGATGTACTAATGTCGCGGGAGGCAGGACGCCGGGAGCGACTGACTACGCCATCGCCATCGTAGGCCCCGAGGCGCTTGCTGAGCAGCGGCAACCACGCGCCCAGCATGAGCGTGACCGGAAGGGTCAGCGCGGCCAGCGCCAGACCTTGCAACGTCAGCGCGTGCGGCAGTGAGTTAAACGCGCCTTGGCTCCCCCAGGCCGAGAGGCGCGGCACAAACCACAGGCTCAGCACGGCAAAACCCGCGGCGGCAAGCGGCAGCGCGGTAAACAGCGTCGGAAACAGCGCGTCGCGCCGCAGCAGGGTGCGCGCGGCGAGGCTCCCCACACCGATACCGAACAGAAATATGGCCAGGATGAGCGCCATGACGTATTCGGTGCGCAGCAGCGTCATGCCGAATAGCCGGGTCCAGGCGATTTCCAGCATCAGCGCCGCCGCGCCCACCACGCCGTAGGCGATCAAGTGCTTTAAGCCGGGGCGAACAGTGACATGATGCAAGCCGGGCTTGATTCTGCCCCATGAAAACGTCGCCAGCAGGGCGGCGCTGAGCGCCATGGCCAGACCCAATCCGGCCACACTCCGCATGGCGCTGATCCAGCCCAGCGCGGGCAGCAACACCAGCGGCAGCAATGCGCCTATCACCGCGCCCAGCGTGTTCACGCCGTAGAGTTCCGCCACGCCCAGGCGTGACGCGGACAGCGCCCGCAGCATCAACGGAAAGGTCACGCCCAGCGCCGTCGCGGGGATCAGCAACAACAGCAGCGTCGCCGCGCCTTGTGTGAGGTACCAGGCGTTGAGTGACACGTCTGCGGCAAAACCGTCAAGCCGCGCATCCAGAACACGAAAAATGTACGGCGAAAGCAGGGCAAACAGCGCCACCGCGCCCTCCAGCGCCGCAAACCATAACAGCGGCGCCCTGACCCGGCGGCTTAACGCGGCGCCCGCGAGACTGCCCGCGCCGAGCCCGGCCATGAAGGCCGCCACCGTGACGATGACGCCGAAGATGCTCACGCCGAATTGCAGGCTCAGCATGCGCGCCCACAGTACTTGATACGCCAGCGCGGTCAGGCCGGAGAAGCCATAGAGCAAGACCAGCACCCAGGCCCAGCGAGCGGTGAGGCGCGTGGTCACGAAATAAGTGCGCGCACGCGCGTCAGAAAGGATAGAACCACACCATGGCGGTGACGGCATGGATCAGCGCCAAGGTGGCAGTGATGCCGGCAAACACCATGTGCGCCACAAACACCGGCTTGTTATAGAGCGCCATGGCGATGCCCAGCGACAGCGTGGTGAAAATGCCGATGAGCAGAACGCTACCCATCAAAAACAGGATTTGGCGCTTCTGTTTGATCTCGGCACCAAACCCCTGCTCATCAGGCGGCTGCGTCTGCTGCTGCTCGATAAAGCCGCGCAGCACTTCCTGGCTCTGCTGCACGGCGGTCCCGCCTCCCTCGACACTGGTGCATCCCGGCACGGCGCTGTTGGCCGTTTCTGCTGGGCAGGGAGCCGCAACACCAGCGACCGCCTGGGTCACGAGCGGAAACGTCAGGCTCAACAGCACCGCGCCGGCACGGAGGAACCTGTTCACGGCTCGCTGTCCTTCACGTCCTGATTCGGGCCTTTCCCGCGCTTGGCGTAGCGCCAGTATAACCACGCGACCAGCACCAACGGCGCCAGCACCAACGGCAGCAGAAACAGAAAGATATGCCACACGGTATCAATGGTGACGTGCAGATAACGGTAGCTGTCCACGGCCTGGGCGTTACCAGCGAACGCGAGCAGGAGCAGCGCGGCGATCCGGCATTTACGGTGGTTCATGTTGTTTTGCATCCTGCGCACAGCGGAAGCCAAAAAAGTCCGAGGCATAGTTGGGCAACGAATAGTTGCGATGGTAGCTGGAGGTGGAAAACGGGTCGCTCTTCCATGAACCGCCGCGCATCACCTTGTAACGCTCTCCGGTAATAATCAAATCCACCACCTTGAGACTGCGATCCTGGGTAGAGGCGGCCACGCCACGCTTGGCCTTGAACAGTTCCGCCGACGCGCTGCTGCCCTCATAGGGCAGGAAATCGTCCGCCGTCCACTGGCTCACGTTGCCCGCCATATCCATCACCCCATAGGGGCTCGCCCCTTGCTGATAGCGGGTAACTTCCGTGGTAGAGCCGACATTGGAATAGGTGTTAATCCGGTTTGCGTCCATGACGTTGCCCCACGGCCAGCGCCGCCCGTCCGCGCCGCGCGCGGCCTTCTCCCACTCCGCCTCGCTGGGCAGGCGTTTGCCCGCCCATTGCGCGTAGCTTTGGGCGTTATGCCATGACACCATCGTCACCGGGTGCAACTCCCTGCCCCTGGGCATCTTGCCTCCGATCCAGTTTTCCGGCGCAGGGTACCCGGTCGCAACGACAAAACGGGCATATTGGGCGTTGGTCACGGGGTATTTATCAATACGATAGGCAGGCAAGGTCACACTGTGCTCAGGCTGGTTTTGCACATCGGCGCGCTCGCTGCCGGTGCCCATGGTGAACGGCCCGGCGGGAATTTCGATCATGCTGTTGACCTCCTCCCACTGTGCGGGCGTAAGCAGCGCCTCGACCTCCTCCGGCGTGTACACGCCTGTCACCACCCCGGCCTCGCCGGCCCTGCGCACCGCCTGCTCGCCCGCAGCGCGGATACGCGACCTCTCTTCCTTGAGGTCGTAGGTCGCCTTGCCGCGCATTTCCGCAAGGCGGTTCGCGCCGAGCTGCACCACGTATAGGCTTCCGCCTATCATGGTCAGCGTCAGGCAGGTAATGAGCGTGGCGGTGAGATAGCGCTTGCGCTTCAGGCGCTCCGCATCGCTCAAGGGTTGGTTACGCCGAATCAAACGCATGGTGCTGCAGCCGCCCGCGCTACTGGGGGCGGTAAGGCTTTCCCGTCAGTTTTTCGTATTCCGCCTGGCGCGTCTCATCCAAATACCAGTCCTGCACCTTGAGGCTCGCCATATAGGCCGCCAGGGTGCGCCGCTCCTGTTCATCCAAGTGCGCGTAGGATGGCATGCGGTATTGTGGCTTTAACCGGGTAGGCAGTATGGTTTGCGGATCGGCTGCGGAAAAATAATTGTAAAACCACTGCTCGTCGCGTAGCGAACCAATGCCATCCAGCGCCGGGGCGGGTACCGACTGAAACATGTCGCGCACAGTCCACAACGTGTGGCAGTTCTTGCAGTTCAGCTGGCGGTAAAGATCAGACCCCGCACGCGTGATCTCAGGTGTCGCGGTACTATAGAACGGTATGCCTGGGTCAGGCTCATGCTGCGTGCCGAGTTGCCAAAGCGCCCTGCCCACGGCCCACAAGGCAATGATCGCAATCAGGCTCCATATCCATTTTTCGCCTGTACGCATGGGGCGGGAGAATCAAGGTTGGTGTTGAGTAAGGCGTTAGCTGCGCTTGTGTTCCTTGAGCAGTTCCTCGCGCCGCTTGATCTGCCGCGCCAGGACTTCTCTGCTCTTGGTGTATTCCGCCGGATCCATGCGCTCCTGGTCATCTTCGTTGAACATCACGTACTTGATGTCTTCATCGAACTGTTCGTTGCGCATCGCCCAGCGTATGCCGAACGCCGCCGCCACCAGAATCAGCGCGCCAACCACGAGCCAGAGATAGATCGTCCAGCCGTCAACCAACATATCTGTATTCATAATTGATTTCCCCGCGGTCTTACCGCGGGCTCCTTAGCAATGGGGTTTCCAAAGGGGAGAGGCGCTAGCTCTCCCCTTTGGTCGCCCGCGCGGGTTCATGCCGCGCGGTGCGAAATCTAATTGATCACGCTCCTAAAGAAGGTAACCACCCAGCAGTTGCAGCGCGCCCAGTATGACCGCCACTACGATGCCGAGAAAAATCCAGGCAAACAGCCACTTTTCACCACGCTTCAGTCCTTTGACATTTTTTCCCGCCATAAATCCCATCACAATGGTGGCAAAAAAAACAATGGCGAGCAGCATAAAAAAGAACACGCCGATGCTGAACTGCTGGCTATAGAGGCTATCCACCCCGTGATCGTCGGCCACCGGATCCTGCGCTTGCAGCGCAATATGAGGGGCTGGCGCAGTAGCGGCTGTGTGCTGCATTGGGCTGAGGCTGGACATCGGAGTAAGCATTATACGCGCTGTTGCTCAAAACGACGATGCCGCTCGTTAGAGCGGCATCGTCTTACGTCTTAAATACAGGCGAAGTGCCGCCTGCTACCTGCTACTTTTTCTTTTTGTAGAGGTTGGGTGCGTAGCGGTCAACGATAAAGCTGTACAGCACCGGGACCAGCAAAGCTACCAGCGTTACTCCGGCCAGAACCAGCGGCGGGTTGTCGATATCTATCATGCTACTCTCCTCTTTTGGCCATGCACGCTCAGCTCGGCAATCTCGGCGTCGCTCAGCATGCGTTCGTTACCATGGCGCGGCTGTACGCTATTGGGGGGCAGGCGCTTCACCACAATCAGCACCGCGAGACAGAAATAGATCACATAGAAGATATCGATAGTGTAGCCGATATCCCACCACGGTTGCTGCCGCACCTGGGTACCGTCAGCGCGCAGATTGCCCTCGAAATTGGCCAGCACGACCTTGTTGCCTACCACAGTGTAATCATCCAGCACCACGCCCTGCGCCTTGAGCGCCTCGATCTGCGGCCGAATGGTACGCAGATCATCCATGCTGATGGGGTGATTGATGTGAGGGGTGGCATATTTGGAGCCACTTTCACTCGCCTGCTTCAGCAGATAGTCCATGCGTGCAGCGTCATTCGGCAGCGCCTGAACCTCCGGGCTGTCCATCGCTGCCACAAACTCTTCGTAGATGGCGGCGGTGGGGCGCTGGCCCCACAAGGGGAAGGTAATAAGATAGGCAGATATGATCGTCAGCACCAGCAAATAAACGACCGGCTGCGGCAGACGGTTATTGTTTTCCATAATTCCGCCCATGCTCTCCGCTTCCCATACTTCCATGGCGGTCTTGTTTTGCTCATCACTGGTCAATGTACGCAGCGGATTATCAAATCTCCAGGTCATGACACTCCTCCTAACTACTTCAGATTCAAGACAAAGTCGATGAGATAGCGAATCTCGCTATCGCTACGGTAGTTCGGCACCTCGGGCGGCGTGATGCGCTCACCGTTGCGGTATTGCACGAATTCCTTGCGCCAGGCGGCATAATCGATCTTGTTGCCATCGGCGTCGGTTTTGCCCCACAGATAATCAAAGCGCGGCATGATCGAGTGCGGCTGCACCAGGCGTGGATTGAAGAAGTGCATCATCATCCACTCCTTGGAGGAGTTGCGCGAGCCCACGTGCAGCAGGTCAGGCGCCTTGCGGTCGGAGCCGAATGCGGTCGGCGACTCGCCGTTGAAGTCACCCAGGTAAGGCGGTGCGCCGAAATACTGGAAGTCCTGCGTCTGCTCGGGCAGCAGGGTGTGGCACCACCAGCAGCCCTCGCGCACAAAGATGGTCTTGCCCGCACCGGCATGGCTGGTATTGGCATCACCCGCCGCATGCAGCACGGCGTCCGCCGTCCAGCCGCGCGTGGCGGTGGCGTTTTCGATGTACGGATAGGAGGCGCCCTCATGTTCGCCATGACGCACCAGGAACACCGCACCCTGCGCCTCGCTGGCCTCGTTGATCTTACCCTGCTCCACGCTCAACACGTCAGAGCCGGCGCCCAGCACCTTGGGGTGCAGGATGCCGCTCGGAAAGCGCGCGTTGACAGGGAACACGTAGGCATGCACCGGTTCCGTCGCGGCGCCTGTCTGCGGATCCTGCTTCAACAGAACCTTGAGCGGTTTGTTGGCGCCGGACAGGAACATGTCATCCGGGTTCCAGCCGCTGTTGAAGCCGTAGGTCAACTGCTTGTCCAGGGCGAGCGCCGTGGACCCGACGGAGAAGATATTAAAGCTCGGCATCACCAGCGTGATGAACATGGACATGCTGAGCGCTGCGCCGAACATTACGGCGCCGATTCGATATTCTCTAAAAGCCACGTTAAGCTCCCTTAAATTTCTACAGAATTAACGCTCGTAGGCCAGTTCATGCACCATGCGGCCTGCGGGCACCGGGGTGCCTTCACGCGCCGTCATCCACATGTTGTACAGCCACACGCAGTTGCCCAGGAACACCAAGGTGCCGCCGAACCAGCGCGCGATCATGTATGGGTGTTCCGCGATCACGATGTCGATGTACGGCACTTCGTAAATCTTGCCCGCGCCCTGAATCAGGCCGGCGATGGTCATGGCGATCCAGTAGATCGAGAAGCCGATGAGCAGCATCCAGAAATGGAAATTGGCCAGCGCCAGGGAGTAGAGCTTGCGCTTCATGAGCACCTGCAGACCGTAGTACACGGCGGCGACCTCAATGAAGGTGGAGAAGCCCAGCAAGGCCAGGTGCGCATGCGCCACGATCCAGCCCGTACCGTGAATGTACCAGTTGATGGAACGGGTCTGCTGGAAGCCGCCCTGCATATTGAGCGGGATGGCGAGCAGCACGCCGGTGACGGTGAAGCGTACCTCGATGTTCTCCACGAACATGTTCCACTTGCCCTGCAAGGTCAGCAGGATGTTGGATACGAAGGCAATCGCGGGCACCAGAATCAGCACGCCTTCCACCGAGGCGAAGGACTTCAGCCACTCCGGCAGCGGCGCGGACATCAGGTGATGCGCGGCGGGCGTGGAGTAGAAGATCACGATGGACCAGAAGTGCAGGTGACCGATGCGGTGCGAGTACAGCGGGTTGCCGGTGATCTTGGGGATGGTGTAGTAGGCAATGGCCGCGGCTACCGGGGTGATCCACAGGCCCAGGATGTTGTGCGCATTCCACCAGGTGAGATAGGCCTCGGTCAGACCGGTGAGGTGGAAGTATTCAGGCAGGTTGCCCACCAGCAACACGATCATGAGCATGAAGAGCGAGGCGGCGAAGAACCAGTTGGTGGTGTAGATACCCTGGGTGCGGCGTTTAGCAATCGTCATCCACACGTTGAGCGATACCGGGATCAACACCGCAAACAGCAGAATCAGGTCGATGGGGTAGATGAAGTCAGAATATTCGCGCCCGGAGGTCATTCCCATCCACAGCGTGAACAAACCGACCGCGAGGCCGATGTTCCAGTTCATGCAGCTCCACAGCCCAAGCTTCTCCGACCACAGCTTGGTGTTGCCGAGCGCGGGAGTGATGTACATCATGGCCGCAGCAAAGGCCATGGAGATCCAGCCGAAGATCACCGCCATCACATGCACCTGGCGCATCTTGCCGAAGGCGAAGAACTCAAAGCCCGTCACCCAGTCAGGGTAGGCGAGCTTGGCGGCATTAAACGAGCCGAGGCCGGTACCGATAATGAACCAGACGATGGCCGAGAAGGAGAAAAAGATCGAGGCGGTGCCTGGCGGGATGTCCTCGTTCTTGCCAAACAGATATTTCATCAACATGCGAGCTACCTCAAATTAATTTCAGAAATCTTCGATTCGGGCTGGAACGGCTTATGCCTTCTTGCCAGGCGCCGGACAGCAGGGTTTGATCAGGCCACGATTGCCCACCTTGCCGCACACCCTGCAGGGAATCATGAGATACCAGGCGAGCCACATACTGGAAAAGGCTGCGACCATGCTGAATACGGCGGCGATTTTCGCTAACATTGTTATTTGCTCCCAGGAATTGCAGTGAGAACTGGCTGTAAGATCATGACCGGACGGCCTAGTGGCCACCGCCGCCTTGAATTTTTGACATCTTATCATGGCCATAAAGGGCGGACAATAATATCCAGATGAAGGCGACGCCGAACACCAGCATGACCCAGGTCATAAAACCATTGAAGTAACCGAACGGGTTATAAGACTGCCAACCCCAGCCGCCCCACTCGGCAAACTGGCCGCGACCCAGATTGGCCATGAGATAAATGCCGAACACGCTGCCGTTGCCCATGCCCACCACCATGCCTACCACGAGGCTCAGAATGAGGGACTTTCTTACCATGCTGACTTGCTTTGCCATCCCAGTCTCCACGCTAAAAAAATAAGTCTATTATGCGGTTGCCCACCCACCCTACAGCCGCAGTTTATATTTATACTTAATTTACCCTAGGTCACAGGACAATTTCAACACCTGCATGAAAGAACTTTTACTTTACGGTCTGGCTGCCTTGGGCGGTCTCGTGGTTCTTGGGTATTCAGTGCACATGTTTATCGGCGGATTAGTGAGCCCACACACCGAGCGCACCGTGATCCTCATCGTCTGCCTGATCGGCGCGGCCTGCCTCGCTTATATGGGGTGGGATGTCGTCAAACGCCGCCGCGAGCGCAGCTAGTAGATGGTTGAAAAATGCGATTTTCGCCTTGCTTCATTTTTCCAACACATACAGCGTGTTTGAAAAATGGCGGCCCATCCGTGGGCCGCACGCAGGCTGTTTTAACAGCCTGCCAGGCCGCTATTTGTATGGCTGCAGCGCCAGCACGGCCTCATGGTAAACCTTCTCATCGGGGAACTGCCCGCGATGAAAAACGTGCTGCTGCGGGCGCCCCAGCACATCCTTGCCGGACAGCCCAAACGACTTGCCCTGCGTGTCGATGTAAAAGCGCACGTCCTTTACCAGACTGATGTACTCACCGTTGCGCAGCTCAAGCCGCACCTGCCCGGCATCGACTTCAAGCGCGACCGGCGCTGCGGGCAGCAGCATGAGGCGGGTCTTGAGGATGCGGTTGGCGCCGGCGATGAAGAAAAACGAGGCCATGAAAAACAGCACGTAGGCCGCGCCCTGATTGGCGCCGTACCAGAGCTTGACGGCCAACAGGCCGAGCACACCCACGGTGGGCACATAGAGCAGCAGATCCCAGACCAGTCCGGCGCGATCCTGCTGCAACACGTAACGCGCGCTCATCGTTGCGCCGCCTGCGGGGAGGCAACCAGCAGCGGCGCGAGCGCCCCCTCCAGCTCGCCGTACAGCACGCGTCCGGCCTGCACATAGCGTACCGTGCCGCGCGCATCGACGACATACGTCCACGGGTCGCCCATCACCCCGAAGGCCTTGAAGGCCTGCGGGTTCTGGTATTGATCCAGGTGCAGAAACAGCACGCGATCCTGATGCTTGTCGATCATCGCCTTCAGCATCTGCAGCTGCTGGTCGCACGGCGTGCAGTGGCCGGGCGTGGCGAAGGCAAGCACGATGGGCTTGCCTGCTTTAAGCGCCTGGTCGATCGAATACTGGTACATGCGCGCATCGGGATGACGGTAGGTAGTGATCTTGCCGAAGTCGCCGCCCACGTCGGCCAGCGTCTTGGTGGCGATGGCCGGCGCCTGTTGACCGACCTTGACCCTGGAGCCGGTATCACAAGCCGCGAGCAGCAAGGCGGCGCACAGGAGGCTGATCACTTGAATATTCATGGCTGCCAACGCCGCGCGGTGCGCCACAGGTTGTAGGCCCAAATGAGGTTGGAGAGCAGCACCAGGCTGCCGAACATGCCCACCGCGATCATGAACGGGCGCACGATTTTATTGACCTCGTCCAGGTCCATGGTTTGGCTGGCGAGCCCGCCCAGGCTGCCAGCGAGGACAAACGACAGCACCATGCCGAGCAGGCCGAAGTTATGGATCCAGAAATGGATATTGACCAGGCGCAGGCTGTAGATATTGCGCCGCACCAGGCGCGGCACGATGTAGTAAACGGCGGCGAATATAGCCATCTCGACCCAGCCCAGCAGATTCAGGTGGCCGTGGCCGAGCATGATGAGGTGCGCGTGCGGCTGGTGGTTGATGAACTCGCGCAGATCGGGCAGCATACCCACCGCCACGCCCCATGAGAACCCGATGATGCTGTAAATGACGCAGGCCGCGATAAACCACAGGATGTAGCGCCGGTACTCGGTTTCCTGGCCATAGGCCTCACTGAGGCTCATTCGTTTCGCCTGCCGGTGGTTTTTTGTGGCGGATATCCTGATATTTCTCTTTCCACGCCTCGGGCGCCCACATCTCGGTCATGCTATTGACGAAGCCCGAGCGCGCGATCTCGGGCGGCGGCACGGCGGACGTCGCCGAACCCCGCTCAGCCTTCAGCTCGGAGAGAAACATCGCGATGTCGTGCAAGTCCTGCGGCGGCAATTGCGCGACGTAGGCCGCCTCCTTGGGCGGCTGGCCGTGATCTATAGTCACAGTCGCCCAATTGGCCTCGGGGTGCTTGAGAAAGGCCTCCAGCCATTGCTGGCTGCGGAGGGAGCCGACGCCGTCCAGCCCGATGCCCTGATTGGTGCCGTTGCGCATGGCGCGGTGGCAGGCGGTGCAGCCGGCCTCGCGAAACAGCTTGGAGCCATGCCGGCCTGCGGCACTGAGATCGAAGGAGGCGCGCGAGGCAAACATCGGTTTCGACATGTGGGCGCGCACGACCTCCATAACCACGAGACCGGCAATCGCAAGTACCAGGAATGCGCCAAACACGGCAAACAGCACCTTTTCACCGGGCTTGAGTAATTGTTTACGTTCCATCAATGCCTGCCGCAGCAAAATAACTTGGCCTAACCTGGAGATTACGGATAGTCAATAAATTTGACCGCACTTTCCGTTGCGTCCCCGCCCCCTGTTGAGGGGGCGGGACAGGGTGGGGGTAGAGTAAACAGATTTTTACTCAGGAGTCACGCCCTGTGACTCCTGAGTAAAGGGCGGTCAACCCGCCCTTTATGGGACCACTATGGGCTCACCAAGTTCGCTCAGTGTGCGGCTACCGCTCCTGCTGCCGCGGGCTGCGCCTGGTGCGGCTCGCGTGAATTGCCGCCGCCAATGGTCGGCGCGCTGGTGAGGTAAGCAGCGACGTTGTAGATGTCCTCGTCCTTGAGCTTGGAGGCCACCACGCGCATCTGCGCCAGCGGATCGTTGGCGCGGCTGCCGTCACGCCATTTCTTCAACTGGGTCACGAGGTAGACGTAGCGCTGTCCGCCGATGATGGGGTAGACCGGCAACGCGCCGCGGCCATTGTACTGATGGCAACTGCTGCACGCCGCCACGCCCTGTTCGGGGATGCCGTACAGCACGATACCCTTGCCGAGGTGGCGTTCGCCCACCGGCACGGCGCCGGCGGCCTTGATCTCTTCCAGATTCGAGGCGGCAGCGAGGGCGCCCTGCTGTACGCTGGACTCATAGGCGGAGATATCCGCCTTGTCCTGGTCGGAGAGGGCCTTGGCCACGCCGTTCATCACACCCATGGTGGTATCGGTGCGGTGGTCGGTGGCAAACTCATACAACTGCTTTCTGAGATAGACAAAGCCCTGTCCTGACAGCCGCGGCGTGCCCATGTTGTCATCGCCCAAGCCTGTCTCGCCATGGCAAGACATGCAAGGCGGGGCCTCGCCCTTGCCTTCGTTGAAAATCTTCTTGCCGGCCTCAATGTTGCCCACCAGCTTGAGCACGCCATTCGGCATCGGCTGAGGCGTGGGCGCGGCAGGAACAGCGGGGGCCGCAGTAACCTCAGCGGCAGGCGCTGCTGCGGGGACAGCGGCTGGGTCTTCCGCCAAAACGGGGGTTAACCCGCAAAGCGACAGCGCCGCAAATAATGCTGTTAAAAACCGACGCATATAAACTATCCTCCCAATTTTTTAAGCCAAAATTTTTTATTCGGACACCCGCATTCCGGCCCACCCTGTCTCCACATCGTTTCCTGCGCGGTTTCAGTTATAAGGCCGCCTGGGGAGCGATGCGAAAAGTTACCCGGCGTGCCGGCTCAAGCGCCCGCAATTCAGGATTTATTTTTAGTCGCCGACTTGAATGCAACGACGAGTATCGTCAGCACCACGGCCAGAATAATGCCGTACATTGCGAGCACATCACCCGTGCTGTAATCGATTGAGTCTTTGGCCAAATTCACCGATAAATCAAACAAGCTACACCTCCATTGTTCAGGATGCTTTCATGGTTGCCTGGAACTTTGTAAAATTATGACACGAGATATTCACCCCCGCAAGCGGGCCGTAGTTCTGATTGCGCGCCCGCGCCCGAAAGCCGCAACGGTGCGGGGGCGGCGGACCCCCCCGCACCCACTGGAAATGGACCTATGGATGTTAAAGACTTTGTCGTCATCATCATTCTTTTCATCTTTGCCGACCTGCTATTCTATGTGGTGGTGATGAAGGGGCTGATGGTGAAGAGCATCCGCGGCAAAAGCCACGCCGACGAGGTGCGCGACCAGCCCGCGCGCGAGGACGGGCCGGCCTTTTCCGCCCAACTGCGCCATCACGACCCGGAGCCACGGCTGTCCGCAGTAAGCAGCCTGCACGGCAATCTGGCGCACGCGCTGCAGGACTCGGCCCTTATCATGCGGCGCGAACTTGGCCACCTCGACCTGGAGGACGTGCGTTTCATCGCGCCGCGCGACCTCATGGTGGGTGAGCCGGCGCGGCTGGAGCTTGCCCTCGCGCAGAACATCGTCAGCCCCATCACCCGTGCCCTCAACCAGGCCGCCCCCGCCAAGGTAACCACGCTCAAGATCGGCGCCCACCTCACCGCGCTGCTCTCCGGCGACGGCTTCAGGATTACGCCGCTCGCCGCCTCCGAGCAGGGGCTGGCCGCCCCCGAGGCGCAATGGGCGTGGGAGGTCGTACCGCTCAAGGCCGGCCGCCGCGCGCTCGCGCTTGATCTTGACCTGTCCCTCAAAATCCCGAGCAGCGAAGAGACGCTCCACTTCGCCTGGCCCGAGTGCAGCGTGCAGGTCGAGCCCAACGCCTATTTCGTGCTCAAGAGCTTTTTGCAGCGCCACTGGAAGGGCTCGCTCGCAAGCGCTGGCCTGCTTGCGGCAGGCCTGTATCTCTGGCTGCGCGGGTAGGTTACCCTTCCCAAGTGAGGCGTAAAATACTGTTTCGCCTCACGCCTCACCCTAGCCCCTAGCCTCCAGCCCCTGACTTTATGCAAGACCAGCCCCTCCACATTCTGCGCAGCGTCTTCGGCTACGAACGCTTCCGCGCGCCGCAGGACGAGGTCATCCACGCCCTCATGGCGGGCAGCGATGCGCTGGTGCTGATGCCCACCGGCGGCGGCAAGTCGCTCTGCTTCCAGATTCCGTCCATCGTGCGCCCCGGCACGGGCGTCGTCATCTCGCCGCTGATTTCACTGATGCAGGATCAAGTGGCGGCGCTGAAGCAGGCCGGCGTGCGCGCAGCGTTGTTGAATTCCACGCTCGATGCCACCACGGCGCGCGCGGT
Organism: Gammaproteobacteria bacterium; assembly: GCA_030655395.1. Classification (GTDB taxonomy): domain Bacteria; phylum Pseudomonadota; class Gammaproteobacteria; order SURF-13; family SURF-13; genus JAQBXX01. The sequence goes on along the minus strand of JAURVQ010000058.1, from coordinate 9,407 downwards.
CGAACAGCAGCTTCTGCGCGGCGAACTCGACCTGCTCTACATCGCGCCCGAGCGCCTGATGACCGAGCGCACGCTCGACCTGCTGGCGCGCGCGAACATTGCGCTGTTCGCCATCGACGAGGCGCACTGTGTCTCGCAGTGGGGCCACGACTTCCGCCCCGAGTACATGCAGCTCTCGGTGCTGCACGAGCGCTTCCCCGCCATCCCGCGCATCGCGCTCACCGCCACCGCCGACGAGCCTACGCGGCGCGAAATCATCACGCGCCTCGGCCTCGAAAACGCGCGCGTTTTCATCAGCGGGTTCGATCGCCCCAACATCCGCTACCGCATCAGCCAAACCAACGCGGGCGGCAGCGCGCGCGAACAGCTGCTGCGCTTCATCCGCAGCGAACATCCGGGCGACGCCGGCATCGTCTACTGTTTGTCGCGCAAGCGCGTGGATGAGATCGCCGCCTGGCTTAAAGATCAAGGCCTCGACGCGCTGCTTTATCACGCCGGGCTTTCCGCTGAAGTGCGCGAGCGCAACCAGTCGCGCTTCATCAACGAGGAAGGCGTCATCATCGTCGCCACCATCGCTTTCGGCATGGGCATCGACAAACCCAATGTACGTTTCGTCGCGCACCTCAACCTGCCGAAGAGCATCGAGGCCTAGTATCAGGAAACCGGGCGCGCCGGGCGCGACGGTCTGCCCGCCGATGCGTGGATGATCTACGGCCTGCAGGATGTGATTACGCTGCGCCAGATGCTCGAAGCCGGCGAGGCCGATGCTGCGCGCAAACGCGTCGAGCGCCACAAGCTCGACGCCATGCTCGGCCTGTGCGAACTCACCACCTGCCGCCGTCAGGCGCTGCTCGCCTACTTCGACGACGCGCAGCCCAACCCCTGCGGCAACTGCGACACCTGCATCAACCCGCCCGAAACCTGGGACGCCTCCGTGCCCGCACAGAAAGCACTCTCCTGCGTACACCGCACCGGGCAAAGATTTGGCGTGAATTATTTACTCGACGTGCTGATGGGCAAAACAGATGAGCGCATCCTGCGCTTCGGCCACGACAAGTCGAGCACCTTCGGCATCGGCAAGGACTTGAGCCAGCAGGAATGGCGCAGCATCTTCCGTCAGCTCATCGCGCGCGGTCTGCTCGCCGTGGACATCGAAGGCCACGGCGCGCTGCAACTCACCGACGCCTGCCGCCCCGTGCTGCGCGGTGACGAGCGCCTGTGGCTGCGCCGCGACCCCGTCAAAACCAAAACCTCAGCGTTGAAGGGCGAGGGCAGGGTGGGGGTCAAAGGCCAGAAGCACAGTGCCGCCTTCACCAGCGAAGCCGACTTGATGCTGTGGGAAGCCCTGCGCGCCCGCCGCCGCGAACTCGCGCTGGCGCAGGGCGTGCCGCCCTACGTCGTCTTCCACGACGCCACCCTCACCGAAATGGTTCAGCGCCGCCCGCAAACGCTGGAAGAACTCGCGCACATCTCCGGCGTCGGCGAACGCAAACTCGCCGCCTACGGCGAGGATTTTCTCGAAACCATCCTCGCGCAGGATGACCAAACCACCGCCCTCTCAGACACCGCCGCCGAAACCCTGCACCTGTTCCGCCTCGGCCTGGACGCCCCCGCCATCGCCGACCGCCGCGGCCTGAAACAGACCACCATCTACCACCACCTTACCCTCGCCATCACGCGCGGCGAGCTCAAACTGCGCGATGTGGTGCCGCTGGATGAAGAAGACTTCGCCCGCATCCACGCAGCACTGCACGCCAGCAGCGGACAGGCGCTCAAGCCGGTGTACGAGGCACTGGGCGGGCAATACTCATATGAGATTTTGCGCTGCGTGCGGCTGGCGGGATAGTGTGTTGCAGGGGAATGTGTTAATGCAATATCTGATCACGTGTGCTTTTTGATTGGTGGTATCCCCCATTAAGGTTTGCCATAATCACCTGCATGGGCGAGATAGCCATCCAAGGCTCTATTGATGCCGTAAGACTTGATGTCGGCAGTTCGCTTGAAGCGAACCGAAAATCCGAGCTCGGCCAGTTCATGACGCCTGCGGCAATCGCTACGTTCATGACGTCCCTTTTCTCTGCCCCGACCAAGACAATCCACCTGCTGGACGCCGGGGCAGGGGTGGGCTCGCTTACAAGCGCCTTCCTTGATCGCTTCCAAGGTTCGACAGCTTCGGTCGAGGCGTGGGAGATCGATCCATTATTGAAGATGGTTCTGGCCGATACGCTGGCTTCGTATGCCCGCGCGGGATTGGCGAGCAGTATCCATAATTCCGACTTTATCGAGGATGCGGTTTGGAATATCTCGATGGAGGGAGGCCAGCGATTTACCCATGCCATCCTTAACCCGCCCTATCGAAAAATAAAGAGCGACAGCAAGCACCGCTACTTGTTGCGGGATGTGGGTATCGAGACGGTCAATCTCTATACCGCGTTTCTCGCGTTGGCTATCCTCCTCATGGAGGAAGAGGGCGAGATAGTGGCCATCGTTCCGAGGTCTTTTTGCAATGGGACCTATTACCGCCCGTTTCGGGAGCAGTTACTGCAAAGCTGCGCCATCGAACATATCCATGTCTTCGAGGCACGCAACAAGGCATTCAGCGACGATGATGTGCTTCAGGAGAACATCATCGTCAAGCTCAAGAAGGCCGGGGCACAAGGTGCTGTAACGGTGAGCGAGAGTCACGACGCTACGTTTAGCGATTACCACGAGCGGGCATTGCCATTCGGCCAGATCATCAAAGATGGCGATGCGGAGCGCTTCATTCACATCCCCGTACTTGCCAATGCCGGTGATGGCACACACGGTCTGTTCAGTCATAGCCTGAAAGAACTCGGGATTGAGGTTTGTACCGGTCCAGTGGTCGATTTCAGGCTGCGGGAACATTGCCGCGCGGAACCGGAATCCGGCACGGTTCCTCTGATTTATGCCCATCATTTTTCCGATGGGAAGCTTGTTTATCCAAAGACACACAAGAAACCGAATGCGATCTTGTTGGCGGAGGAAGCCCGGAAATGGCTGATGCCAAAGGGCTTCTATGTTCTGACCAAGCGGTTCTCCAGCAAGGAAGAACGGCGCCGGGTTGTCGCATACGTTATCGACCCAAATGAACTGCCTGCGCCGTTCTATGGCTTCGAGAACCATCTGAATGTTTTTCATATCGCAAAACACGGCATGGACAAGGAAACCGCGCTCGGTCTGGCGCTGTTCCTGAATTCAACGGTCGTGGATTCCCATTTCCGGGTTTTTTCGGGCCACACGCAGGTGAATGCGACAGACCTGCGGCAGATGCGCTACCCGAGCCACGAACAGTTGTTGGAGCTTGGCCGGCTGTCGACAGTAGAAGTCAACGATCAGGCCGCCATCGACCAATTGATAAAAGAAGTCGAAACAAGATGGCCGTCAAAGTAAAACATATTCAGGAAGCGTTAACCGTTCTGAGCGAGTTGGGCATGCCCAATGAACAGCTAAACGAACGCACCGCCATCTGTCTGCTGGCTTTGCTGGATTTAACGAAGGACAGAGCCTGGGGCGATGCTCAAGACCCGAGACTGGGTATCCGCGCAATCCTCGACTTCGCGCGCAGCAAATACAAACGCCTCTACGCGGAGAACACCCGCGAAACCATCCGCGATGAAAGCATCAAGCCATTGGTATCGGCCGGAGTAGTAATGCACAATCCGGACGACCCTTCCCGCGCCGTAAACAGCCCCAAGAACTGCTATCAGGTTGAGCCGGCCGCGCTCGCGCTTTTCCGCACCTTCGGGAAGCGATCATGGCGCGGAACGTTAACCGCTTATCTCTCCGGGCGTCAGACGCTGGCCGATAAATATGCGCGCCGCCGTGACATGGCCAGAATCCCCGTACGAATCAAGGACGGGGAGACAATCACCCTGAGCGCAGGTGAACATTCCGAACTCATTCGCGCGATTCTCGAAGAGTTCTCGCCGCGCTTTGTTCCGAATGGCGAACTCATATACGTGGGTGACACAGGCAGTAAATGGGGGTACTTCGATCGAGACCTTCTCAAGTCACTGCGTATCGATGTCGGCCAGCACGGCAAGATGCCGGACGTGGTAATTTATTTCCGCGCGAAGAATTGGTTAATTCTGGCCGAGGCGGTAACAAGCAGTGGCCCGGTAGACGGGCGCAGACATGTCGAGTTATCCGAGTTGTTCAGAAATTCGACCGCAGGGCTCGTTTATGTCACGGCCTTCCCAAACCGTGGCGAAGTCATGCGGAAATACCTGTCCGTGATTGCATGGGAAACGGAGGTGTGGAGCGCTGATGCACCAACGCATCTTATCCATTTTAATGGCAGCCGATTCCTGGGACCGTACTCAAAGTGAGTCGATCACAGGCCTGGATGATAAATAGGGTAGCGTCCATTTTCTCTGGGCGGGCAATACTCATATGAGATTTTGCGCTGCGTGCGACTGGCGGGATAGTATGCCGCAGCGCAACTCCGTCGACCCATGGACGGCTAGGTATCCGCACCCATCAAACAACAGGGCGGGCTGAGCTATACTTGCCATATAGCCCTTACCTTCCCGATGGAGCCTTGATGAACATTCGCACCTTGCTGGCATTGGCAGCACTCGCCGTCTGCACTACGACCTATGCCGAATCGACGCCGTCTGCACCCACGGAACTGGTCAAAATCGATCTGCAGGAGGCGGGGGAGGGGGCCGAGGCCAGCGCAGGCAAGCAGGTCTCGGTGCACTACACAGGCTGGCTGTACGACGCGACCGCGCCGAAACAGCGCGGCGCCAAGTTCGACAGCTCGCGTGATCGCGGCCAGCCGATCACCTTTGTGCTGGGCACCCGGCGCGTCATCAGCGGCTGGGATATGGGCCTCGAAGGCATGCAGGTCGGTGGCCAGCGCACCTTGATCATTCCGCCGCACCTGGCGTACGGCACGCAGGCGCGGGGGCCGATTCCGGCCAACGCGACGCTGATCTTCGACGTGGAGCTGGTCGACGTCAAGTAGAGGCCGCCCGGCAGCCATGCCCTGATTTATTTTTTACAGTCGAAATCCCACGTGCAGGAACGGATCTTCTTAACGCAGCGCTCGCCCTCCCAGATGATGCATTCCATCGTGCAGCGCATGCATCCCTGCATCGCCTTATTTCCAGACTGCTCGGGATTGACTCGCATGTCTTCACTGAAACGAGCCACTTCTTTGCCGTTCTGATCAACGATGGCGCTTCCGTCATCTGAGATGTGTAGCTGCAACGTAGTAGTGTCTCGCTGTTGCTTCGCGGCTTTCGATTCTTCCGCAGAAGCGTGCCCGCTCAAGAATGGAGCCGTAAGTAACAGGGCCATAATCCAGATGTATTTTAGAATGGTGCCATGCATGATCTTGCCTCCCAAGTGATTGTTCAAAATACTCACAGCAACTACATACGGATTGGATTAAACGCCTTATTTTATTTCCCAGCAAGCGGCTTGCCCCAAGATGGGCTATGCTGGAGCTGCTTTGGATATGAGACTATAAACCCATGGCCGGATTCATATTACGTCTGCTGATTGTCGCACTTGGTCTGTGGCTGGCGTCTGAGTTGGTGCCGGGCATTGAGGTGACGGGCGTGGGGACGTTGCTCGGGGCGGCGTTGCTGCTGGGCATTGTCAACGCCGTGGTGCGTCCAGTGCTGATTATCCTCACGCTGCCCGCCACCGTCTTCACGCTTGGATTATTTCTGCTGGTGATCAACGCGGCGATGCTGGGGCTGGTGGCGTGGATGTTTGACGGCTTCACCATCGCGGGTTTCTGGCCGGCGCTGTTCGGGTCGATTGTCGTGAGCGTGACCGGATGGCTCGCGTCATACTTCATCGGACCGCGCGGGCGGATCGAGATTATCGTCGTGCAGCGCCGGTGATAGGCATGCTGGGCGGCAAAAACAGCGCGGTCAAATCGTTGAGATAACGTTGCCCTTGCGCGGTGGGGCGCATGCCTTGTGCATTTCTCTCAATCAAACCGCGCTCCTCGGCCTGTTTGAGTGGCCATTCGATAAAAGAAAGCGGCAAGCCGGTGTGCTCCGTGAATAAACTCGACGTAAAACCTTCGGTGAGGCGCAGCGCGTTCAGCATGAACTCAAATGCGGCGTCGGCGGGCGTAAGCAGGCTCTCTTCACCAATGCGCTCAGGCATTTCTGATTTATCCATATAATCGCGCGGCTGTTTGAGTTTCCACAGGCGGGTGATGGTTTGCTGTTGCGCGTCGGTGATTTTGCCGTGTGCGCCTGCGCCAACACCTAAGTAATCGCCGAACTGCCAGTAGTTGAGGTTGTGTTTGCACTGCGCGCCTTCGCGCGCGTAGGCCGAGACTTCGTAGTGCTGAAATCCGCGCTCGGCCATCCGCTCCTGGGCGCGCTCCTGCATCGCGGCGATGACGTCTTCTTCCGGCAACTGCGGCGGCTGATGATGAAACAGGGTGTTGGGTTCGAGGGTCAGCTGGTAATACGAGAGGTGCGCGGGCTCCAGCGCCAGCGCGGTGGCGATGTCGCTCTCGGCCTGCTTGAGCGTCTGTTCGGGCAGGCCGAACATCAAGTCGAGATTGAAGCTCTCAAAGCCCGCATCGTGCGCGGCCTCCGCCGCACGCAACGCCTCGCTGCGCCCGTGGATGCGCCCCAGGCGCTGGAGACTGTCGTCATCAAAACTCTGCACGCCGATGGATAAGCGATTGATACCGAGCGCGCGGAATTCGCGGAATTTTTCATATTCGGAACTGCCGGGGTTCGCCTCCAGCGTGATCTCGGCCTGCGGGATAAGGCGCAGCCGCGCGCGCACCGCGCACAGCAGGCGGTCGAGCGCCTCGGGTGAAAACAAGCTCGGCGTGCCGCCGCCGATGAACACGGAGACCACGGGCCGCCCCCAGATGCGCGGCAGGTCCTGCTCCAGGTCGTTCACCAGCGCATCGACGTAGGCGCGCTCCTGCACCTCGCCTTCGTGCGAATTGAAATCGCAATACGGGCACTTGCGCGCACACCACGGCAGGTGGATATACAGGGACAGTGGCGGCAGGGTGGTGAAGCGGAACATTTTTGACTCAGGCAGCGACAATCTCCAGCAGCTTGCGCAGCGCCTTGCCGCGATGGCTGAGCTGGTTTTTCACGGCCGCGGGCAGCTCGGCGGAGGAACAGCGGTGCGTCGGCACGAAGAACACCGGGTCGTAGCCGAAGCCGCCTTCGCCCTGCGGCGCGTTCAGGATGCGTCCTTCCCAGGTGCCCTGCGCGATGATGGGCATGGGATCGAGCGCATGCCGCAGATACACCATGACACACTGGAAACGCGCGCGGCGCAGGTGCTCGGGCGTGTCGCCGAGTTCGTGCAGCAGCTTGTCCACATTTTCGCGGTCGCTCGCGTTGGGGCCGGCGTAGCGCGCCGAGTGGATGCCCGGCGCGCCGCTCAGCGCGTCCACTTCCAGCCCGGAGTCGTCGGCGAGCGCGGGCAACCCGGCGTGGCGTGCGGCGTGACGCGCCTTGAGGATGGCGTTTTCGACAAAGCTCAGGCCGGACTCTTCCACTTCGCGGATCTCGAAGTCGGACTGCGGTATGAATTCGAAGGCGTCGCCCGCGAGCGCCTGTATCTCGCGCAGCTTGCCCAGGTTACCGCTGGCGAGTACGACGCGTTTCATATAGAGACAGAGAAAAGAGCAAAGATACAAGATAAAAGAACCCAGACCAACAGCACATTGTTGTGCTCGGCCTTTACTTTGCTCTTGCCTCTTTTATCTTTTCTCTGCCTCACTAAGCGCCGCCTTCTGTTTTGCGAGCAGGTCGGTGATGCCGCCGCGCGCGAGGTCGATCATGGCGGTGAGTTCATCCATGCGGAACGCGTGGCCCTCGGCGGTGCCCTGCAATTCGATGAAATGGCCGGCGTCGTTCATCACCACGTTCATATCGGTCTCGGCCTCCGAGTCTTCGATATAGTCGAGGTCGAGCACTGGCTGGCCCTGATAAATGCCCACCGACACCGACGCGACGCAGCCGTGTATCGGGCTGCGGCTGATGACTTTTTGTTTGCGCAGATGTTCGATCGCGTCCACCAGTGCGACATAGCCGCCGGTGATCGAGGCGGTGCGCGTGCCGCCGTCGGCCTGGATCACGTCGCAGTCGATGGTGAGCGTGCGCTCGCCCAGCGCCGTGAGATCGACCACCGCGCGCAGCGAGCGTCCGATCAGGCGCTGTATCTCCTGCGTGCGTCCGGCCTGTTTGCCGCGCGCCGCTTCGCGATCCATGCGCTTGCCGGTGGAGCGCGGCAGCATGCCGTATTCGGCCGTTACCCAGCCCTGCCCCTTGCCCTTGAGAAACTGCGGCACCCGTTCTTCCACGCTCACGTTGCACAGCACGCGCGTGTCGCCGAACTCCACCAGCACCGAGCCCTCGGCGTGCTTGGTGTAACGGCGGGTAAGTTTGATGGTGCGCAGTTCGGAGGCTTCGCGTCCGCTGGGGCGCATGGGGAATCCTTTGCTTCGTGGAAAGGCGCGTAGCTTAGCATACAAGGGCCAAGGGCTAGGGGAGATCCGCTTTCCCCTAGCCCCTAATCCCCAGTCCCTAGTATAGTAGGCGCCACCATCATCGAGAGATTTTCCAAGATGTTACGCAGCATGACCGCCTTTGCGCGGCAACAGCAACACACCGAGTGGGGAATACTGAGCTGGGAGTTGCGCTCGGTCAACCACCGCTATCTGGAAATTTCCCTGCGCCTGCCGGAAGAGCTGCGCGCGCTCGAAGGCGCGGTACGCGAGCATGCCGGCGCGCACGTCGCGCGCGGCAAGCTCGACTGCAACCTGCGCCTGCAAACCGACGCTGGCACCACCGCCGCCACTGGTTTACACATTAACCGCGCGCTGGCGGAGACGCTCACGCGCGCCTGCCGCGAGGTGGAAGGACTCTTGGAGCACCCTGCGCCGCTCAGCGCGCTCGACATCCTGCGCTGGCCCGGCGTGGTGGAGACACCGCCGGTGAATCAGGAACAGCTTGCGGCGCAGGCGCTCGCCCTGCTCGATCTCGCGCTCGCCGAACTCGTCGCCACGCGCGAGCGCGAAGGCGCGCGACTCGAAGCACTGATCGTGGAGCGCTGTCAGACCATGCGGGCGCGCGTCGTCGAGGTGCGCCAGCAACTACCGCAGATCCACGCGCGGCTGCGCGTAAAACTCACCGAACGCGTGATCGAACTCAAGGCCGGGTTCGACCCGGCGCGCATGGAGCAGGAGATGCTGCTGCTGCTGCAAAAAATCGACGTCGACGAGGAGCTCACGCGGCTCGCGGCGCACCTCGATGAGGTGCTGCATGTGCTCGGCGCCAAGGCGCCCGCCGGACGGCGGCTCGACTTTCTGATGCAGGAGCTGAACCGCGAGGCGAACACGCTCGGCTCCAAGGCGGCGGACGTGGAAACTGCGCGCG
>JAURVQ010000072.1 GCA_030655395.1 Gammaproteobacteria bacterium | reverse complement strand
CCGCCCTCTACCAGGTCGTGCTGGCTGACATGCAGCGCGGCAACCACCAGCGACAAGGCCAGCAGCAGGCTCAGCAGCTTGCCGGGGCAGGTGCGGTTACCGAATAGTCGCGCGCGCATAGGGGCGCAACCTTACAAGGCTTTTGTTGCGATAACAAGCTGCATCGAGAAAGCCGCTGGGGCTTGGACGATCAACCGTCTACATTCACTTGCAGCCAGTATTCCAGCAGCGCCAGATGCCACAGCTTGCTGCCTTGCAGCGGCGTCATGTATTTTTCCGGCGCCGCCAATAATTTTTCCACATAGGAGCGCTGAAACAGGCCGCGCCGGCGGCAGGCTGCGGAATTCAACACCTCGCGCATGAAGTCCAGAAATTCACCGCGCACGTATTTCAGCGCGGGCATGGGAAAGTAGCCCTTGGGGCGGTCAATCACGGCATCGGGCAACAGGCCGCGTGCGATGGTCTTCAAGGAATGTTTGCCGCCGTTTTTCAATTTCAATTCCGGCGGCATGCTCGCGGCCAGCTCGACCAGCTCGTGATCGAGAAACGGCACGCGCGCCTCCAAACCCCAGGCCATGGTCATGTTGTCCACGCGCTTCACCGGATCGTCCACAATGAGTGTCGTCACATCCATGCGCAGCACGCGATCCAGAAAGGTATCGGCGCCGGGTGCGGCAAGCAGTGCTTCGATCAAGTGTGAGGTGTGATCCGCCGCGTGATATTCGGCGCTCACCGTCTCCAGAAATTCGCCATGGCTGCGATCAAAATAGTGTTTGCGAAAGCGCTCCAGATAGCTACCCGACTCCTGCTGCATGAGCGGATACCAGAAATAACCGCCAAACACCTCGTCCGCACCCTGCCCGCTCTGCACCACCTTGACGTGCTGCGACACGCGCTCGGCGAGCAGATAAAATGCGACGGCATCCTGCGCCACCATCGGCTCGCTCATGTTGCGCACACACTCCGGCAGGCGCGTGAGCACCTCGCGGTTGGGAATGAGAAAACGCCGATGCTGCGTCGCGTAACGCGCGGCGACCTGATCGGAGTATTCAAATTCGCTGCCCTTTTCCCCGGCGACATCTTCAAAACCGATGGAAAAGGTGAGTAGATTTTTCTGCCCCGCCTCCGCCAGCAGTGCGACGATCAAACTGGAATCGAGACCGCCGGAGAGCAGCACGCCGACCGGCACGTCGGCCACCATGCGCCGCTTCTCCACCGCCGCGCGCAGACTCTGGTGCACCGCCTCTATCCATTCATGTTCGGATTTTTCCTGCGCCGGGCGTTGCGCGTTGAGTTGCCAATAGCGGCGCGTGGTGATGCCGCCGCGCGCATCCAGCGTCATCGTGGTGGCGGGCGCGAGTTTGCGTATGCCTTGCAGTATCGTGTGCGGCGCGGGCACCACCGCGTGCAAGGTCAGCTGGTGGTGCAGCGCGACGGGGTCGATGCGCGTATCCACCTCGCCCGCCGCGAGCAACGCCTGCGGCGTGGAGGCGAAGCGGAAATGCTTTTTATGCTGCGCGTAATACAGCGGCTTGATGCCCAAACGGTCGCGCGCCAGAAACAGCGTTTGTTTTTTACTGTCCCACACGGCAAAGGCGAACATGCCGTGCAGGCGCTCCACGCAACGCTCACCCCACGCGGCATAGGCCTTGAGGATCACCTCGGTATCGCCGCCGGAAAAAAATGTGTAGCCCTGCGCCTGCAACTCCGTGCGCAGTGATTCGTAGTTGTATATCGTACCGTTGAAGACGATGGTGAGTTTCAGCGCTGCATCCACCATCGGCTGGTGTGAGCGCGCGGAGAGGTCAATGACGGCCAGCCGCCGCTGCCCAAAGGCGAGCGGACCGTCAAAATAGAGTCCTTCATCATCCGGCCCACGGCGCGCCAGCCGTTCTGTCATGCGCGTCAGCGTCGCACGCGCAGGCGTGCTCCCGTCAAAACGCAGTTCGCCGCTAATGCCGCACACGGCTTGGGGATTTTGTCAGTTGCATTGTCAGGCGCGCTGCCTTACTCTTTGGGCTTGCGCCCATCTGTTGTTCTCAACCCTATGAGGATAAAAACGTATGAAAAATCCGCTTGATTCGATTGCAGGAACGATTATATCAGGCTTGGTGCTGACGGTGATTCTGGCGGTCATCGCCAATGCCCTCGTATAGCATTCACTGTAGCCCCAACCAACAAGAGGAATGAAATGATGGAAAACGAATGGGTACCACTCATCGCACGCTGGATACATTTCCTGGCGGGCATTACCTGGATCGGCCTGCTCTATTATTTTAACTTAGTGCAGGCGCCCGCGATGGCAGCGGCCAATGCCGACCATGGCGGTCCGGGCAGCGCGGGTATCGCCAAATACGTATTGCCGCGCGCACTGTTCTGGTTCCGCTGGGCGGCGCTGGTCACCTGGATCGCAGGCGCAGCCTTGCTCGGCCCGCGTTTTGTGTCGGCCTTTACCTTGCAGGGCAACGACGTGATCATCGGCATCGGCGCGTGGCTCGGTACTATCATGCTGCTGTTCGTATGGGGTGTGATCTGGCCGAACCAGAAAAAGGTGCTGGGCCTGAAACCCGCAACCGATGCGGAAAAGGCCACGGCGCGCCGCGTGGCGTTTCTCACCTCACGCGTCAACACCGCATTGTCGATTCCCATGCTGCTGTTCATGGGCGCCTCCGCCCACGGCATGGCCTTGTTCGGCTGATGCCGTAGCCGTCAAAACGGCTTTCCCTTGCGCGCCATAGGCGCTAGAATATTCTTTGTCACGGCGGCCCCACGAAGGTGGGGCTGCCTTTTTGTTTTTTGGCTTTGCCCATAAAACCATGAACCATAGCCTGATGAACACACACAACCGTCTGCCGGTCACATTCGAGCGTGGCGCAGGCGCGTGGCTGTGGGATACGGAAGGGCGCAAATATCTCGACGCCTTTTCCGGTCTTGCCGTGTGCAACCTGGGGCACGCGCACCCGGCGGTGGCGCAGGCGCTGTGTGCGCAGGCCAGCCGTCTGCTGCATGTCACCAATGTTTTTCGCATCGCAGAACAGGAAGAACTCGGCACGCAGCTCGCGCGCCTGTCCGGTATGGACAAGGTGTTTTTCTGCAACTCCGGCGCGGAGGCCAACGAGGCCGCGATCAAACTCGCGCGCCTGCACGGCCATCGCAAAAACATCAAGCTGCCGACCATCATCGTGACCGAGGGCAGCTTTCACGGACGCACGCTCGCCACGCTCGCCGCCACCGGCAACGCAAAAATAAAACAGGGATTCGAACCGCAGGTGCAGGGCTTCGTGCGCGTGCCGTTCAACGATCTTGCCGCCATCGCCGCCGTCGCGGGTAAAAATCCCAACATCGTGGCGGTGCTGGTGGAGCCGGTGCAGGGTGAAGGCGGCGTCAACGTGCCCGACGCAGGATATCTCCCAGGTGTGCGCGCCTTATGCGACGAGCACGGCTGGCTCATGATGCTCGACGAGGTGCAGACGGGGATGTGCCGCACCGGAAAGTGGTTTGCGTTTCAACACAGCGGCGTCATGCCGGACGTGATGACGCTCGCCAAGGCGCTCGGCAACGGCGTGCCCATCGGCGCCTGTCTCGCGCACGGCGCGGCGGCGGAACTGTTCCAGCCCGGCAGTCATGCCACCACCTTCGGCGGCAACCCGCTGGTGTGCGCGGCGGCGCTCGCCGTCATCAAAACCATGGAAAACGAAAACCTCGCTGCGCGCGCGGATGCACTGGGCAAACGCATCCATGCGGAACTGGCACGGCTGCTCGCGGGCAATAACAACGTGGCCGACATCCGCAGCTACGGCCTCATGATCGGCATCGAGCTCACGCACCCGTGCACCGAGCTGGTCAAGCTTGCGCTGGCACAAGGCCTGCTCATCAACGTCACCGCCGAGCGCGTGATCCGCCTGCTGCCGCCGCTCATCATCAGCGACGCCGAGGCCGACCAGATTGCGCGGGATGTAGCCGCGCTGATAAACGCCTTTATAAAAGCCGCCTGACCCCGGAGCCATCATGAGTGTGCGCCATTTTCTCACCCTGAGCGATTTCACACCGGTCGAACTCGAGCGGCTGCTGGCGCGCGCGATTGAACTCAAGGCCATGCGGCGTGACGGCCTGCGCCACGAACCGCTCAAGAATAAAGTGCTCGCCATGCTGTTCGAGAAATCCTCCACGCGCACGCGGGTGTCGTTCGAGAGCGCGATGATCCAGTGCGGCGGCGGCGCGATCTTTCTCTCGCCGCGCGACACGCAGCTCGGACGCGGTGAACCGGTGGAAGACACGGCGCGTGTGTTGTCGCGCATGTCGGACGTGATCGTGGTACGTACCTTCGAGCACGAAAAACTCGAACGCTTTGCGGCGCACTCCACGGTGCCCGTCATCAACGCGCTCACCGACCAGTATCACCCGTGCCAGTTGCTTGCCGACTTGCAGACCTATGTCGAACAGCGCGGCACCATCAAGGGCAAGATCGTGGCGTGGGTGGGCGACGGCAACAACATGTGCAACTCCTACATCGAAGCCGCGCGCCTGTTTGAATTTGAGCTGCGCATCTCCACGCCGCCCGGTTACGACCCGGACAGCGCACTGCTAAAAGCCTCCGCGGGCCATGCCACGCTCACACGCAAGCCGCAAGACGCGGTGCGCGGCACCGATCTCGTGGTCACCGACGTGTGGACCAGTATGGGCCAGGAGCAGGAGCAGGCCACGCGCCTGCGTGACTTCGCGCAGTATCAGGTCAACGCACGTCTCATGGCGCTCGCCAAACCGGACGCGCGGTTCATGCACTGCCTGCCCGCACACCGCGGCGAAGAAGTGAGCGCCGACGTGATCGACGGACCGCAGAGCGTGGTGTGGGATGAAGCCGAAAATCGCCTGCACGCGCAGAAGGCGCTGCTGGAAATGCTGCTGAGCTAGTCTAACAGGCTGTTGAAAAAGCCCTTCCATGGGCTTTTTCAACCCGCAAAGCGAAAAATGTGATTTTCGCTTTGCTTCATTTTTCAAACCCATACCGCGTGTTTGAAAAATGGCGGCCCATCCCTGGGCCGCACGCAGGCTGTTTTTCAACAGCCTGCTAACCGCCGCTACGCGGTGCCACCCACCGTCAGTCCATCAATCCGCAGCGTCGGCTGGCCCACACCCACCGGCACACTCTGGCCCTCCTTGCCGCAGGTGCCGACGCCGGTGTCGAGTTTTAAATCATTGCCGACCATGGAGACGCGCGTGAGCACATCCGGTCCGTTGCCGATGAGCGTCGCGCCTTTCACCGGGCGCGTGATTTTTCCTTTCTCGATCAGATACGCCTCGCTCGCGGAGAACACGAATTTGCCGGAGGTGATGTCCACCTGCCCGCCGCCGAAGTTGACGGCGTACAAACCTTTTTCCACCGAGGCGATGATTTCTTCCGGCGCGTATTTTCCCGCGCGCATGTAGGTGTTGGTCATGCGCGGCATGGGCAGATGCGCGTACGACTCGCGCCGCCCGTTGCCGGTGGGCGCCACGCCCATCAGGCGCGCGTTGAGCTTGTCCTGAAGGTAACCCTTGAGGATGCCGTCTTCGATCAGCACCGTGCACTGCGTGGGCGTGCCTTCATCGTCCACGTTGAGCGAGCCGCGCCGGTTCACCAGTGTGCCGTCGTCCACCACCGTGCATTGCTCGGAAGCGACGCGCTCACCGATGCGCCCGGCGAACGCAGAGCTGCCCTTGCGGTTGAAGTCGCCCTCCAGACCGTGACCGATGGCCTCGTGCAACAAAATGCCCGGCCAGCCGGGGCCGAGCACCACCTGCATGGTGCCCGCAGGCGCCGCGACAGCGTCGAGATTGACCAGCGCCTGGCGCACCGCCTCGCGCGCATAGCCGAGGCCGCGTTCGTCTTCGAGAAAATGCTGGTAACCGACGCGCCCGCCGCCACCCGCACTGCCTTGTTCGCGTCGGCCATCCTGTTCCACGATCACGCTCACATTCAGCCGCACCAGCGGGCGCACGTCGGCGGCGAAGGTGCCGTCACTGTCCGCCACCAGCACCACGTCGTGCTCGGCGGCGAGACTCACGATCACCTGCTGCACGCGTGCATCCTGCCTGCGCGCTTCCTTGTCCAGCGCTTCCATCAGCGTCACTTTTTCCGTTTCGGAAAGCGTGGCGACAGGGTCCATCGGCATATACAAGGCGTGGCCCGCTGTCTTATTCCATGCCTGCAGACTCTTCTGCTGCCCGCTGCTCGCGATTGCGCGCGCGGCGTGCGCCGCCTGCGTCAGTGCGGGCAGCACGATTTCATCCGAATAGGCAAAGCCGGTTTTTTCGCCGCTCACCGCACGCACGCCCACGCCTTGCTCGATGTTGTGGCTGCCGTCCTTGACGATGCCGTCTTCCAGCATCCATGACTCGTAGCGGCTGAGCTGGAAATAAAGCTCGGCGCTGTCGATGCCGGGCTGCATGAGTTGATCGAGCACGCGGCTGATCGCACGCTCATCCATGCCGCCGGGCGCAAGCAGTGCACGCTGCGCGGTGTCGAGTACATCGTTCATGAGGGTCGTCTCGCCAGGAATTGTTCAGATAAATACATTTTACAGCTTTCGGCCTGCGCCGGGGACTGTTATACATATATACATAGCGTCAGAAATCGTAGCGAGCGGATTTCAGGCGGGGGCGGTGGAGCGCAGGAACCGGAGTGTACATCTCAGTACATGAGGATTCCGAGCACCGCACGCACCCGCATCAAAGACGCGCAGTAGATTTATGACGCTATGTAGCGCACACCGGGCAAGCGGGGTCCTTGCGCAGCGCCACCGTGCGCCACTCCATGGAGAGGGCGTCGAGCAGCAGCAAACGCCCGCTGAGCGGCGCGCCGATATTCAATAGCAGCTTGATGACCTCCACCGCCTGCACACTGCCGATAATGCCCGGCAGCGGCGCGAGCACACCCAGTTGCGCACAGTCTGCTTCTTCACCCGGGCCATCCCGGTAAAGGCAGCGATAGCAGGGGCTGTCATCGCGGCGGTGATCGAACACCGCGACCTGTCCTTCCATGCGTATCGCAGCACCGGAGACCAGCGGTTTTTTTGCTTTTACACAAGCGACATTGAGTGCGAAGCGTGTCGCGAAATTGTCGCTCGCATCCGCCACTACATCGGCCAGTGCAATTTCGTTCGCCAATTCATCTTCCGTCAAACGATGATCGTAGGCGGTGATTTTTACTGACGGATTGAGCGCGCTCAATGTTGCGCGCGCAGACTCTGTTTTTGCACGGCCGATGTCCTGCGTACGATGGATGATCTGGCGCTGCAGGTTGGACAAGTCCACCTTGTCGTCATCGGCAATCACCAGATGGCCAACACCGGCAGCGGCGAGATACATGGCCAGCGGTGAACCGAGACCGCCCAGGCCGATAATCAGCACGCGCGCGTTCAGCAGCCTTTGCTGCCCTTCCAGTTCAACCTGCGGCAACAATATCTGGCGGCTGTAACGTTGCAGTTGTTCGTCATTCATGCGGCGTCACCCACTGCGCAACCGTCATGCGTGGAATGCCGGCGAGGTCAGTATAATCCTGCACGCAGGCATAGCCCAGATCGGAAAGCATCTGCATCATCTCACGCCCTTGATCGTAACCATGCTCCAGCAAGAGCCACCCTCCCCCTTGACGGGGAGAGCGAAGCGAGGGGGGCGAAGCCGCTGGGGTGGGGGTGAAATGCTCGCGCGCCTGCTCAGCAATAGTGCGCAGATGCTGCAAACCGTCCGCGCCCGCCACCAGCGCAATCTCCGGTTCAAAGCGTAAATCATTCAGGTGCGGATCATCGCTACGCACATAAGGCGGATTGGAAACAATCATATCGAAGCGTTCGCTTTGCACCGCGCCAAACCAGTCGGCGCTCCCCAGGCGAAATTCGATGTTGCGTATGTTCAGTCGCTCGGTGTTGGCGCGCGCGATCTCCAGCGCCGCCGCGGAAATATCCGTCGCAATGACGTGGCAGCGCGGACGCTCGTGCGCGATGGAGAGCGCAATCGCGCCCGAGCCGGTGCCGAGATCGGCGATGCGCCATTCCGCATCCGGCGCAATGTGCTCCAGCGCCTGCTCTACCAGCAGCTCCGTTTCCGGGCGCGGGATGAGCGTGTCTTGCGTCACCCGCAACTCCAGCGACCAGAATCCGCGCGAACCGGTGAGATAGGCGACCGGCTCGCCGCGCGCGCGGCGCTCAACCAGATTTTCGAACTGTACGCACTGGGCGGCCGTGAGCGCCTGCCCGGCGTGAGCGTGCAGAAAACTGCGTGGTTGATCGAGCACGTGACACAGCAATAATTCCGCATCGAGCGCGGCGGTATCGTGACACCGCAGGCGCAGGCTCGCATCAGTGAGCGCCTGCGCCACACTGTATGCGCTGGCGGCGTGGGCGCGCATCAGCCGGCCAGGGCCGCCAACTGGTCGGCCTGGTACTCGTTGATGAGCGGGTTAATCACTGCATCGAGTTGGCCTTGCAGGATACTGTCGAGCTGATACAGGGTGAGGTTGATGCGATGATCGGTGAGCCGGCCCTGCGGAAAATTATAGGTGCGGATGCGGTCAGAACGCTCGCCGCTGCCGACCAGATCACGCCGCAGTTCGGCCTCCGCCTTGTGTTGTTTGGCCTGCTCGGCGGCGAGCAGGCGCGCCTGCAACAGCGACATCGCGCGCGCGCGGTTTTTGTGTTGCGAGCGCTCGTCCTGGCACTCGACCACCGTACCCGTCGGCATGTGCGTGATGCGTATCGCGGAATCGGTCTTGTTGACGTGCTGGCCGCCCGCGCCACTGGCACGAAAGGTATCGACTTTCAGATCGGCGGGGTTGATCTTGATCTCGTCCACCTCCGCCACCTCGGGCATTACCGCCACGGTGCAGGTCGAGGTGTGGATGCGTCCCTGCGTCTCGGTGGTCGGCACGCGCTGTACGCGGTGCCCGCCGGACTCGAACTTGAGGCGCGAAAAGGCGCCGTGGCCGATCACGCGCAGGATGATTTCCTTGTAGCCGCCGTGCTCACCGGCGCTGCTGGTGATGATTTCCACCTGCCAGCGACGCAGCTCGGCGTAGCGCGTATACATGCGCGCGAGATCGCCCGCGAACAGCGCCGCCTCGTCACCGCCGGTGCCAGCGCGGATTTCAAGCAT
>JAURVQ010000055.1 GCA_030655395.1 Gammaproteobacteria bacterium | reverse complement strand
CTGCTCCAGCGCGCGGACAGTCCGTTGCAGCAACCACGCCCCCGCAGTGTCCAGCGCGGAGATCGCCGCAGCGTCGATCACCAGATCTCCCGCGCCGGGCCAGGCAAGGGTTTCCAAGCGCTGTTCGAGCCGGGCGATGCCCTGCACGGTCCACGCCCCCGCGCAGCGCACTTTGACGCCCGCCGCAGCAGACGCCGCATCCGTCTCAATCACCAGTTGCGCAAGTTGTCCGGCGGTCATTGTCTCGGCTACACGATACCCAAATGTCTATCGCACTTACGCATCGTGCGGGCTATGCCTATTTGTTTGTTGATTCTGAGTGCCTGAACCTCATCAGCGCGGCCTTCCCCTGTTCCCCGATCTGCCTGCGCCGGACTTCGGCCCCGGCCGGGGTGTGTTCTGGCGCGGCTGCTGCGCCGCACCGGGGCTGGTGCGGCGCGCTGTCTTGGCCTTGGCGCGGTTGCGGTCGCCTGCCTTGCCGGCGCGGATCGCCGCGATACGTTCCGCCAGCGGTACTTCGAGGCGTGCCTCCGGTTTTGCGCTGTAGTCGAAGTCGGGCACGGTGACGCGCGGCAGCCGTTTGCCGAGCACGCGCTCGATGCTCTTTATCTCGCCCTCCTCCTGCGGCGAGACGAAGGTGAACGCGTCGCCAGTTAACTCCGCGCGCCCGGTGCGGCCGATGCGGTGGATGTAGTCTTCGGGCACCAGCGGCACGTCGAAGTTGACCACGTGGCCGAGCGCCTCGACATCAATGCCGCGCGCAGCGATGTCCGTCGCCACCAGCACGCGGTATTTTCCGCTCTTGAAGCCGGCGAGCGCGGCGGTGCGCTGCGCCTGGGATCGGTTGCCGTGGATGCGCTCGGCATTGATCCCGTTTTTCACCAGATATTCCGCGAGGCGGTTGGCCCGGTGCTTGGTGCGCGTGAACACGAGCACTTCTTTCATGTCGCCGCGCTTGAGGAGCGCGAGGAACAGCGCCGACTTGAGTTCCTGCGCGACCGGATAGAGCGCCTGGGTAATGCCGACCGCCGGTGTGGACTGGCGTTCGAGATTGATCATGGCAGGCTCGCGCAGCATCTCGCGCGTGAGCGTGGCGATGGGCGCGGGCATGGTGGCGCTGAAAAAGAGCGTCTGCCGGCGCGCGGGGATATGGCGCAGCACGCGGCGGATGTCCGGCAGGAAGCCCATGTCGAGCATGCGGTCGGCCTCGTCGAGCACCAGGTATTCGAGCCCGTCGAGTTTGGCATACGGCGACTTGAAGTGATCGAGCAGACGGCCGGGCGTGGCGATGAGGACATCCACCCCGCTGCGGAAGGCGTGCTCCTGCGGCCCCATGCCCACGCCGCCGAAGACTGCCGCGCCGGTGATCGGGGTGTGCACCGAGAGATCGTTCAGGTCTTCAAGGATTTGCGCCGCGAGTTCGCGCGTGGGCGTGAGCACGAGGGCGCGCGTCTTGCCGCGCGGCTTGTCGATCAGATGATGCAGGATCGGCAGCAGGAACGCCGCGGTCTTGCCGCTGCCGGTCATGGCGCAGGCGAGGATGTCTTTTCCCTCCAGCGCGGGCGGGATGGCGTCGGCCTGGATCGGTGTCGGGCGGGTGAAGCCGAGATCCTTGAGGCCTTTGAGGAGGTCAGGATGAAGCTTGAGGGCACTGAATGGCATACGGAATCCTTGTGTAATGAATGCGGCGGGTACGCCGGACAGTCCGGCGCACGAAGGCTGAAGGGTGATTCTATCAGGGAGTGTGCGATCTACGCGAGGAATGGCGCGATCCCGGCGGCACGAGGGCCGCGCAGCCGCCTATTACTCACAAGTCAACAAGTATTAAGACTGCACTACCCGTTACGTCTCCGCCCCCTGTTCAGGGGGCGGGACAGGGTGGGGGTAGAGTAAACAGTGTTTTTACTCAGGAGTCAGATCATAAGCATTGTGACCTGACTTTCTGACTCCTGAGTAGAGCGCATCCCGGAGTCCATCATGGGTTGACGATAAGGACTGCGCTCCACATCACTGAGTCTTGCGTCCGTCAGTGCCCATGGGTATCTTCAGGGCCGGATGACGGCATCATGGTTTCATGCGCGTCGCCGTGATCGTGGTCGTGCGCCATGCCCTCCCCGGAGGTAGCGGGCGTCTCCACTTTGGGTAAAGACTTGACGCCGATGCCGTAGCGGTACACCACCTCGGCGCCGTGCCACGCCGTCGTCATGAGTAGCGCCAAGGCAAGCAACATCGCCACCGGAAATGTCACGGGGATCACCGTCACCTTGCGCCGGTAACGCCACACCGACCAGCCCGTCAGGATCAAAAACAGGGTCAAGGTGGATAGCGCCCAGTTGCGGTGTTCAACCATTGCCACATGCGACGGCGTATCGTGCACCACGCTGTTAAAGGCCAACCAGCCGAAAATGGCGGTGACGACGCCAAACGCCGTTCCCAGCCACAAATTCCAGCGCGCCAGAATTACCCATTCCGCCTTGAGCGCCGGGGACTTGATCAACGGCAACGATAAATAAAACAACACGGCCAGCGACCACAGCGCCACGGTAAAGTGCACAAAAACAGGATGCCAGTTAGGTATGATCTCGATCACGGTTCGTCCTCATCTGTATAGACAACGTCATAGTGAATATGGCTTGCTACCCCTTCCCAACCTTTTGCGCTATCGCTCCAGCTTCGCGCAAAAGTCCAGCCCAACTCATAAGTCAGCAAGTAAGGTTACACTTCCCGCTGCGTCCCCGCCCCTTGTTTAGGGGGCGGGACAGAGCCTGCCCCCGGCTTGAACGGGGGGTGGGGGGTAGGGTAAACAGCGTATTTACTCAGGAGCCACATCATTCACGTTGTCGTCTTGCTTTGTGACTCCTGAGTAAGCAATCAAAACCAGAACCGCACGCCGGCCATGACGGAAAAATCCCTGGTGCTTTCTCCTTCGTTGCGCACGATGTCCGCGGTTTCGCCAAACTTGTTGGTCCAGGACACACCGATGTATGGCGCGAACTCGCGTTTGATTTCATAGCGCAAACGCAGGCCCAATTCCACGTCGTTGATGCCGGATCCGACATCAAATTCCTCAACCTTCTGAGCGGCGGCATTGATCTCTAAACTCGGTTGCAGTACCAGACGCTGCGTGAACAAAAGTTCGTAGCTTGCGGTGAAACGCGCCGAGACATCGCCGTCCTCGCTCAAGAACAGCGCCGGTGTCACTTCAAACCAGTATGGCGCCAGTCCTTCAAAGCCGATCACGGCGAAGCCGCGGTCACGATCCCGCGCACCGTAGAGCCTGTCGTAGCGCAACCCCGCCTGGAAATCCCAGAACGGCGCCACCAGGCGGCTGTAGAGCGCCTGCACCTCCCACTCGCCGCCGCTGTCTCCAGAGCGGCGATCCTTGCCCTCGGTCTTCAGCCAGAGCTTGTTGTAATCGGTGCCTAGCCAGCCTTCCGCATCCCAGTTAAAGGTATCCGCGCCATCGTTGTTGCGGAATTCAAACTCATCAACCAGCAGCAGGCCGAATACCGGATTGTCCTCCACCGGCTCAGGCCAGCCCGGTTCCATCGCCATGCCCGCAAGAGGGATCAACATCAACCCGATTGCACAACCACGCAGGGTCTTGTTCA
This sequence comes from Gammaproteobacteria bacterium, assembly GCA_030655395.1. Lineage (GTDB taxonomy): Bacteria > Pseudomonadota > Gammaproteobacteria > SURF-13 > SURF-13 > JAQBXX01. Next base: position 10,310 of record JAURVQ010000055.1, on the reverse strand, counting down.
TAATGCCGTTTGATCTCATGAGTGATCTCCCATGCCGTGCCTGGATACGGACACCACGCGGAACATGCCCATATCCATGTGGAAAAGAAGATGACAGTGAAACGCCCAGTTGCCCAGCGCGTCGGCGGTAATCAACAGGGACAATCGCTCGCCCGGTTTCACGCTGATGGTGTGCTTGCGCGGCAAATAATCCCCGGCGCCGTTCTCAAGCTCCATCCACATCCCGTGCAGATGGATCGGGTGATCCATCATGGTGTCGTTGACCAATATCAGGCGCAGCCGTTCACCATACTCGAATGCAATCGGCCCCTTGGCCTCCGAGTATCTCTTGCCGTCGAACGACCACATATAGCGCTCCATGTTGCCGGTGAGATGCAGCTCGATTTCGCGCCCGGGCGGACGCTTGTCATACATCGGATTCACGTTGCGCAAATCGGTATACACCAGCACGCGCGTGCCGGTATTTTCCAAGCCGCTGCCCGGCTCGTGCAGGCGGCTGCGCGACGTCTCGGCGATCATCGAGTTGCCCGGGCCGTGGGTATCCGGACCGTGTTTCGTCACGCCGCCCATGTCCATATCGGACATCTCCATATCCGGCATGTCATGCTGCATGCCCCCCATATCCATGCCGTCCATCTTCATATCCGGCATATCGTGCTGCATGTCGCCCATGCCCATGTCGGCCATGGTGCGCAGCGGCCGTGGCCGCCGTTCCGGAATCGGCGCCGTCAGTCCTGCGCGCGCCGTCAGCGTGCCGCGCGCATAGCCGCTGCGATCGGTGGTCTCGGCGAAAATGGTATAGGCACGATCTTCCTTGGGCTCTACGATCACGTCATAGGTTTCCGCCACGCCGGTGCGGAACTCATCCACCGTCACCGGCTGCACGTTTTGGCCGTCCACCTGCACCACCGTCATCTTGAGGCCCGGAATACGCACGTCGAAGTAGGTCATCGAAGCCGCGTTGATAAAACGCAGCCGCACGCGCTCGCCGGGGCGGAACATCCCCGTCCAGTTGGAGCCCGGCGCAAGGCCGTTCATCAAATAGGTATAGGTATAGCCGCTGACATCCGCGAAATCGGTCGGCGACATGCGCATCTGCGCCCACATCAGACGCTCGGCCATCGTGGCATCCCAGCCGTTCTTTTTTACATCGCGGAAAAAGTCGCCCACCGTGCGCTGCTGGAAGTTGTAATAATCACTCTGCTTTTTCAGTTTCGCCATCACATGATGGGGATTCTCAAACGTCCAGTCGGAGAGCATCACCACGTATTCACGGTCATAGGAAAACGGCTCCGGCTCGAGCGGATCAATAATCATTGGGCCAAAGTGGCCCAACTGCTCCTGCATGCCGCTGTGGCTGTGATACCAATAGGTACCGCTTTGCGTGACCGGGAATTGATAAGTGAAGGTCTCGCCCGGTTTGATACCGGCGAAACTCACGCCCGGCACGCCATCCATCGCCGCAGGCAATATGAGGCCGTGCCAGTGTATGGAGCTGTCTTCATCCAGCTCATTGGTCACGCGCAGCATGGCGTTTTGCCCTTCGCGCAGACGCACCAGCGGTCCAGGGATGGATCCATTAACCGTGACCGCGTGCGCCTCGCGTTCGCTGATGCGCAGCGCCGTTCTCTGGATACGCAAGTCAAGCGCCTTGCTGTCTCCAGCGCTCATATCCCGGCGCAATCCGCCATATTGCGCGGCATAGACAGGGGCAAGGCCGTCCAGCCCCGTCAGCAGCCCCATCGCCGCCATGCCTTTTAAAAAGCGGCGTCTTGTAAGTTGTTCAATCTTGGGATGCATCTTTAAGTCCTCTTAGCAGAACCTTGGGCGGAGCCGCATGAGCGGCGTGCCTAAAGGATCAAACCATGCGCGGCCTTGTACATACAGGCGCACGCACGACCAAGCAGGCAAAAGCCTGCCAACAATCAGTTAAGAGAGCTTTGAGGGGGTCTTGCGTGAGGCGGAAATACAATCCCGGTAACCGGGATGAGGAGACGAGAATAATAAAATGTTGCAGCAGTGATGGGGGGTGATGAATGGTCGGTCATCAGCGCCGCCATGCAGGCAGTCCCGCAGGTGGCATGATTGTGACCTGCGCCGTGTTCATGGCCGGTGTCAGTATCCGCGTGTGACGCAGCGCCGTGCGCGGCACTGTCATGTACATCCTGCATCGCCATGCCGTGATGGTGCTTGTCACTGGCGCCAAGTGTCCCGGCCAGCGCCGATGACACCGGGCCCAGCGCGAGCAGCAAGGCGAGCCACAGATGAATGAATTTACGCGTCTGCATCATGAGCGAAGTATAGTGCGTGCGCTGTTCTTGTCAACGTAGGACACACCGTCCGCCGTTAAGTTTCATGGCACGGGTTTTGCGCTGCACCGCACAGCCTGAGTACGCCACTAGTCAGCCATACACTGATTGCCGCCCGCCTTTTTGGCGCGATACATCGCGCTGTCGGCGCGGCTGAATACCGTCTCCGGGGTGTCGTCGCCGTGAAATTCCGCCATGCCGCAGGAGATGGTGATCGGCACATGCTGGTCACGGTAGTGAAAGCCGCTGTTTTCAATCGCTGCGCGCAATTTTTCCGCCACCGGCGCTGCATCGCTCAACGACGTCCCCGGCATCAGGATGACAAATTCCTCACCGCCATAGCGGGCGAGAAAGTCGGTGGCGCGCAGATTTTCCTGCAACAGGTCCGCGATGGTCTTCAGCGCCTTGTCGCCCGCCTTGTGTCCGTAGGTATCGTTGATGTGCTTGAAGCGGTCCACATCCCACACCAGCAGGGTGAGCGGCGACTGATAGCGCTGCCAGCGTGTGTATTCCTGCTCGACGCGCTCGCGGTAGGCAAGCCGGTTGCCGATTTCAGTGAGTCCGTCCTTGAACGCCAGCGCGTGTTCCTGTGCTATGCGCAAGCGCAGGGTATCGGTCTCCGCCTCCAGACCCTGCAATTGCTGCGTCAGTTGATGTACCTGCTGTTCAGCGCGCGTATTGCGCTCCTCTTGCGCGTGGCGATGCTGCTCCAGATGCGTGCGTATTGCGTCGATGCGTGTCTGGATGACCTGTTTGAGCTGTCCGACCTCGGTGGCGTTTTGGATGCCGGCCTCCATGCCCTGCACCTGCGCCTGCACGGCGGCATCGAGTTCGGCGCCGCTTTGCTTCACTTCGATGCGCACCATCTCCGCGCCCTGTAGATGCACATCGAGTTCCTGCAAGCGCACGGTGAGCTGCTTGAGGAAGGCCTCGATCTCGTCCTTCTCGCGCTGGACACACGCCCGCGCCTCCACCACCAGAGCGGCGATCTCTTCCAACGCCTCATGCGCCTTCTGTTCCAGTGCACCTTCTTCGAGCCTCTGCTTGAGCTGTTCGGATTTTTCGACCAGCTCCCCGGGCAGATCAAGCAACTCGATGAGCTGGATCAAAAGCTCGGAGGCCGCGACCGAAGACACCGGCGCAGAGACCCCCTGCACGTCCGTCACGGTCTGCGCCGCGCTGTAGGTGGCACGCACCGCGCTCGCAATGTCGTCCAGCAACCGCTGCAATTCCGCCTGCGCCAGTTCGTCGGAGACGCGCTTCCGCAGTGGCACGGTGCGCTCCTGTGACAATGGCAGTTTGTCGAGCAGCGGCAGCAACACCTCTGCGATGCCGAGCATGGGAGCCTGAGCGGAAGGCAGCGGCTTCGATGCGGGGAGAGCCGTTTCTGTGTCCTGAACAGGCTCGGCTCTGCGTGAGCGCCCCAACAACCTGCGCAGCAGGCCACTGTCGTCTCCCGGCGCTGAAGTGGCCGCTTTAGGCTCCACCTGAGATGAGGTCTGCACCGGCGCATCTTTTGCCGCGCCCAGCGATAACGCCTCCTGCACCAGGGCGGCAAACTCGTGCAGCAGCGGCGTGATGTCGGCTTGTGGTTTATGCTCCTGCAGCCGTTTGTGCAGGGTCTTGATCTTGCGCCCCATGCCGCGCGGCAACTGCAACTCGTCCAGCAGTTGCGCCAGGTTGTCCGCCGTACCCGGCAGATTTGCCGCCGGCGCGGTCGCGCGGCGCCGGTCGAGGCGCGCCACGCTGTCACCCACGGATTCGATCACACCGCGCAGCGCGAGGATATCGCGCCCGTCACGCAGCGCCGCGCGCAGCGTGTCTAGCTCGCGGTCAAGCGCGGGGTCGGCGCCGCCCGCAGCCAGGCTCAGCCGCGTGATGCCGCGGCGCAGCAGGCCTTCCACCTCGCGCCACTGCTTTTCCTTTTTTTCGAGCTGCTCCAGGTTGTCGTAATACTTCTGCTTCCAGCGCCTAGTGTCGTCATCATCCTGAGCCATGCCTGTTCCTTGCACCTCCGGGGTGCTTATAGATAATCGGCAGGCGGCGGCAAAACTTGAGGGCATCTCGAAAAATTCGAGGTGTCCGCGTGAGGGGTAATGAGAGAGGCGCCCTACAGCGGGCAAATCATCTGGCCCAGACGCTCGGCCAGTCTCAGATTTTCACTGTAATCCACCGGACAGTCGATGATGCTCACGGTGTTGTCGGCAATGGCCTTTTTGAGGGTGGGCAGGAGATCGGCGGCGCGCTCGATGCGATAGCCTTTGGCACCGAAGGATTCGGCGTATTTCACAAAATCAGGATTGTTGAAGCGCACGTTCGAACTCCTGCCGAATGCATTTTTCTGCTTCCACTCGATGAGGCCATAGCCGCCGTCGTTCCATACCAGAATGACCAGCGCGGTGCCGACGCGCAGCGCGGTTTCGATCTCCTGCGAGTTCATGAGGAAGCCCGCGTCGCCCGTCACCGCGACCACCTTGCGCTCGGGGTGCGCGAGTTTGGCCGCGACCGCGCCCGGCACGGCGATGCCCATGCTAGCGAAGCCGTTGGAGATGATGCAGGTGTTGGGCTGCTCGCAGCGGAACATGCGCGCCATCCACAACTTGTGCGCGCCCACGTCGCATACCACGATGTCGTCGAGGCCGAGCGCGGTGCGCAAATCCCAGATGATCTTCTGCGGCTTGACCGGAAACGACGCATCGTCGCGGTGCCGGTTCATGTCCTCGATCAGCGCCGCGCGCAACGGCCGCAGCGTTTCGCGTGTGCGCGGTATGGCGGTTTGCGCGATGCGCGTGAGGCTCAGTCCGATGTCACCCACCACGCCCACCTCCACGATGTAGCTCGCGTCCACCTCAGCGGGCGACATGTCGATGTGGATGATCTTGCGGTCGCGGGTCGGGTGCCACAGGCACGGATGATATTCGACCAGGTCGTACCCCACGCAGATGATGACATCGGCACGGTCGAAACCGCAGTTCACGTAGTCGTGCGCCTGCAGGCCCGCGCTGCCGAGCGCCATCGGGTGTTTGAACGGAATCACGCCCTTCGCCATAAAGGTGTTGGCGACCGGAATCTGCAAGCGCTCGGCGAATTCCGCCAGTTGCCGGCAGGCGTGCGCGCGCACCACACCGTTGCCGGCGAGGATCAGCGGATTTTGCGCCTTGCTGATGACTTCAGCAGCAGCGCGCACGCGGTCTGCGGCCGGCTCCGGCGGCGTGGGAAACTGCACGCGCAGCGGTAAGGCATTGATCTCCAGCGCCGCGATGTTTTCCGGGAAGTCGATGAAGCAGGCGCCGGTCTTCTCCGTCTGCGCCAGTTTGAACGCCTTGCGCACCACCTCGGGAATGATCTCCGCCTCCAGCAGTTGCGAGGTGTATTTGGTGATGGGCCGGAACAGCGCCTGCAGGTCCAGCACCTGATGCGACTCCTTGTGCAGGCGCGTGGTGCTCGCCTGCCCGGCGATGGCGATGAGCGGTGCGTGATCCATATTGGCGTCGGCCACGCCGGTGACGAGGTTGGTGGCGCCCGGCCCCAGCGTGGCCAGGCATACGCCGGGGCGCCCGGTGACGCGCCCGTACACGTCGGCCATGAACGCCGCGCCCTGCTCGTGGCGCGTGGTGATGAAACGGATGGGGGAAGCGGTCAGCGCGTCCATCAGGTGCAGGTTTTCCTCGCCCGGAATGCCGAAGATGAATTCGACACCTTCGTTTTCCAGGCACTTGACCAGCAATTCAGCAGCTTTCATGGGGCAGGTTGCCGCAGACAGGAGGGGAAGAATCTTTTATGCTACGCATTAACAACACATGCCACTTACAACAGGGGCCGGTCACCATGGATAAAGTCAGTCTCACCCAGTTTCTCAACCAGCAATATTTGTGCGAGTCGCTCACGCTCAATGAAGTCAGCACGCTGCTCGATTATACCGAGCTGGTGAGCTTTCACAAGAAAGACATCATCGCCGACATCGGCGACGTGGGTGAGGCGCTGTACTTCGTCGTCAAGGGCGAGGCCGCGCTGTTTTACGAAGAAGGCAGCGAGGAGATTGAAGCGGGGCGGATGCAGGAAGGCGAGCTGATGGGCGAGATGTCGTTCTTCGACCGCGAGCCGCGTTCGGTGCGCATGCGCGCGATGAGCGCCGACACGCAGTTGCTCAAACTCACGCGCGTCAAATATCAGCGCCTCCGCGTCGAGCACCCCTACATCGCCGTGAACCTGCTCGAACACGCCATCATCAGCCTCGACCACCTGATCCGGCGCATGAGCATGGACGTCGCCACGTTCGCGCGCTACATCTACGGCGCGGGGCCTAAGTAGACTTTATTTTTTACAGTGAACCGTAGGAATGCAGGCCCGATAAAAACATGTTCACGCCGAGAAACGCGAACAGGGTGACGAATAATCCGGCCACCGCCCACCACGCCATGGGGCGTCCGCGCCAGCCTTTGCTGAAGCGCATGTGCAGCCAGGCCGCGTAGTTCAGCAGCACGATCAGCGCCCAGGTTTCTTTCGGATCCCACGACCAGTAGCCGCCCCACGCCTCCGCCGCCCACAGCGCGCCGAGCACGGTGGCGATGGTGAAGAAACCGAAGCCCAGCGTGATCGCCTTGTACATTACGTCATCCAGCACGTCGAGCGTGGGCAGGCGTGTGGCAAAGAGTCCCTGCGGACTCACACGCTCGGCGCGTGCGCGCAACAGATACGCCACGCCCACCATCGCCGCGAGCGAGAACGCACCATAGCCGATGAAGTTCGCCGGCACGTGGATTTTCATCCAGTAGCTTTTCAGCGCAGGCACCAGCGGCGCAATGCCGCTCGCGCCACGATCGAAGGTGTACCAGAGCACGAAGCCTACCGCGGCACTGATGATGAGCAGCACAAACCCGCCCAGCGCGCGCGTCTGGTAACGGCCTTCGTAATAGAGATAGATCAGCGCGGTGATGACGGAAAACAGAATGAACACTTCATACAGGTTGCTGATCGGGATGTGGCCATAATCGGCATGAGTGAGGTAGGTCTCGCGCCAGCGCACCATAATGCCGGTGAGGCCCATCGCCGCCGCCGACCAGGTGAGCGCGGAGGCCACGCGGCCCGCGTAATCGGATCGCAGAAACAGCGCGCCAAAATAAGTCACGGTGGCCATTATGAACAGCGCGCTCATCCACATGATCGCGGACTGGCTGGAGATCAGGAATTTTAGCAGGAAACTGGTCTGCGCAGGTTCGAGACTTGAGCCGTACAGCCACACCGCCGCCAGGCTGAGCAGCGTAACCGCGAGCAGCATCGCGCGCACCGCCTTCCAGTACCAGCCCAGCGCGATCACCGCAGGCGCCACACCGCTGAGAATGATGGTTTCGTAGACATCCATCACCGCGCCGTAGCGATAAAATACGAAACCCGCGCCGGCGAGCACCAGCGCGGCGAACAGCCAGTCGAAACCCGACAGCGTGTTAAGAAACGGGCGCTTGTCGAAGCCTTTCATCATGCTATCGCGTGTAACGGGCATCCACTGTTCTCCTTACTTAAATACTGTTGCATTTATATCATAAAGCCTTGAGCCGCGCCTCCAGCCCCGTGCGCAACTCTGCAAAGTCCCTGGCGAAACCGAGTGAGTCACGGTTGGTGCTGCCCGCAAACACGATACGCGTCACGCCACCCTCTTGCCGCAGCATGGCCCACACGCGCCGCTGCGGCAGATAAAACATAATGAACACACCCATAATCAGCAGGCCAAAGCCCAGATAAACGATGCTCTTGCCCGGCGCGTGCGTGACCTGCAAACTGGCGGCCTGGATGTGCTGGAAATCCGCCAGTTGCAGGAACCAGGGTGAACCATAATCACGCAGCACTCCGAGTGCATTCACCGCATCATCGAAGAATCGGCTGTGATCCGCCTGGGTGATGCTGCCGCCCTCACCGGCGCTCACGCCGTCATACAATTCACGCAGCGTCTGGTGCAATAATTCGACATAAAACCGGGCCGCCTCTGCGCGCTGCTCCTGCGGAAGGTTCTGCTGGACATACTCCGTCACCGCCTCAAATCCGCCCGTATTGAACCGCGCCAGCAGTTTCTCAAGCAGCGCCGTCAACGCTTGACGTACACGCGGGTTTTGCGCCGGGCTTGCGGCCAATTGCCTGTTTGCAATTTTTTGCACTACCGCCTGCACTTTTTGCCCATCGAGCAGCGCCACGCGAAAACGCATGAAGCGCCCGATACCGCCTGCGGTATCCGCCGGGATGCGCAGGTAGGTGAATTCCGCATCGGGATTGTCGCGCACACCGCTCACCAGATACTCGCGCCCCTCATGCTCCTGCGGCTGCATGTAGTTTTCATACTCAAGCGCAACGCCGCTTTCATCACGCAGCTTGAAGGTAAAGCTGGGGCCGATATCCTGAAACTGCTTGTCCGCACCTGCGGGCGCCGGCTTGACGTTGTACAACCGGAAGTCACCGAGCTCGAGCGTGCGCGGCCCGTCCGCAGCGGCGAGCTTCAGGCTCTTGCCGACCTCGCCCTGCAACGTTTGCATGGGGGCCGCACCGGCCAGCGGCCAGGCCTGTAGCTGAAGCTTCGAACCACCGTCGCTGAAGCTGACCATATAGATCACGTAACCCTTGTAGTTCCAGGGGTGATTGACCGATATCGTCTGCTTCTGAGGCACCGGCTCGTCCTTGTCGTAAATCACCAGATCGCTCTCAAACGATTTGGGCTGGCCGTTGGCATACTGCTCAATGCGAAAGTCCTTCACCTGCACCTCGAACGGCAACTCCTGCAGCAGGAAACCGTCGCGCAACTTGAGGCCGATATAATTCACCGTGGCCCCCTCGGGGATGGAGACCAGGCCACGGAACGAGGCGTTGTCCGCCGGCAGCCGGCTGATCGCAGGCACCTCCGTCGCAAGCAGTTGGCGTGTCTCCACGCGCACCTTGCCGGTGAGCTCGGCGAACTTGAGCGGCAGATTGCCGTCCAGCAGCGCGCCCAAGCACACCACCACCACGCCGATGTGCGTGCCGAGATAACCCAGACGATTGGCGGCGCCCTTCATCGCGCCCACCACTGTATGATCGGCGTGCTCTTTCACGCGCAGACGGTAGCCGTACGAATGGAGATGCCGCATCAGCGCCTCGCGCACCGCATCGGGCGTGTGCGCGACACTCCATTCCGCCGTGTTGTGAAACGCGCGCAACGAGCGCTCGGCGGTATCTTCGCGGTACGCACGCATGTCGCGCAGCATCCTCGGCCCGTTGCGAGATACGCACACGCTGGTCGAAACAATCAAAAAGGTCATGATCACCAGAAACCAGGTCGCGCTGTACACGTCATACAGGCCGAGCGATTTATAGACCTCGAACCAGAACGGCCCGAACTTGAGGATGTAATCCTGATACGGCTCGTTTTGCTTGAGGATGGTGCCGATCACGGAAGAAAACGCCACCGCCACCAGCAGCGTGATGGCCAGGTTCATCGAACCCAAGAATTCGAGCAGAATCGCGCCCGCAGTGCGTCGGGGTCTGGCAAGCGTATTCATGGCGGGGGCAAGAGTCTGGGTGGCTTAAGTGGATGTGGTGTGCGCGGCATTATAAGGTATCGGCCAAAAAAAAGCCCCGGTTCTAAGGGGGGGGAAGAACCAGGGCAAACGTCACCCGGCTTGGGGTTGCCGGGCTAAGGAGACCCGTTCAGGGAGGGAACGGGGAGCGCAATTGCTTGCGCTCTGAATTATGAGACTGGACGTGCCGGGAAAAGTTCAGCTGACGGCAGAGAAAAGAGAAAAGATACAAGAGCAAAGAAAAATGTTCAGGAAATTAATGACATAAGTCTGGACTCTGCCCGCAGGATTATGCCTTTTCTCTTGTAACTTTTCTCTTTTCTCTGCCGTTAATGGGCCTCGTCCCAGTTGGCGCCCGTGCCGACATCGACTACCAGCGGGACGGAAAGGCGCGCCACCCCCGTCATGTGGGCGCGGATGGCCTCGGCGGCGGTGTCCACCACACCCTCGGCCACCTCGAACA
>JAURVQ010000041.1 GCA_030655395.1 Gammaproteobacteria bacterium | reverse complement strand
GGTACCTGCGCCGACTTGCCCATGGCGCCGATGAACAGCAGGATGCAGATCACCGTCATCAGCGACCATTCGTAGCCGGAAATAAACGTGACCGTTTCATGCGCAAGGTGCGGGGCGGCCTTGAATACCTGTGCGTAATCGAGCGTATTGAAGTGCATCAGTATGGCGGCGATGCCGAGCAAGAAGCCGAGGTCGCCCACGCGGTTGACCAGAAACGCCTTGAGGTTGGCGTAGATCGCGGATTCGCGCTGGAACCAGAAGCCGATCAGCAGGTAGGACACCAGACCCACCGCCTCCCAGGCGAAGAACAGTTGCAGAAAATTGTTGGACATCACCAGCATCAGCATGGAGAAGGTGAACAGCGCGATGTAACTGAAAAAGCGCTGGTAGCCGGAGTCATCATGCATGTAGCCGATGGTGTAGATATGCACCATCAGCGAGACGAAGGTGACGACCACCATCATCAGCGCAGTCAGTTGATCGACCAGAAACCCGATCTCGAACCTGATGCCGTCGCTCACCATCCAGGTGTAGATGGCGCCGTTGAACGGTGCCGCGCCGTCGATGATGATCTGTTTGAAGACCAGCAGTGACAGCGCGCAGGATACCGCCACACCGGCGATAGTGACCCAGTGTGATCCGCTGCGGCCGATGTACTTGCCGAACAGGCCTGCGAGAACGGCCCCGAACAGGGGCGCAAGCACGATACCGAGATATACCTGCTCCATCCCCTACCCCTTCAGGCTGCCCATGTCTTCGACATTGATCGCGCGCCGGTTGCGGAACAGCACCACCAGTATCGCGAGACCGATGGCCGATTCTGCGGCGGCCACGGTCAATATGAAGAAGACGAAGATTTGCCCGGCGCTATCGCCGAGATAATGCGAAAAGGCCACAAAGTTCATGTTGACCGCGAGCAGCATGAGTTCGATGGACATCAGCAGAATAATCACGTTTTTGCGGTTGAGGAAAATGCCCGCCATGCTGAGACAAAACAGAATCGCGCCCAGCACAAGAAAATCCGACAAGGGGATCATGTCTTCCCCCGCTTCTTCTCCGAGGGCATCTTGATGATGCGCACGCGATCTTCGCGCCGTACCAACACCTGTTGCGACGGATCCTGATACTTGGCCTGCGGCCTGCGGCGCAGGGTGAGCGTAATGGCGCCGATGATAGCCACCAGCAGGATCACACCGGCGATTTCGAACGGGTACACATATACGGTGTACAGCACGTTACCCAGCGCCTGCGTATTGCTGTAGCCCGCAGCATGCGGTACAGGCGCGGCGACAGAGTCGAGTCCGAAATTTTTAGACCCGACCACCAGCGCCATCTCGATGAGAATCAGTGTGGCAATCAGTGCCCCGACGGGGAGGTAGCTGGCAAATCCTTCGCGTAGCACGGTAAGGTTGATGTCCAGCATCATCACCACAAACAGGAACAGCACCATCACTGCACCGACATACACCAGCACCAGCGTGAGGGCGAGGAATTCGGCCTCGAGCAGCAGCCACAGCGCCGCACTGGTGAAGAACGCGAGCACCAGAAACAGCGCTGCATGCACCGGGTTGCGCACCGTGATCACCATCAGTGCGGAAAGCACCAGAATGGCGGAAAATATATAAAAAATGATGTGTTCCATGTCAGTCTGAGGTCAGGTATAAGCGCTAGCGAAAGCGCGCATCGGTTGCGCGATCCGCCGCAATCTGTTTTTCGTTGCGGTCGCCGATCTCCAGCAGTTTGTCCTTGGTGATGATGTTGTCACCGCGTTGCTCGAAATGATACTCGAAGATGCGCGTCTCCACGATGGCATCCACCGGGCAGGACTCCTCGCAGAAGCCACAGTAGATGCACTTGAACAGGTCGATATCGTAGCGCGTGGTGCGGCGCGTACCGTCGGCGCGCTGTTCCGACTCAATCGTGATGCAGGCCGCCGGACAGACCGCTTCGCACAGCTTGCAGGCGATGCAGCGCTCTTCCCCGTTAGGGTAGCGGCGCAGCGCGTGCAGGCCACGGAAGCGCGGCGACATCGGCGTCTTCTCCTCCGGATACTGCACGGTGATTTTTTTGCCGAACAGATAGCTGCCGGTCAGTTTGAGCCCTTTCAGCAGCTCCCACAGAAACAGGCTCTTGATGTAATTGATGATGGTCTTCATGGCGCTCAGTCAAACCACCACGGCAGTTTATAAAGCACGGCGACACCCACCGCCAGCAGCCATACGATGGTGATGGGAATGAACACCTTCCAGCCGAGGCGCATGATCTGGTCGTAACGATAGCGCGGGAAGGTGGCGCGGAACCACAAAAACAGAAACAGCAGCACGGAGATTTTCAGCAGCAACCAGACGATGCCGGGCACCCAGGCAAACAGCCCTTGCAGCAGAGGAATACCCTGAAACGGCGACAGCCAGCCGCCCAGAAACATCAGCGCGGCCAGCGCTGAAACCAGAATCATGTTGGCATATTCGGCGAGAAAGAACACCGCGAAGGTCATGCCGGAATACTCGACGTGAAATCCGGCCACGATCTCCGACTCGCCCTCAGCGACGTCGAACGGTGCGCGGTTGGTTTCCGCCACGCCGGCGATGAAGTAAATCAGGAACAACGGCAGCAACGGCAACCAGAACCAGTGCGCCAGGCTCCCCGTTTGCGCGCGCACGATGTCGCCCAGATTGAGGCTGCCCGCCGCGAGCAGGACGCCGACGAGCGCGAAGCCCATGGCGATTTCGTAGGATACGATCTGCGCCGCGCAGCGCATCGCACCCAGAAACGCATATTTTGAATTGGAGGCCCAGCCCGCGATGATGACGCCGTATACACCCATCGAGGTGACCGCCATGATGTACAACAGCCCCGCGTTGATGTCGGCGAGCACCAGTGTGTTATCGAACGGGATCACCGCCCATGCGATGAGTGCGGGCGCAAGCGACAAGATCGGCCCGATGATGAACAGTGCGCGGCTGGCACCGGAGGGAATAATCACCTCCTTCATGAGCAGCTTGATGCCGTCGGCGATGGGCTGTAGCCAGCCGCGCGGGCCCACGCGATTTGGCCCGATGCGCGCCTGAATGTAGCCGATCACCTTGCGCTCGGCCAGCGTGAGGTAGGCCACCGCAAGTGACAAGGGCAACACAATTGCCAGAATCTGGATCACGATTTGCAGCGTGATCGGCACTGTGGTCCAGAATGTGCTCAGCATGTTCATGGCGTGCTATGCCCGCGCCAGTTCGATGGCGCCAAACGCAGCGCCGAGCGTGGCGCTCCCGGCAAGGCCCGCGGGAATCATCACGCAGCAGTCGGGTACGCGCTCGTCGATCACGACTGTAAGCCGTGCCCGCGCCTCACCTTGTGCCGCCTGCACTTCCTGTCCTGCGACGATAGCAAGTTGCGCGGCAACACGCCTGTTGACGTACGCCGCCGCTGTCTGCGCTTCCTGCGTCTGTTGCAGGGCACTGGCGCGACGCACCAGTGCATCGACGGCATAGATAGGCACCTCGCCGATACGCATCAGCGTAGAGTCCGCCGTCGGCAGCCGTCGCGCCGGCACTTCAGCACTGCGCTCATTCTTCGATGCCATGTTATCGACTGCGCGCTTGAGTTCGTCACGCACCTCGTGGCTGGTCACATAATCGAAACCGGGCGTGTCAAACAGGTTGCCCAGCACGCGCAGCACCTTCCATGCGGGCCGCGCCTCATCCAGCGGATTTACCGCGGCTTCGAAACTCTGCCAGCGCCCCTCGGCGTTGACAAACGTGCCCGCTGTTTCGGTAAACGGGACGACGGGCAGCATGACATGGGCGTAATCCTCCATCGCGGCGCTTCTGAATGCCGTCAATGTCACCACGAAGTCGGCATTGGCAACGGCGCCCAGTGCGCGCGAGGGATTGGCGCAATCGTATTCCGGCTCCACACCCATGAGGAGGTAGGCCTTGAGTTTCGCATCGAGCATCGCCTGGGCGTCGAGGCCGGCTTGCGCGACACGCGCACCGGCGGCTCCGCGATGCGGCAGCATGCCCGCGAGCCACGCGCCTGCACTGTTGGCCGCTTCAGGCAGCAGGCCCAGTGTAGTCTGGCTCAGTTGCGCGGCCCACTGCGCCAGCGTATGCAGCAAGGCGAAGTGAGGGTGGGTAATGGCGAGATTGCCGAGCAGCACGGCGCTCTTGTCAGAATTTTTGAGATGCTGCGCGATGGCGCGCTGCGTGGCGTCGATGTGGACATCCGCCAGCAGCGCTGCCATTTGCTGCTCAGGCGCAGGGTTCCCTTGCAGCAGTTCCTTCACCACTCCGGCCAGCGCATGCACCATGCCCGCCGGACTCGCCACGATCTTCTCCGTCACCGGGAAGTTCATGTCGTAGTTGAGCGGATTGAGCAGCATGATGCGCGCACCGTTCAGAGCGGCCTTGCGCAGGCGATGCGCCGCAATCGGCTGCTCCTTGCGCACGTTACAGCCGATTAACAACGCCGCATCGAGCTGCTCAAGGTCGGCGATGGCGTGATTGAGGGCGGGAAAGCCGGGCGCAGCGGCCTGACCGCTGAAGTCGGTCTGGCGCAGGCGATGGTCGATATTCTTGCAGCCGAGGCCACGCATCAGCTTCTGCAGCAGGTACATCTCTTCCAGTGTAGCCGTGGGGCTGGCCAGCGCACCCAGTTGCGCTGCGCCGTGCGCGGTGACCGCCTGCTTCAGTCCCTGCACTGCGGTTTCCAGCGCCGTGCCCCAGTCCGTCTCGTGCCAGACGCCGTTTTGCTTGATCATCGGTACGCGCAGGCGGTCAGTGCTGCCCACCCCCTGATAACTGTAGCGGTCACGGTCGGAAATCCAGGTTTCATTGATCTCTTCATTTTCGCGCGGGATGACACGCACGACCTGATTGCCGCGCACATGCACGTAGAGATTGGAGCCGATGGAATCGTGCGGGGCAATGCTGGGGCGCTGCGCCATTTCCCATGCGCGCGCAACGTAGCGTGACGGCTTGGCGGTGAGCGCGCCCACCGGGCACAGATCGATGATGTTGCCCGACATCTCGGACTTCAGGCTCTTCTCGATGTAGGTGCCGATCTCCATGTGCTCGCCGCGTCCGGTCGCACCGAGCTCCATCAGGCCGGCAATCTCCTGCCCGAAACGCACACAGCGCGTGCAGTGGATGCAGCGTGTCATATCGGTGCTGATGAGCGGGCCGATGTCCTTGTCCTGCACTACGCGCTTCTTTTCCTGATAGCGTGACACATCGCGCCCGTAGCCCATCGCGAGCTCCTGCAGCTCGCACTCGCCGCCCTGGTCGCAGATTGGACAGTCCAGCGGATGATTGATGAGCAGGAACTCCATCACACCCTTTTGCGCCATGATCGCCTTGGGTGAATGGGTGAGTATCTTCATGCCATCGGTGACGGGCGTGGCGCAGGCCGGCAGCGGCTTCGCCGCCTTGTCGATATCCACCAGGCACATGCGGCAGTTGGCCGCGATGGAAAGTTTCTTGTGATAGCAAAAACGCGGGATCATGATGCCGGCCTCATCCGCGGCCTCGATCACCATTGTGCCGTCGCGCGCCTGAATCGGCTTGCCGTTGATTTCTATGTTCACCATACGTTCACGGCTCAGTGTGTGCCCGGCAGACAGGCACGATGTTCGATGTGGTACTGAAATTCATCACGGAAATGTTTGATGAAACTTGTCACCGGCAGCGCAGCGGCGTCGCCCAGCGCGCAGATGGTACGGCCTTCGATCTTGTTGGCCACATCCACCAGCAGATCCAGATCCTCCGCCTTGCCCTCGCCGTGCTCGATGCGGTGAATCACGCGCGCCAGCCAGCCGGTGCCCTCGCGGCACGGGGTGCATTGGCCGCACGACTCCTCGTAATAAAAATGGGAAATGCGCGCCAGCGCACGCACCATACAGGTAGTCTCGTCCATCACAATCACCGAACCGGCGCCGAGCATGGAGCCCGCCTTGGAGAGCGACTCGTAATCCATGTCGAGATCCATGATGATCGCGCCCGGCAATACCGGCACCGAAGTTCCGCCGGGGATGACGGCCTTCAGTTTTTTACCGCCGAGCATGCCGCCCGCCATCTCCAGCAGTTTCGCAAACGGCGTGCCCAGCGGTACTTCATAGTTGCCGGGTTTGTTTACGTGACCGGAGACGGAAAATATCTTCGGCCCGCCGTTGTTGGGCTTGCCTATGCCGAGGAACCATTGCCCGCTGTTGCGCATGATGGACGGAATCGAGGCCAGCGTTTCGGTGTTGTTGACGATGGTAGGACGCCCATACAGCCCGAAGCTCGCCGGAAACGGCGGCTTGAAACGCGGCAAGCCCTTTTTGCCTTCCAGCGATTCGAGCAGGGCCGTTTCTTCGCCACAAATATAGGCCCCTGCGCCGAGGTGCGAGTGCAGTTCGAAATTGATGCCGGAGCCGAGGATGTTTTTGCCGAGCAGGCCTGCTGCGCGCGCCTCGTGCAGCGCTGCCTCGAAACGCTCATACGGCTCCCAGAATTCGCCGCGCATATAGTTGTAACCCACGGTGGCGCCGATGGTGTAGGCAGCAATCGCCATGCCCTCGATCAACGCGTGCGGGTTATAGCGCAGGATATCGCGGTCTTTGAACGTGCCCGGCTCGCCTTCATCGGAGTTGCACACGATGTATTTCTGCCCCGGGGCGTTGCGCGCCATGAAGCTCCACTTGAGACCAGTGGGGAAGCCTGCGCCGCCGCGTCCGCGCAATGCGGATTTTTTTACCTCGCTGATGATCTCGTCGGGCGGAGTTTGGTCGCGCAGGATTTTTTTCAGCGCTTCATAGCCGCCCGTGCTCCGGTAGGTCTCCAGCGTCCAGGGCTGTTCAAGATGCAGATTCTGAAAGCAGACTTCGTTTGCCATACGCCTATTCCAATGACGCCAGAATCTGATCCACCTTGTCCGGTGTCAGATTCTCGTAGTAGCGCTTTCCGATCACAAACATCGGCGCGCCGCCGCAGGCAGCCAGACATTCGACTTCCTTGACAGTGAATTTTCCATCCGCCGTGGTCTCACCGGGGCGCACACCCAGCTTTTTTTCCAGATGACGCACGATGCCGTCGGAGCCGCGTAGCATACAGGAAATATTGGTGCACACCGATATCTTGTGACGCCCCAGCGGCTTCAGTTCGAACATGGTGTAAAACGTAGCCACTTCGTATACCGCTATGGACGGGATGCCGAGATAGGTGGCCACGGCATCCATCAGATTGTTTGACAGCCAGCCGCCGTTTTCATCCTGCACTATGGTGAGCGCCGGAATCACCGCCGATATTTTTTGCTCCGGCGGGTATTTCGCAAGCCAGTGCTCGATCTTCGCCAACGCCTCGGCGGAAATCATGGCGGGCAACGTCAAGCCGGATGCTTCCCTGGCGGCGGTCTTCATCAGCGATCCACCTCGCCGAATACAATATCCTGCGTGCCGATGATGGCGACCACATCCGCCAGCATGTGCCCGCGCACCATTTCGTCCAGCGCGGCGATGTGGGCAAAGCCCGGCGCGCGCACCTTGAGCCGGTAGGGTTTGTTGGCGCCGTCCGAAACCAGATACACGCCGAACTCGCCCTTGGGGGCCTCCACCGCCGCGTAGGCCTCGCCCTCCGGAATACAGAAGCCCTCGGTAAACAGCTTGAAGTGATGAATCAGCGACTCCATATCGCCCTTCATCTGCGAACGCCTGGGCGGCGCGATCTTGTGGTCGTCAATCATCACCGCACCCGGGTTTTCGCGCAGCCATGCAATGCATTGCTTGATGATGTGATTGGATTGGCGCATCTCTTCGATACGCACCAGATAACGGTCGTAGCAGTCGCCGCTAACACCAACAGGAATATCAAACTCGAGCCGGTCGTACACTTCATACGGCTGCTTCTTGCGCAGGTCCCAGGCGATGCCGGAGCCGCGCAGCATGGGGCCGGTAAAGCCGAGTTGCAACGCGCGCTCCGGCGTCACCACACCGATGCCGACCGTGCGTTGCTTCCAGATGCGGTTGTCGGTGAGCAGATTTTCATATTCATCGACATAGGCCGGGAAGCGCTCGGTGAAGTCTGCGATGAAGTCGAGCAACGAGCCGTGGCGATTACGGTTACGGGCTGCGGTTTCCTTGTCGTTATGCCAAGGCGACACCTTGTACTGCGGCATGACGTCGGGGAGATCGCGGTACACGCCGCCCGGACGGTAGTAAGTGGCATGCAGGCGCGCACCCGACACCGCTTCGTAGCAATCCATCAGGTCTTCGCGTTCGCGGAAGGCGTACAGGAACACCGTCATCGCGCCGATGTCGAGCGCGTGCGCGCCGAGCCACAGCAGATGGTTGAGGACGCGCGTGATTTCATCGAACATCACGCGGATATACTGCGCGCGCAATGGCGGCTCGATGCCGAGCAGCCTTTCCATGGCGAGCACGTAGCCGTGCTCATTGCACATCATGGATACATAGTCGAGGCGATCCATGTAGCCGATGGACTGATTGTAGGGCTTGCTCTCGGCGAGTTTCTCGGTGCCGCGGTGCAGCAACCCGATGTGCGGATCGGCGCGCTGGATCACCTCGCCGTCCATCTCCAGCACCAGGCGCAGCACGCCGTGCGCCGACGGGTGCTGCGGGCCGAAGTTCATTGTGTAATTACGAATTTCCATCGCTGGCCGCTTTATCGTTCACTGTACCCACCACATAGCGATGATCGCGCCGGATTACGCGCGGCACCAACACGCGCGGCTCGATGCTCACCGGCTCGTAGACCACGCGCTGCT
This sequence comes from Gammaproteobacteria bacterium, assembly GCA_030655395.1. Taxonomy (GTDB): domain Bacteria; phylum Pseudomonadota; class Gammaproteobacteria; order SURF-13; family SURF-13; genus JAQBXX01. The sequence goes on along the minus strand of JAURVQ010000041.1, from coordinate 9,925 downwards.
TGTCAGCGTCGTAACGCATTTCGACCTGGCCGATGAGCGGAAAATCCTTGCGCATGGGGTGGCCGATGAAGCCGTAATCGGTGAGGATGCGCCGCAAGTCGGGATGGCCCTCGAACAGGATGCCGAACAGGTCGAACGCCTCGCGCTCGAACCAGTTGGCTGCGGCCCAGATATCCACCACGGAATCGGTCACCGGCATATCATCGTCGAGAAATACCTTGAGGCGCAGGCGCTGATTTTGTTGCACCGAGAGCAGATGATAGACGACCGCGAAGCGCGGGCCTTGCCAGTGCTGCTCCGGGTATTCGGGAAACTCGATCACGTCCTCGGCGATGAGGCCGATTTCGCCGTGCGTGCCCTGACCATAGTGCAGGTAATCGACGCCACACAGATCTATAAGCTGCTCGAAGGCAAATTCAGGCTCATCACGCAACGTGCGGCACACTGAGAGCAGATATGCGCGCGGCAACTCAACAGTCACCTCGCCATGCGCCGCGCGGCAAGCGCTGAGCTTATCTGCGAAGCGCTGCTGGAGACGCGCAACCAGTGTCTGAACGGTATCAGGCATGGGAAGAGATGCTCTGGGTCAGCGCGCGATGGTGTTGGTGCGCTTGATTTTATTCTGTAGCTGGATGATACCGTACAGAAGCGCTTCCGCGGTGGGCGGACAGCCGGGGACGTAAATATCCACCGGCACGATGCGGTCGCAGCCGCGCACCACGGCATAAGAATAGTGATAGTAGCCGCCGCCGTTAGCGCACGAACCCATCGAGATCACCCAACGCGGCTCGGCCATCTGGTCATACACCTTGCGCAGCGCCGGGGCCATCTTGTTCACCAGCGTTCCGGCCACGATCATCACATCGGACTGGCGCGGGCTGGGACGGAATACCACGCCAAAGCGGTCCAGATCGTAGCGCGATGCACCGGCGTGCATCATCTCCACGGCGCAGCAGGCGAGCCCGAACGTCATCGGCCAGAGCGAGCCGGTACGCGCCCAGTTGATGACGGTGTCGAGGTTGGTCGTCACCCAGCCTTTTTCGAGGACGCCTTCTAATGCCATGCCCTTACTCCCATTCGAGCGCGCCCTTCTTCCATTCGTAGATGAAGCCGATCACCAGGATGCCGAGAAACACCGCCATCGCCATAAAACCGAACAGACCTATCTCCTTCAGCACCACGGCCCACGGAAACAGGAAGGCGATCTCAAGATCGAAGATGATAAACAGGATGGCGACCAGGTAATAGCGCACATCGAACTTCATGCGCGAGTCTTCAAAGGCCTCGAAGCCGCATTCATACGGGGAAAGCTTTGCACTGTCCGGGCGCTGCGGCGCCAGCATGTAGCCGAGCCCAATCGGCAGCGCACCGAAGGCGATGCCAACAGCGACAAAAATCAGGATGGGTAGATAATTTTCCAACATGAGTAGTGCGTGTTTACTCAACAACCGCCTCTGTTTTGCGGGAAATTCATGCACCTTGGAGCGTGCTGGAATTCCCGACCGTCAAGCCTTTCTACTTTATTGGAATGGGAGGTTTAGTCAAGTCTTAATTTTTATTTTCGGGGTATTTTCAAGGCAGGAACTCTAATGATTGGTGCCGATGGCCGGACTCGAACCGGCACAGCTTGCGCCACAGCCACCTCAAGGCTGCGTGTCTACCAATTCCACCACATCGGCTGGGGTTTTATTTAACTACTGGGGTACGTCAGCGGGCGCAGGCGGGGCCTGTGCTGGCACGGCGGGGGCCGGCGTTGTGCCATTCATCGGCGCCTTGGGCAGCAGGGTCGCCGGCGCGGTAATAGGCGCGATGATATCCGTCACACTTTTCTTTTCAATATGCTGGCCGGACAGATAGGCCAGCGCGAGGCTGATGCTGAAAAACAGCACTGCAAGCACGGCTGTAGCACGCGTAAGAAACGAGGCCGAGCCCTGACTGCCGAACACCGTCTGCGATGCCCCGCTGCCGAAGGCCGCCCCGACATCCGCGCCCTTCCCCTGCTGGATCAGAATCAGCCCGACCAGGCTGATCGCCACCAGCACGTCCATGATCAATAAAACCGTATGCATTGTTTACCCTGCCGCCTGACAAATCGCCAAAAATTCCACTGCATTCAACGACGCACCGCCGATCAGGCCGCCGTCGATATCCGGCATCCTGAACAGCTCCGCCGCATTCGCGGCCTTCACACTGCCGCCATACAGTATCTGCAAACCGGCGCCTATTGTAGCATCGTGCCGCGCAACACGCTCGCGGATGAAGGCGTGTACCTGCTGCGCCTGTTCCGGCGTGGCCGTCTTGCCGGTGCCGATGGCCCATACCGGTTCATACGCGACCACCCCCTGCTGCAACGCCGTCACACCCGAGTGATTGAGCACGGCGTCCAGTTGCCGCGCCACCACCGCCTCGGTCTGGCCCGCCTCCCGCTCCGCCAGCAGCTCGCCGACGCAGAAAATGGGGATCAGGCCGCTTTTAACAGCCAGTGCGTACTTCCGCGCCACCAGCACATCGCCCTCGCCATACAGGGCGCGGCGCTCGGAGTGGCCGACGATCACATAACGACAGCCGAACTCACGCAGCATGTCTGCCGAGATTTCGCCAGTGTAGGCGCCGGAAGGCTGATCGCACAGATTTTGCGCACCCCAGGCGATAGGTGTACCCTTGAGCAGCGCCTCGACGTCGCCGAGAAAGATCACCGGCGGGCATACCGCCACCTGGGTCGTCTTGACTATAGCGATACCTTGCCTGATATCGGCAATCAGCGCATTAACGCTCGCACGCGAGCCGTGCATTTTCCAGTTTCCGACGATCAGCTTTTGGCGCATGAACTCCCCTTGCAGCGAAAGGCATTAAAGGAGCGAGAGCTTACCGGGGCGGAGGGAAAAGATCAATTTTGAACTGTCAGTTCAGGGCATGAGTAACTACATCGGCGAGGTGCTTGGCGAGTGAGTCAACCTGATGCGCGTCGGCACCCTCGACCATCACACGCACCACCGGCTCAGTTCCGGAGGAACGCAGCAATACGCGGCCTTTGCCGTTGAGTTGCGCTTGCGCGTCCTGCACGGCGTCTTGCACGGTTTTGTATTTTTCAAGATCGAAACTGCGTGTGAGTTTTACGTTGATCATGCGCTGCGGATATTTGGTCATGCCTTTTTTCAGTTCGTGCAGCGTACGCCCCGATTTGTTCATGGCGGCGAGCACCTGCAGTGCCGCGACGATGCCGTCGCCGGTGCTGGTGCGGTCCAGGCAGATGATGTGACCGGAAGACTCGCCGCCCAGAACCCAGCCGCCCTGTTGCAGCATCTCCAATACGTAACGGTCGCCTACTGCGGCGCGCTTGAGTTCGATGCCTATTTTTTTTAACGCCTGCTCCAGGCCGAGGTTGCTCATGAGGGTGCCGACCACGACGCTCGGCGGGCTGCCGCTCTCCTGGCGTGAGCGTGCGATGATGTAAAGCAGTTCATCGCCGTCGACGACCTCTCCTGTGTGATCGACCATGATGAGGCGGTCGCCATCGCCGTCGAGGGCGATGCCGAGGTCGGCCTTGTGATCGAGCACCGCCTTTTGCAGTGACGCAGGGTGCGTGGCGCCACACTCGGTATTGATGTTGAGGCCATTGGGCTCTACGCCGATGCGTATGACGTCGGCGCCCATCTCGTCGAACACATCCGGCGCCACGTGATAGGTCGCGCCGTGCGCACAATCCACCACGATTTTCATGCCCTTGAATTCCATCACTGCCGGTATGGTGCTTTTGCAGAATTCGATGTAGCGGCCCGCGGCGTCTTCCACGCGCTCGGCCTTGCCGAGCAGGGAAGAGTCCACTGTTTGCATCGGCTGTTCGATCTCGGCCTCGATGGCAAGCTCGATTTCATCCGCCAGCTTGGTGCCCTGGGCGGAAAAGAATTTGATGCCGTTGTCGTAATAGGGATTGTGCGAGGCGCTGATGACGATGCCGGCCTGCGCGTGCAGGGTGCGCGTGAGATAGGCGATGGCGGGCGTGGGCATGGGGCCGAGCAGGCGAACGTCCACACCGGCGGCGGAGAGCCCGGCCTGGAGGGCAGACTCGAACATGTAGCCGGAGATGCGCGTGTCTTTGCCAATCAGCACCTTGCCACCCTGCCCCAGCACGCGTCCCGCCGCCCAGCCGAGCTTGAGCATGAACTCGGCGTTGATCGGATGCGTGCCGACACGACCACGGATGCCGTCGGTGCCGAAATAGCGCTTTTCCATAATTATTTCCCGTGTTGCCCGGCTTGTTGAACCGCTGCGGCCATTTTAACGGCGTCCACGGTCGCACGCACGTCATGTGTGCGTACTAACAACGCACCTTTTAACACTGCAATCGTGGCGAGCGCAATACTGCCATAGAGACGCTCACCGACCTCGTTACCCAGCAGTGCGCCGATCATGGACTTGCGTGACAGGCCCACCAAGAGCGGCAGGTTCATCCCTGCAAACATATCGAGATGCTTGAGCAAGGTGAGATTGTGCGCGAGCGACTTGCCGAAGCCGAAGCCCGGGTCGATGAGCAGACGTTCGCGCGGGATGCCCGCCGTGACACATTGCTGCGCACGTTCGCCAAGGAAATTGCGCACCTCGCCCACCACGTCATCGTAATGCGGCTGCTGCTGCATGGTGCGCGGCATGCCCTGCATGTGCATCAGGCAGACCAGCACGCTGTAACGGCGGTTGATCTCGACCGCCGCCTGCAATGCGCCTTCGGCGCGCAACGCGAATACATCGTTGATAAATGACGCCCCCGCCTCTACTGCAGCGCGCATCACCTCAGGCTTGCTGGTATCGATGGAAATGACAACGGGTAGTTCCGCCCGAATGGCCTCGATGACCGGCAGCACGCGGTCGAGCTCCTCCTGCACGGAGACGGGTGTGGCGCCGGGGCGGGTGGACTCCCCGCCCACATCGATGATCGCCGCGCCCTCCCCGGCCATCGTGCGTGCACGCTGCACCGCGGCAGACACGGACAAAAAATTACCCCCGTCCGAAAAGGAGTCGGGGGTAATGTTGAGTATGCCCATAACACAGGGCGGAGTCAGGGGGAGCAGCTTGCCCCGGCAGTTCAGGGCGGGGGTAGCAGTAGCCATGCTTGCAAACAAGTAACGAGCAGCGGGTGGCGAGGAAATCCCCCTCGCTAACGCTCGACCCCCTTTAAAAAAGGGGGTCGCCGAAGGCCGGGGGATTTTTCAGTGCTCACTCGCCGGCCTGCCGATCTTGCCCTCGGCCTTGGTTTCCTTTTCGGCTGGGGTGACGCCCGGGCCGCTCTTCGGAGCAGAATCGCTGCTGTCCTGTGGCGGGCGCGGCGGCTTGCCGGCCATGATGTCGTCGATCTGCAGGCTGTCGATGGTTTCGTATTTCATCAGCGTGTCGGCCATGACGTGCAGCTTGTCGATGTTGGCCTCGAGCAACTGTTTCGCCTGCTTGTAGTTACGATCCACGATCGTGCGAATCTCTTCGTCGATCACGTGCGCGGTTTCGTCGGACACCATCTTGTGACGCGACACGCTGTGGCCGAGAAACACCTCGCCCTCGTCTTCGCTGTAGGTGAGCGGGCCCAGCCGTTCGGACAAGCCCCACTTGGTGACCATGTTGCGCGCGATCTCGGTGATGCGCTGGATGTCGTTACTCGCACCGGTAGTGACCTTCTCCGCCCCGAAGATGATCTCCTCAGCGACACGCCCGCCGAACATGCTGCATATCTGGTTCTCCAAACGCTGCTTGCTGTAGCTGTAACGATCCTGCTCCGGCAGGAACATGGTCACGCCGAGCGCACGTCCGCGCGGGATGATGCTCACCTTGTACACCGGATCGTGCGCAGGCATCAAACGGCCGACGATGGCGTGCCCCGCCTCGTGATAGGCGGTGAGTTTCTTTTCATCTTCACTCATCACCATGGAGCGGCGCTCCGCGCCCATCATGATTTTGTCCTTGGCCTTTTCAAAGTGCTCCATGCCCACCACGCGCCGGTTTTCACGCGCGGCGAACAGCGCCGCCTCATTCACCAGATTGGCGAGATCGGCGCCGGAAAATCCGGGCGTGCCGCGCGCGATCACGCTGGCCTCGACGTTGTCGCCGAGCGGTACCTTGCGCATGTGAACCTTGAGGATTTGTTCGCGCCCGCGCACGTCGGGCAACGGCACCACCACCTGACGGTCGAAGCGGCCGGGACGCAGCAGTGCCGGGTCGAGCACGTCGGGACGATTGGTGGCGGCGATCACGATAACGCCTTCAGTGCCTTCGAAGCCGTCCATCTCCACCAGCAACTGGTTGAGGGTCTGTTCGCGCTCGTCGTGTCCACCGCCGAGGCCTGCGCCACGATGACGGCCCACGGCGTCGATCTCGTCGATGAAGATGATGCACGGCGCGTGCTTCTTCGCCTGCTCGAACATGTCGCGCACGCGCGAGGCGCCGACGCCGACGAACATCTCGACGAAGTCGGAGCCGGAGATGGCGAAGAACGGCACCTTGGCCTCGCCGGCAATGGCCTTGGCGAGCAGCGTCTTGCCCGTGCCGGGCGAGCCCACCATGAGCACGCCGCGCGGAATCTTGCCGCCCAGCTTCTGGAATTTGCCCGGGTCGCGCAGGAATTCGACCAGCTCCGCAACCTCCTCCTTGGCCTCATCCACGCCCGCGACATCGGCGAACGTGATTTTGATCTGATCTTCGCCGACCATGCGCGCGCGGCTCTTGCCGAACGACATCGCGCCGCGCCCGCCCGCGCCGCCCTGCATCTGGCGCATGAAGAAAATCCACACGCCGATCAGGAGCAGCATCGGGAACCAGGATATGAACAACTGCATCAGCAGACCCTGCTGCTCCGGCGGACGCGCGTCGATCTTGACGCTGTTGTTGAGCAGGTCGCCGATCAGGCCCGGATCGCCCGGGCTGTAGGTGGTGAAAGTCTCGCCGTTCTGCATCACACCGCGGATGGTGCGGTCTTCGATGCTCACCTTTTGCACCCGGCCTTCCTTGACGTCGGCGATAAACTGCGAGTATTCAAGCTGGCGCGCCGCTGTCTGGCGCGGGCCGAAGTTATTGAACACCATCATCAACACAATGGCGATGACTATCCACAGAATCAGGTTTTTTGCTATGTCATTCAACGGTGCGGCCTCTGTACTTGGATTGAAACTAGGTTATCACAAATCATCATATGTCCGACATTAGACTGCCCCAGCCGTAATAGTTTAGTCGTGATAGTTTCTGGCGAGCAGATAAACTTCACGGCTGCGCGCCCGTGAGGACGCAGGCTTGCGCACCAGCACCTGCTTGAAGGAGCGCAGCAAATCCTTGCGCAATGCGTCGAAACCCTCGCCCTGAAACACCTTCATGAGCAGGTCTCCGCCCGGCGCGAGCACCTTGCGCGCGAATTCCAGCGCCAGCTCGGCAAGGTACATCGCGCGCGGCTGGTCGACCGAGCGCAGACCACTGATATTGGGGGCCATGTCCGACATTACAAGCCCGGCACGCTCGCCGTGCATGGCCTCGATCAGCGCATCGAGGGCCTGCTGTTCGGTAAAGTCGCCCTGAATGAAGCTGACGTCCGGCAACGGCTCCATAGCGAGTATATCGAGCGCAATCACGCGACCTTTACTTCCCACTATGCTCGCCGTCACCTGCGACCAGCCGCCGGGCGCAGCGCCCAGATCCACCACGGTCATGCCGGGGCGCAGAATGCGGTCGCGTTCGTTGATTTCAAGCAGCTTGTAGACCGCACGCGAGCGATAGCCCGCCTCCTGCGCCTGTTTGACGTAGGTGTCGGTGAAGTGCTCTTTCAGCCAGCGTGCGCTGGACTTGGTGCGGGCCATAAATTCAGTGGCGAGTGGCCAGTAGCAAGGCGTGAGGGCTAGGCTGGCATCAGCTTATTCCGATCCAGCCCAAAGGCCACCAAGGAGAGACCTATAAGGCTGGTGGCGAGATACAGCAACGACGACAGGCCGTGTAGCATACCAAAACGGCTGGCGTCTGACGTGCCCGGAATGAAGCCCTGCGGATTGGCGGCTTTAAGCGCCTGCATCAGCGGTGTGAGGCCGAATTCGCCGATGCCGATCAAGGCGAGCATCGCCAGCAAGGCCCACACCTGCCAGGTGCGCCGCCACTCGCGTCCGGCGTGATACAGCACGGAAGCGAGCAGCAGCAGTCCGCAGACGAGGCCGAGGCCGTTTATCACGCCGAACAAACGTCCCGCGAGTTCGCCCGCCAAGCGGCGGTCGTCCAGCGCGTGGAACAGCATCGGCACGGCGATATAACCCACCGTCCACAGGCCGCCCACCCACAGTGTGAGCAAAATACGCTGGCCGATGGCGGTCGTGCTAGACATAACGTACCGCGACGATCTCATATCCCTTCACCCCCCCCGGCGCCTGCACCGCCGCCACGTCGCCCTCTTCCTTGCCGATGAGCGCGCGCGCGATGGGGGAGCTGATGGAGATCAAGCCCTGTTTGATATCCGCCTCGTCGTCACCGACGATCTGGTAGGTGACCTCATCACCGGTCTCTTCGCTGACGAGGTCCACCGTGGCGCCGAACACCACGCGCCCGTGCGCGTTGAGCGCGGTGACATCAATCACTTCGGCGTTGGAAAGCTTGGATTCGATCTCGGCGAGGCGGCCCTCAATGAAGCTCTGCTGTTCCTTGGCGGCATGATATTCGGCGTTTTCCTTCAAATCGCCGTGCGCGCGCGCCTCGGCGATGGCGGCGATCACGCGCGGACGCGCCACGGTCTTGAGTTCCTGCAATTCATCGCGCAGTTTCTGTGCCCCACGCGCGGTCAGCGGCACCTTGCTCATGCTCTCAGCTCCTTATGCAGATCCTGTAAACGGTACACCTCGCCCACGCCCCCATCCGCCCCGCGCTGCTGCAACGCAAGACATACCGCCTTGGCGCCCGCGAGTGTGGTGGTATAGCTCACCTTGTGTTGCAGTGCCGCGCGCCGTATTTCATACGAATCGGCAATCGCCTGACGACTTTCCGCCGTGTTCACGATGAGATTGATCTCATCGTTTTTAATCATGTCGGCGATGTGCGGACGACCCTCGGTGACCTTGTTCACCCGCGCGTGCGGGATGCCGGCCTGCCCCAGCACCTCGGCGGTGCCGCGCGTGGCGAGGATTTCAAAATGCTGCGCGATGAGGGAGCGCGCGACATCCACCACCTGCAGTTTGTCGGAATCGCGCACGCTCAGGAACACGCGCCCGCCGTGCGGCAGGCTCGCGCCCGCGGCCTGCTGCGACTTCGCAAATGCCTCGCCAAAGCTGCGTCCTACACCCATTACCTCGCCGGTGGATTTCATCTCCGGACCGAGCAGGGTATCGACGCCGGTGAATTTGATGAACGGAAACACCGCCTCTTTCACCGAATAATAAGCGGGAATCACCTCACTTGTCACACCCTGCGTCTTGAGGGTTTTGCCGACCATGCAGCGTGCCGCGATCTTGGCCAGCGAACGGCCCGTGGCCTTGGATACGAACGGCACGGTGCGCGAGGCGCGCGGATTCACTTCTAGCACGTAAATGTCATCGCCCTTGATGGCGAATTGCGCGTTCATCAGGCCGATCACGCGCAATTCCAGCGCCATGCGCCGCATCTGCGCGCGCAGATCATCCTGGAGCGCGGCGCTCAGGCTGAACGGCGGCAGCGAGCACGCCGAGTCGCCGGAGTGGATGCCGGCCTGTTCGATGTGTTCCATGATGCCGCCGATCAAGACATCATGGCCGTCACAGACGGCATCCACGTCCACCTCGATGGCGTCGTTCAAAAAGCGGTCGAGCAGAATCGGCATGCGCTCCGGGAATCTTTTGGCGCTCTCCGTCGCTTCACCCATGTAGCGCTCAAGGTCCACCTGGGCGTGCACGATCTCCATCGCGCGCCCGCCCAGCACGTTGCTGGGGCGCACCACCAGCGGGTA
>JAURVQ010000037.1 GCA_030655395.1 Gammaproteobacteria bacterium | reverse complement strand
GCCCAAGGAACTGATAGAGCGGCCAAAAATGGGATTCGGTGTGCCTATAGATGCTTGGCTGCGCGGGCCACTGCGGGGTTGGGCGGAAGATTTGCTGGATGAAAAGCGGCTGCGGGACGAAGGATATTTCGACCCCGCGCCAATCAGAAGCAAATGGGAGGAGCACCTTTCTGGCAGGTGTAACTGGCAGCACCATCTCTGGTGCGTGCTGATGTTTCAGGCTTGGCTGGAGCGAAATGCTTGATCAGGTAGTTTACTAAGGGAATTTTTTGACTATGAAAATTGCGGTAGTTGGATTGGGTTACGTCGGGTTACCGATAGCATTGGCATTTTCGCGCAAATTTGCCGATGTGGTGGGGTTCGATATCGACGCGGACAAGGTCGATGAGCTGAGGGATGCGCGTGATCGCACCCATGAAATTTCCGCCGACACGCTTAGAAAAACGACACTCCGTTTTACGGCAAACAGTGGTGAGTTGAAGGGAGCAAATTTTTTTATTGTGGCTGTGCCTACGCCAATTGACAAGGTGCGTAGGCCAGATTTAACGCTGCTTCTCAGGGCTACTGAAACCATAGGCGGTATCATGCAGCGTGGCGCCATAGTGGTATATGAGTCCACTGTATATCCGGGTGTAACGGAAGATATATGCCGGCCGGAGTTGGCGCGCATCTCTGGCCTCAGGCCTGGTATCGACTTCAAGGTGGGTTACTCTCCGGAACGAATTAACCCCGGAGACAAGTTGCACACCCTCGAACGGGTCGTCAAAGTGGTGGCAGGGGAGGATCGTGAGACTATGGAAACCATAGCTCAAGCATACGCCGAGATAGTCGAGGCGGGGATATATCGTGCTCCCAGCATTAAAGTTGCCGAGGCTGCCAAGGTGATAGAAAACACGCAGCGTGATCTGAATATCGCGTTAATGAATGAACTTGCCATCATCTTTGGCAAGATGGGCATCTGCACATCAGATGTGCTCGCAGCAGCTTCTACCAAATGGAACTTTCTTTCTTTCCGGCCAGGTTTGGTGGGTGGGCACTGTATTGGAGTTGATCCATATTATCTGACGCACAAGGCGGAGGAATTGGGCTACCAGCCACAAGTTATTCTGGCGGGGCGCCGTATAAATGATTATATGGGAAAGTATGTAGCTGAACAGACAGTGAAGTTGCTGGCCCGCACGCATGGCTCCATAAAGGGTGCAAAGGTTGGCGTGTTGGGTTTGACATTCAAAGAGAATATACCGGATTTACGCAACAGCCGGGTGCCGGACATCATCACTGAGTTGATGGAGTATGGTGTCGAGGTGCGGGTGCATGATCCGGTTGCTGACAGCGTCGAGGCGCAAAAAGAGTATGGTCTTACACTATGCACTGAGCCGGAACTGGTAAATCTTGATGCGGTGATATTGGCAGTTGCGCACGAGGCTTATGTGGCTAAAGGTCCGGTATATTTTTCGGCCATGTTTGGCAACAGAGACGGCGTTATGGTTGATGTAAAGTCGGTCTTTAGTGCGCCTGATTTTCCCTCTGGGACATTATATTGGAGCCTGTGAATTTTCATATTGCTGGCCGCAAGTAATGCATATGTTGTGGTTTCCATATCATCTCCGGGGCGTGCTAATGGTTCATGTGTGGCTGGACATAGGCCATGAGCGCTAGTCGCCCGAAGCTGCTCTTCCTTGTTACAGAGGACTGGTACTTCTGTTCGCACCGTCTGCCGCTCGCGCGCGCGGCGCAGACCGCAGGCTATGACATCGTGGTGGCTACGCGGGTCGGCGCGCACGGCGAGGCGATCGCCGCCGAAGGCTTCAAGCTCATTCCCATCGGCTTGCGCCGCAGTAGCCAGAACCCATTGCGCGAACTCGCCGCGATTGCCGAGGTCGCCGGTATTTTCCGGCGCGAGCGGCCCGACATCGTGCACCACATCGCCCTGAAGCCCGTCCTCTACGGCTCCATCGCCGCGCGCATTGCGCGCCTGCCGGCGGTGGTGAATGTGCTCGCAGGCATGGGGTTCATCTTCGCTTCCAAGACCCTCAAGGCGAGGCTCCTGCAGCCTTTTGTGGTGCGCGCCTTCCGCCTGTTGCTCAACACCGGGAGCAGTTTACTCATCCTGCAGAACCCAGACGACCAAAGGATGCTTGTGGAAGGCGGCATGGTTGCGCCAAGACGCGTGCGGCTGATTCGTGGCTCTGGCGTCAATATCGAACGCTTTACGCCAACGCCAGAGCCAGTCGGCACGCCCGTTGTCATGTTGCCCTCGCGCATGATCTGGGATAAAGGCGTAGGTGAGTTCGTCGAGGCGGCGCGACTCCTCCGCGCGCTTGGTGTCCAGGCGCGCTTCGTCCTTGTCGGCGAGAGTGACCCGGAAAACCCTGTGGCGATCAGCGATGGCCAGCTCGCTAGGTGGCGCGACAGCGGTGTCGTGGAGTGGTGGGGCCGACGCGAGGATATGCCTGAGGTGTTCGCCCAGTCCTGCGTCGTATGTCTGCCATCGTATCGAGAGGGTTTGCCGAAGGTGCTTCTCGAGGCTGCCGCCTGTGGCCGGCCGATCATTACCACTGATGTTCCGGGCTGTCGTGAGGTTGTTATTAACGGATATAACGGGCTGCTGGTGCCGCCCCAGAATGCGGCGGCGCTTGCAGCGTCAATCAAGCGATTGATCGAGGATCCTGAACAGCGGGTCAGAATGGGTGAACGGGGCCGCGAGCTCGTCGAAGCAGAGTTTTCGGACGACAAGGTGGTTCAGCAAACGCTCGCAGTCTACCGGGAGTTGCTGGCGCAGTGAGCGCAATCCAAAGTGCTCATTATGGGGCGCGCGGGGTTATCGGAATGGAGATGGCATCCTCCCCGCCACAATCGGCTGGCGTAGTTATTAACAAGCTGACAGAGATGGATCCATATGCCTTATTGATGGGTATTGCGATCCAGGCGCCGGTAGGAGATTGCTTCGGTGAGGTGGGTGGTGGTGATGTCATCACTTGCGGCCAGGTCGGCGATGGTGCGGGCGACTTTGAGGATGCGGTGGTAGGCGCGGGCGGAGAGGCCTAGGCGTTCGATGGCGTGTTCGAGCAGTTTGTTGTCGGCGTCGTTCAGGCGGCAGTGTTTTTCGACTTGACGGTTTTTGAGCAGGGCGTTGGGTTTTTTGCTGCGGTGTAGCTGGCGTGCGCGCGCTGCTGCGGCACGCGTGCGTACTTGCGCGCTGGTTTCGGTGGTGGCGTCGGGTTGGGCACGCATGGCTTGCTGGGGAAGTTTTGGCACTTCGATGTGCATGTCGATGCGGTCAAGCAAGGGGCCGGAGACACGGGCGCGGTAGCGTTGCACCTGCTCCAGGGTGCAGTGACAGCGGCCGTTGCTGTCGCCCAGATAGCCGCAGGGGCAGGGGTTCATTGCGGCGATGAGCTGGAAGCGCGCAGGGAATTCGGCTTGGCGCGCGGCGCGTGAGATGGTGATGCGGCCGGACTCCAGCGGCTCGCGCAGGACTTCCAATACGCGCCGGTCGAATTCGGGCAACTCGTCCAGAAACAGCACGCCGTGATGGGCGAGCGATATTTCACCGGGGCGCGGTATGCCGCCGCCCCCGACCAGTGCGACGCCGGAGGCGGTGTGGTGCGGCGTGCGAAACGGACGCCGCCGCCACCGTTCCGCACTGAAACCCTGATCGCTGACCGACAGGATCGCAGCCGATTCCAGGGCCTCTTCATCTTCCATTTCCGGCAGGATGCTGGACAAGCGGCTTGCCAGCATGGTCTTCCCGGTGCCGGGCGGGCCGATCATCAACAGGCTGTGGCCGCCCGCCGCGGCGATCTCCAAGGCGCGTTTGGCATGCGGCTGACCGCGCACCTCTGCCAAATCATTCCCTTCATCGTCCCCCACAGCAGACCGTACCGCAGTATGCGGCGGCAACAACTGGCTGCCGTTCAAATGCGCGCACACTTCGAGCAGGTGATGCGCTGCCAGCACATTCACTCCCTGCACTAACGCGGCTTCGTCCGCATTCTCCGCGGGCGTCAACAGCGCCCGTCCCGCCGCACGCGTCTGCAAGGCCACCGGCAGCACGCCGCGCACCGCGCGCAGTTCTCCGGTCAGCGCCAATTCACCGATAAATTCGTATTCGTGCAGCGCCTGTTTGGGAATTTGCCCGCTGGCGGCGAGAATGCCGAGTGCTATGGCGAGATCAAAGCGGCCACCCTCTTTGGGTAAATCCGCCGGTGCGAGGTTGATGGTGATGCGGCGTGAGGGAAACTCGAAGCGCGCGTTGAGCAGTGCGCTGCGCACGCGATCCTTGCTCTCTTTGACTGCCGCCTCCGGCAGGCCGACGATGGAGAGGCTGGGCAGGCCGTTGGAGAGGTGCACCTCGACCGTGACCAGCGGTGCATCGACGCCGACTTGCGCACGGCTGTAGGTTACGGCGAGCGACATGACGATGGAGTGAGTTAAGGTTCTTGCTTGTGGTTGCGGCTGTCTGGTTTCTCGCCGGCGAGTTGTGTCTCCAGCGTCGCGACGTGCGCTTCCAGCGCCTTGAGTTGCGTGCGTGCGCGTGCGAGCAGCGCGCTCTGGATCTCGAATTCCTCGCGCGTGACCAGATTCAGTTTGGCGAACGTGCTGTTCAATGCGGCACGCAGATTTTGCTCCACGTCACGCTGCGTCTCGCGTAGCCCGGGCGGGACGATTTCCGCCAGCCGTCGCACTAATTCATCCAATGTGGTTGCCCCGATCATCTGCATTCTTCCCTTAAATGGCACCATGATGGTGCGTAAATTCAAAACCAGCCTGATTATAGTGCGTTTTGCACTGTATTTTTACATCACTTTATCAATACAACTTATTGATAATAAGCATAAATAATAGTATGGCACAGGAACTGCATTATGCCGTGCAGCTCAATAATCTGGCCCGGAATCGGTCAAGTCTATTGTGCCTCGTTCACTTTATATACTTTATATAGGGAGGTTACTTAATGAAAGGCCTAACAACAACTCTGGTGACTGGCATGCTTGTGATCAGCCCGATGCTGGCATTGGCCGATGAGCCGACCTCACCGCATAGCGTTACCGGCAACTTGGCACTCACCAGCAATTACGTATTCCGCGGTATCTCGCAGACCTTTGACGATCCCGCAATTCAGGGTGGAATTGATTATGCCCATGCGAGCGGGTTTTATCTCGGCACCTGGGCGTCCAACGTGACGAGCGCGAGCTACAGCAACGCCAGCATGGAATGGGATTTTTACGCCGGTTACAGCGGCAAGGTCAATGATGACTTCAGCTACAACGTGGGACTGCTGGAATACTACTACCCCGGCGGGAAGAGCAACACCACGCCCAGTGAAAAGTACAACACTCTGGAAGCCTATGCCGGAGTGACCTACAAGTTCTTCAATGTGAAGTACTCCCACACACTCACCGATTACTTTGGTGTCAATCAGAATAATCCCGCCACCGGAGCGACGGCCAATGGCGACTCCAAAGGATCGGGCTATTTAGAGGCCAACGCCACTTTTGAACTGCCGCAAAGCATTATCCTGGGACTGCATGTCGGTCACCAGAGGGTCGAGAGCTACGGGGTCTTGGATTACACCGACTACAAGCTGGGCCTGTCCAAGGAGTTCAGTGGATTTAACTTTGGTTTGGCCTACACCAACACCAATGCCAAGAGCGGGCCTTACACCATCACCAAAGGTACGGCGACGGAAGACATCTCTGACGGGTCGTTCATCCTCTCTGTCGGCAAGACTTTCTAAATCGGCAATCTGCCTGAGGAGTCAATGCATGAAACTTGTTACGGCAATCATCAAACCCTTCAAGCTCGACGATGTGCGTGAGGCCCTGTCCGAAATCGGGGTGCAGGGCGTCACCGTCACCGAGGTGAAGGGTTTTGGAAGGCAAAAGGGGCACACCGAGCTGTACCGGGGTGCGGAATATGTGGTGGATTTTCTGCCCAAGGTGAAGATCGAAACCGCCGTGGATGACGCCATGCTGGAACGCGTGATCGAGGCCATCGAGAAATCGGCCAACACCGGCAAGATCGGCGACGGAAAAATCTTCGTCTATAACCTGGAACAGGTCATCCGCATCCGTACCGGCGAGACCGGTCCGGATGCGCTTTAAGCGAGGGGGAAGATCACATGATGTATAACTTCAAAAGTATAGTGAGCGCATGCGCGTTAACGCTTCTGCTCGCGGTGCCAACCTGGGTGATGGCCGAGGAGGCGCCTGCCGCAGACCCGGCAGCAACAGAGGCGGCGGCCCCGGAGGCACCGGCTCCTGCGGTTGCCGCACCGGTACTGAACTCGGGCGACACCGCATGGATGCTGACCTCGACCGCGTTGGTGCTGCTCATGACCATCCCCGGTCTCGCCTTGTTCTACGCCGGCATGGTGCGCTCCAAGAATGTGCTCTCGGTGCTCATGCAGTGCTTTGCCGTTACCTCGCTGGTTACGGTGCTGTGGGCGCTGTACGCATACAGCCTCGTGTTTGACGTCAGCGGCATGGAGAAGGGGGTGGTTAATTTCAATTCCTTCTTCGGCAGCCTGAACAAGGCGTTCTTGAGCGGCGTCACGGTGGAGTCCATCTGGGTCTCAATTCCTGAAACGGTGTTCATGACCTTCCAGATGACGTTCGCTATCATCACCCCCGCGCTCATCGTGGGCGCGTTCGCCGAGCGCATGAAATTCTCCGCCATGCTGTGGTTCACGGGCCTGTGGCTCACCTTGGTGTATGCGCCCATCGCGCATATGGTGTGGAGCGGCGACGGTGGCCTGATGTGGGACTGGGGCGTGCTCGATTTCGCGGGCGGCACCGTGGTGCACATCAACGCCGGTATCGCTGGCCTGGTAGCGGCATTGGTGCTCGGCAAGCGCGCCGGTTACGGCAAGGTGGCTATGCCGCCGCATAACCTCACCCTTACCGTGGTCGGTGCCTCCATGCTCTGGGTCGGCTGGTTCGGCTTCAACGCAGGCAGCGCGGTGGCCGCGAACGGCACTGCGGGTATGGCCATGGCGGTGACGCAGATCGCCACCGCCGCTGCGGCGATGGGCTGGATGTTTGCCGAGTGGATGGTGCGCGGCAAACCCACGGTACTCGGTATTGTCACCGGCGCGGTGGCCGGCCTCGTGGCCATCACCCCGGCCTCCGGCTACGTGGGCCCCATGGGCGCGATTGTGATCGGCGCCGCCGCAGGCGTGGTCTGTTACTGGGCGGCGACCAGCTTGAAACGCATGCTCGGTTACGACGATGCGCTCGACGTGTTCGGCGTGCATGCGGTGGGCGGTATCATCGGCGCGCTGCTCACCGGCGTATTCGCCGCCGCGAGTCTGGGCGGCGTGAAGGGCGAGGGCTTCAGCATCGTGAGCCAGGTCATCACCCAGGCGCAGGGCGTGCTGGTCACCATCGTCTGGTGCGGTGTGGTGACGTACGTCATCCTCAAGGTGCTGGATGCGGTGATGGGTCTGCGCGTCAGCGAGGAGCAGGAGACGGAAGGTCTGGATCTCTCGCAACACGAGGAGCGCGGTTACAACCTGTAATACGCTTTGATGCCGTGTATGTGAAAACGGGGGCTTAAAGCCCCCGTTTTTTTACGCAGTGTTTTTAGTTTTTAACGTGGCAAAGAAAAAGGGCGCCCGGAGGCGCCCTTTTTTTGTGGCGAGAACCGATGCGGCTAGTTAAGCAAGCAACGGTACGATCAACAGTGCCACGATGTTGATGATCTTGATCATCGGGTTGATGGCGGGACCGGCGGTGTCCTTGTAGGGGTCGCCTACGGTGTCACCGGTGACCGCCGCCTTGTGCGCGTCGGAGCCCTTGCCGCCGAAGTGGCCTTCCTCGATGTGCTTCTTGGCGTTGTCCCACGCACCGCCGCCGGTGGTCATGGAGATGGCCACGAACAGGCCGGTGACGATGGCGCCGATCAGCACGCCGCCCAACGCCTGCGGGCCGAGTGTCAGCCCCACGACAACCGGTACCAGCACCGGCAGCAGCGAGGGTACGATCATCTCCTTAATGGCGGACTTGGTGAGCATATCCACCGCGCGCGAGTAGTCCGGTTTCGCGGTGCCGGCCATGATGCCGGGTATCTCGCGGAACTGACGCCGCACCTCGACCACCACCGACGCTGCTGCGCGCCCCACCGCCTGCATGGCGAGCGCGCCGAACAGGTAAGGCACCAGGCCGCCGATCAGCAGGCCGATGATCACCATGTGATTCGAGAGGTCGAACGCGAGCGTACCGGTGTGCTTGCTCAGCTCGTGCGTGAAGTCGGCGAACAGCACCAGCGCCGCCAGGCCCGCCGAACCGATGGCGTAACCCTTGGTGACCGCCTTGGTGGTGTTGCCCACGGCGTCGAGCGGATCGGTGATGTTGCGCACCTCTTCCGGCAGGCCCGCCATCTGCGCGATGCCGCCCGCGTTGTCGGTGATCGGGCCGTAGGCGTCGAGCGCCACGATGATGCCCGCCATCGACAGCATGGAGGTGACCGCCACCGCGATGCCGTACAGCTCGGCGAACTGATAGGCACCCCATATCCCCAGGCAGATCGAGAGCACCGGCAGCGCGGTGGACTTCATGGAGATCGCCAGGCCTGCGATGATGTTGGTCGCGTGCCCGGTGGTGGAGGCCTCGGCCACGTACTTCACTGGGCCATATTCGGTCGCGGTGTAGTACTCGGTGATGACGACGAGCGCCGCAGTTACCAACAGGCCGATGATGGCGGCGCCGTAGAGGTTGAGCACGCTGTAGCTGCCGTTATCGGCCATCAGCCAGTCGGTGACGAAGTAAAAGGCGATGGCGGACAGCACTGCCGCGACGATCAGGCCGCGGTAGAGCGCGTTCATGATCTTGCCGCCTTCACGCGCGTTCACGAAGAAGGTGCCGACGATGGAGGCGATGATGGAGACCGCGCCCATCACTAGGGGATACAGCACGGCATTGGAGCCTGCCTCACCGGTGAATAGCAGACCGCCCAGCAGCATGGTGGCGATGATGGTTACCGCGTAGGTCTCGAACAGGTCGGCGGCCATACCGGCGCAGTCGCCCACGTTGTCGCCCACGTTGTCGGCGATCACGGCCGGGTTGCGGGGGTCATCCTCGGGGATGCCGGCCTCGACCTTGCCCACCAGGTCGGCGCCCACGTCCGCACCCTTGGTGAAGATGCCGCCGCCGAGACGCGCGAAGATCGAGATCAGCGAACCGCCGAAGGCGAGGCCCACGAGCGGTGCGAGGCTGACCGCTTCACCCGCAGGCGTCATCGACTGCAGGACGGCGTAATAACCCGCCACGCCGAGCAGGCCGAAGCCGACCACGAACATGCCGGTGATCGCGCCGCCACGGAAGGCGACCTGTAATGCGGCATTGAGACCGCTGCGTGCCGCCTCGGCCGTGCGCACGTTGGCACGCACCGAGATGATCATGCCGGCGTAACCGGCAAGACCGGACAGGATGGCGCCGATGGCAAAACCGATGGCGCTCTTCCACCCCAATCCCGGCACGAAGCCGATGATGAGGAACAACGCCACGCCGACGAGGGCGATGGTGCTGTACTGACGGTTGAGATACGCCATGGCGCCTTCCTGGATGGCGGCGGCGATCTCGCGCATGCGGTCGTTGCCGTCGGACTGCGCCAATATCCACCGCATCGACCAAACGCCGTAGGCGATGGCGGCGAAGGCACACACAATGCTGATAATGAGTGCTGCTGACATTAGACTTTCTCCCTGGGTTTAAAAGTTGTCAACAAAGTTACCGATCCGTCGGACGAGCTGAAACTCCTGAGTAGAGTTACTTCTTTATTTTTGCAGTTGAAACGGTTTAAGCTTTTTGGGTACGGCTGCGTTCTTGAGGCGCACATACTGCGGCAGACCGTTTTTGTACGGCGGGTAGTCTTCGCCGGAGATGAGCGGCTCCAGATAGACGCGGCACTTGTCGGTGATGCCGAAGCCGTCCGGGCTGATGAAATCCTTGGGCATCATTTTTTCCACGTTCGCCACCTTGGCCAGTTGCGCCATGCCGACCTTCCATTTATACGGCTTGCTGGAGACGCGCACCACGGTGGGCATCACCGCGTTGTGGCCTTTGAGGGCGTACTCGACCGCCGCCTTGCCCATGGCATAGGCCTGCGCGACATCGGTCCTGGAGGCGATGTGGCGCGCGGCGCGCTGGAGATAGTCCGCCACCGCCCAGTGATACTTGAGCCCGAGACCTTCTTTAATGATGTTGGCCACCACCGGCGCTACGCCGCCCAGTTGGGCATGGCCGAAGGCGTCGCGCAGCCCCTGGTCGGAGAGAAAGTTGCCGTCCGAGCCCTTCACGCCTTCCGAGACCACCACCGAGCAGTAGCCGAACTTCTTTACCAGGGTATCCACCCTGGCGAGGAACTTCGTCTTGTCGAAGGCGACTTCCGGAAACAGGATGACGATGGGGATCTCGCAGTCCTTGCTCGATGCGAGCCCGCCTGCCGCGGCGATCCAGCCCGCGTGGCGGCCCATCACCTCGACCACGAACACCTTGGTCGAGGTCTTGCACATCGAGGCCACATCGAAGCTCGCCTCGCGCGTGGAGATGGCGATGTACTTGGCCACCGAGCCAAAGCCCGGGCAGGTGTCGGTGATGGGGAGGTCGTTGTCCACGGTCTTGGGTACGTGGATGGCCTGCAGCGGATAGCCCAGTTTTTCGGACAGCTGCGAGACCTTGAGACAGGTGTCGGCGGAGTCGCCGCCGCCGTTATAAAAGAAGTAGCCGATGTTGTGCGCCTTGAAGACTTCGATCAGGCGCTCGTACTCGGCCCGGCTCTGCTCCAGGCCCTTGAGCTTGAAGCGGCAGGAGCCGAAGGCCCCGGCGGGGGTGTGGCGCAGCGCCGCGATGGCCTTGGCGGATTCCTTGCCGGTGTCGATCAGGTCTTCGGTGAGCGCGCCGATGATACCGTTGCGCCCCGCGTAGACCTTGCCGATCTTGTCCTTGTGTTTGCGCGCGGTTTCCAGCACTCCGCAGGCGGAGGCGTTGATCACCGCGGTGACTCCGCCCGACTGGGCGTAAAAGGCGTTCTTCCTGGGCATGTTTCCTCGCGTGTGCGTAAGTACTCATAAGAGTGTAACGCATCATGTACGTCGGGCAAAGAGGCGCTGCGAAAAACATGGATGCCCGACGGAGATGTGCTGCCGGACGAATTTTCAGACTGCCATTGCATGCGTTGAGGGGCTGGATGCGCGCGCTAACTTTTTCATCCGGTACATTGACTTGGATGCAGGCTGAGGGTAGTTTAGCGAATGCCGAAACTCATCGTCACTCAAAGGCGGCGTATAAGCATGGTGGAAAAGAGAAACAACCGACACCAAAATAAGAGCGAGGAAGGCCTATGAGAATAGTTCTGTTAGGAGCGCCCGGCTCGGGCAAGGGCACCCAGGCCAAACTGCTGGTGCAGAAATACAAAGCCCCCCAAATCTCAACAGGCGATCTGCTGCGTGCCGCAGTCGCCGCCGGCACCCCGCTCGGCAAGCAGGCGCGCGCTGCGATGGAGGCCGGCCAGCTGGTCTCGGACGACATCGTGCTCGGCATGATCGCCGAACGGCTGGACAGCCCCGATGCCCATCAGGGCTTCATTCTGGACGGCTTTCCCCGCAACATCCCGCAGGCCGAGGCACTCGACACCATGCTCGCGCGACTCGGGCGTCCGCTGCAGTTTGCGCTCCTCATCGAGGTAGACTTCGATATCCTCATGCAGCGTCTCACCGGACGGCGCACCTGCGAATTGTGCGGCGAGACCTACAACGTCTACACCTCGCCCTCAAGACTCGATGACAAGTGCGACAAGTGCGGCGGCAACCTGCGTCACCGCGCGGACGATAACGAAGAGACCATCGGCAGCCGCTTGCGGGTCTACGATGCGCAGACCGCGCCGCTCATCACTTACTATCGCAATCAGGGCAAGCTGCGCACGGTGCAAGGTGTGGGCGAAATCAAAGACATCTTCACCGCGATAGGCAAGACTCTCGACGATGCGCAGGCAGAAGCCAGGAGAAATGTCGCGCCGGCAGGAAAAGTTGTGGCGCAGATAACTGAAAATAAACTCTTGCCTAAACAGAATGATGCGAGCAGAATGCCCGCAGCAAGGAAGATAGAGACGAAATTACCGGCTGCAATCAAGCCTGCGGCACTCGTGCAGAAGAAGGCGAGCGCGAAGGCGGCACCGAAAAAACTGAAAGTGAAGAAGACGGCGGCGAAGAAGGCCGCGAAAAAATCCGGTGCGAAGAAGTCCACCAAAAGGAAGGCGGCGCTCAAGAAAAAGCCTTTCCGGACGATAACACCGAAGAAAGTGAAGAAAGTAGTAAGGAAGAAGGCAGCTCCAAAGAAGGTAGTACCGAAGAAGGCAGTACCAAAACGAGCAACTGCAATCAAGGCAACACCAAAAAAGGAGATAGCAATGAAGAAGGCAACAAAGAAACCTGCTGCAAAGAAGGTTGCGAAAAAGAAGGTAGTGAAGAAGGTTGTGAAAAAGGCCGCAGCAAAGAAGCCTGCCAAGAAAAAGGCCGCCGCAAAAAAGAAGTAGTCCTGCCTGTCAGGGGGTGGCAGGTCCACCCCCTTGCTTTTGGTTGTATCCCCTGACACATAGCTTTATGCTCCCTATCAGCCGGGGCGAGGCGTCTGTGCGCCCGGCGCTGTAACTGGCGCTGTAATAACGATGGTTCCCTATGAAGTTTACTGACGAAGCCTACATACACGTCGAAGGCGGCGCCGGCGGCAAAGGCTGCGTGAGCTTTCGCCGGGAAAAATTCATCCCCTTGGGCGGCCCCAGCGGCGGCGACGGCGGCGACGGCGGCAGCGTCTATCTGGTGGCCACCCCCGCCCTCAATACCCTGGTCGATTTCCGTTACCAACGTATTTTCCACGCCGAGCGCGGTCAGGGCGGCATGGGCAGCGACTGCACCGGCAAGAGCGGCGATGACCTGTTCATCCCGGTGCCGGTCGGAACCGTGGTGCGGGATGCGGACACCGATGAGGTGATCGGCGATCTGGTGGCGCCGGAGCAAAAGCTGCGCGTGGCGCAGGGCGGCTTTCATGGCCTCGGCAACGCGCGCTTCAAGAGCAGCACCAACCGTGCGCCGCGCCAGTTCACGCCCGGCACGCCGGGTGAGGTGCGCAATCTGCGTCTGGAGCTGAAGCTGCTGGCGGATGTCGGCCTGCTGGGTTTGCCCAACGCGGGCAAATCCACCCTGATACGCGCGGTGTCCGCCGCGCGGCCCAAGGTGGCGAACTACCCTTTTACAACGCTGCATCCGCATCTCGGTGTGGTGAGCATCGAACCCCATCGCAGTTTTGTGATTGCCGACATCCCCGGCGTAATCGAGGGTGCGGCGGAGGGCGCGGGGCTGGGTTTGCAGTTCCTGCGTCACCTGGCGCGCACACACCTCCTGCTGCACGTGGTGGATGCCGCGCCGTTGAACCCCGAGGACGATCCGGTGCAGGCCGTGCGCACCATTGAGAAGGAGCTGAAGAAATTCAGCCCGGAGCTGGCCGCGCGCGAGCGCTGGCTGGTGCTCAACAAAATGGACATGCTGCCGGCAGAGGAGCGCGAGAAGCGCGCGAAAGATATCGTCAAGCGCCTCAAGTGGCGCGCCCCGGTATACGCGGTTTCCGCCATCAACGGCGCGGGTTGCCGCGAATTGATGCTGGCGATCATGGAGCATATTGAAAAACAGTTGCTAGAGGCGAGTAGCGAGTAGTACGACGATTATCTAGCCACTAGCCACTAGTAACCTGTATTTATATGAACAAACGCCAACAACTTTCCAAATCACGCCGCTGGGTGGTGAAGATCGGCAGCGCGCTCCTCACCAACGACGGGCGCGGCCTCGACCTTTCCGGCGCGCTGCAGGCGCGTTTCGCGCTGCCACTGCTGGCCCTTTTCGCAGGCGGCACGCTGCACGCCTATTCGATCGCCTTCCTGCCGCCCGATCTCGTGTCGCGCGGCGTCGCGCTGGCCATGTTCTTCGTGCCGTCCACCATCGCGACCGGCCTGACGCGTGTTGTGGGTTCGATCTTCCAACGATTCCAGCCGCGCGCGCTTGTCGCAAGCGGGCTCGCCCTGATGGCGGCCGGG
>JAURVQ010000067.1 GCA_030655395.1 Gammaproteobacteria bacterium | reverse complement strand
TTTTGCAGCATCAGAGGCACAGTATTTCGATTGTCGCGCAGTCCATTTTCTTCGCTGCATATGCTGCCGCCCACAAGAGTTCCCCTGCAGTGGGGGATGTCGTCGCGGTTGTCGGACTGGTGTATGCCTTGTTGTGGTTCTTCGTAGCCTATCGCCTCGGCATTGGCATGGAGTCTGTGCGGAAACAATACATCGAAAGCGACAATCCCGTCTGGGCCACATTTGACTCTGGCCTCAAGCGGGGTGGCCCCCTATCTGGGCACCTCGTTCTCAACGTCGCGATTCCCTGGGTAACGATTCTCGCGTGGTTTGTCCTCATTTTCACCATATCTATCGCCTAATAATTCGTTCCAGGGGACGCTGCGCGATAAAGCCGCGCAGCGCCCTTGAACTCAAGCGTTATGCCCCTCAGGAGAGTTTCGCAATGACTGAAGAAGAACTCGTCAAGATTGATAAACCTGCGGAAGAAGTTGACGATGCTTATAGCGATGACGACTTGTTCAAAATCTCCTCATGGGGAGCGGACCTTTCGTTTCGCGAGCTTATCGCAAGGTATGACGACAACGAGCTTATTAAGCCGGAACTGCAACGCCACTATGTATGGGATCGTGTTGAGGCATCCAGATTCATTGACTCTGTTCTGTTAGGGCTACCAGTTCCCAGCATTTTTCTTGCCAAAACTAAAGGCGAGAAGCTTCTGATCATTGATGGATATCAGCGGATCATGACCGTCAGAGATTTTGTAAATGGGGTCTTCTCTGATGACAACTCTCAGTTCTCTCTATCAAATAGCAAGCGAATACACGAACGTTGGCGCGGAAAGACCTTTGCACAGCTTGGCGAAGAAGAAAAAAGAAAAATAAGAAACACCACGATTCATGCAATTATATTCATGCAGCAGCATCCATCCCCCGGTGACACTAGCCTGTATCAGATTTTTGAGCGCATAAATACAAGCGGCCGAACCTTGCTACCGCAAGAAATTCGCAACTGCGTATATCAGGGCCCACTGAACTCTCTTCTGCTTGAACTTAATGACAACAAAGGTTGGCGACAGATGTGGGGCAATGAGATACGCGACAGTCGCATGCGCGATCTGGAGCTAATTCTTAGGTTCTTCGCACTATCCGATGAATTTATTCTTGAATCCGCTAATGCCCCATACAACATCTCCCTAAAGAAATACCTTAATGACTACATGGGGACACACAATAACGTCTCTGAAATTGAGAATCTTAGGCAGAAATTCAATCGAACTATAGAATTTGTTTTCGCGAACCTTGGAGAAAGTGCCTATCGCAACACCTCGCCTAGCGATCCAACCAAGCTCTTAACGAACTTGAGTTCTACCGTATACGACGCTGTCATGATTGCGTCCTGGAAGTTACTTCAGGAGGGCGCCCATCGGGCGACCCCTGAAGAATATCAAACACGTAAAATCAGGACGCTACAGAACTCTGAGTATCAAAAGATACTGTCGCAAGAAACGATGCGCAGCGCGAACATCAGAAAGCGTGTTAACGATATGCATGCTGCTCTCAAAGGGGCCACTTGATGAACAATCGTGGCGTTGAGATACTACTTGCTGAGTGCAGAGACGAGCTAACGACAATTACTGCACTTCTTACCGGCATCGGCGATGCAGCGAAACCTGCACCATACATTAAAAAGTATGCTGTTATCCGCGCGACCGGTAGTATCGAGAGCGCATTTAAACAGATCATTGCAGATCGCGTCGATCGCGATAGCCATACTCAACTCAAGAACTTCATCGCAAAGAAGATTAGGAACTCAAGCTGCAACCCGAGGCTTGAGATGATTCAAAGTATGTTGAGTGAGTTCGATGAAGATTGGAGGGCAAGATTCGACGAGAAGATGGCTTTGTCAGACCACCCGGCTTTGAAGGGCGCGCTCGCAGAGCTAGTTAACGCGCGAAACAGCTTTGCTCACGGCGGAGCCTTAGAGCTCCCCATTGGAAAAACCGTAGAGTATTTCGACCTCGGCTGTACAGTACTAAGTATCTTGGACGAAACAGTTCATGAAGTTTACGACTAAAGGACATAGGCATAACTCGGACGTTATGCGTGAGTATAGAGGGCACAAGCTTAGGCGCGAGGTTTGAATGAAAAGTGCACCGGCCCAGCTTGAGACCTGCATGAGACAACTTTATCCGACTTAGGTCGCGAGTGAGAAGTTCGACGAAAAGTGACACATAACAAACAGTTCAAGGCCGACGCTTTACAAGCACGGATCAACTGCAGGCAACTATCCGGTGCAATGCGCTACGCTGCGCACCCTACGGGCGGTGCGATACAATGGCTTATCTAATGTTTTTCAAGAGGAGGTGGCTATGTTAACTACAACTTCTACATTGCGTTCCCTGGTTTCTGGTGCCCGTTTTGTTGTTCTGTCGATTGCAGTCGTGCTGGTGACGCTGGGTGGCGTGACGCCGGCTGTTGCTGGTGTAATGGACGATTTCAAGGCGGCCTCCAGCAGAGAGGGATGTGACAGCATCCCGTATTCCGATAAGCGTCGTGAATGCAATGCCATTCAAAATGAAATCAACGAGTGCAAGAAGCCGGGGGTGAACTGTAAGTCTCTGCTCACTACTAAAGAAAAACTGATCGAAAAAATCAACAATGCGGAAAAACAGGTCGTTTACATGAAGGACAAGAGGTCCAAGCTGGAGGCTGAGCGCGATCGCCACAAGGATCCGGGCCAGATCAAGAGCTTTGAGGGAAAAATCAAGCAGGCAACCGATGAAATCGAGGATGTGCAGAAAACAATCAGTGCTGACACCCAGAAACTCAAGGACTTCGACAAGGAGAACGGGGTTCTTGGCGAGGTTGATCGTGGAGAACGGTGCCTGAATTTCAGGGCTGGAATGCGGGAATTGTTCGAAGATGTATCCGATGCTCTCCGCAATGAGCCCAAAAAATCCTTAAGCTCCGGGGCTACCGAGAAAGAGAAGGCTGAACTGACATCCTATGCCAAGGGTATTATTGACCACATAAAGCGTGAAGAAGGCGGGCATAAAATAGCGGAAGCAGAATATAAGGGCAGGATGGATAACTGCCAGAAGGTCATTAACACAAAGAAGTGATATACGCAGGCTCAAAGGGCATTGCGCCGCATGTGTCTCGGCCAACCATACGGTGCAGTGCCCTCGCCTCCCACTCTACGGGCTACGGTGATTAATTCTTGCGCCGCGCCTCAAAGAATCGGGACAACATTCCGCCGCACTCCTCCGGCAATATCCCGCCCGCATACTCAACGCGGTGGTTGAGTCTGGCGGAATCCAGAATGTTGAAGACGCTTTTAATGGCCCCGGCCTTGGGGTCGCTCGCGCCGAACACGAGGCGCTTGATGCGTGCGTGCACCATCGCGCCCGCGCACATGACGCACGGCTCCAGCGTGACGTAGAGCGTGGTTTCGTTTAAACGGTAGTTGCCAAGTTTGTCCGCACCGGCGCGTAGCGCCATGATCTCAGCGTGGGCGGTGGGGTCGTGCGCGGCGATGGGGCGGTTCCAGCCTGCGCCGATGATTTCGTCGTTCAGCACCAGCACCGCGCCCACCGGCACCTCGCCTTCCTGTTGTGCGCGGTCGGCGAGCTTGAGGGCGTGCTGCATCCAGTCGATGTCGTTCGGCATGTTATTTATTCGTCGGATTCGCTGCGCTTAATCCGACCTACCTTGCTTTAACTTAGCGTTTTAAGGAATTGATCGGCGGTTATGATGGGGCAGATAAACTGGCCAGCGAGGCTCAGCAGATCCCGATCCCCGGTAACAAGATAGGCGGCCTTGCCTGCGCTGGCAAGTTGCAGGAAGGGTACGTCGAACGGATCGCGGCAATGGGGCATTGCGGCCATTTTGGCGGGCATGCGCACCGTGGTGCAGTAAGGCAAATAGTCGGCGAGCAGTTCTTGTTGTTCTGCCTCAGAGAGCTTGAATTTCGGGTATGCGAGCGCACGTAGCAGTTCCGCCGCAGTGACGTTTGATACAAGCGGCTGACAGCGAGCGCCTTGCCAAGCATAGCGCAATGGTGTCAGCCGCCCTTGGACAAACACCAGTGCAGACAGCACCAGATTGGTGTCGATCACCACGCGCGGCGCGCGCGGGGAACCGCTCATTTCTTGCGCCGGCTCTTTACAGGAGCCTGACCGGACGCTTGCCGCGCCCATGCAACCGCGGCGTTGATGTCCTGCTCCTGCAAGTCCAGTTCAGCCAGTTTGGCGCGCACGGCATCGCCACGCTGGATGCGCACTGGGGTCAGCACGATCTGGCCGTTACGGGTTTCCACGTCAAAATATTCCGCGGGGCCGACGTCTGCGGTCACGCTCTTGGGCAGGGTAAGTTGGTTTTTCGCGGTCAATTTAGCAAGCATGGCTGCGCTCCAATCGGAAAGTAAGGATTCCTTACTTTACGCTATTGCCTGCAACCTATCAAGCGGCGCGATGTTCTCGTGCCGAGCGACTTGGCGTAGCAGGCCTGTGCTCGCGGTCGTGGTGCTGGTGGAAAAGTACTCAATGAGCTTTTGAGCTACTCCCACTCGATAGTCGCGGGCGGCTTGCCGGAGATGTCATAGACCACGCGGCTCACGCCGGGCACTTCGTTGATGATGCGGGTGGAGATTTTATCCAGCACGTCGTAAGGCAGATGTGCCCAATGCGCGGTCATGAAATCCACGGTCTCCACCGCGCGCAGGGAGATGACATGATCGTAACGCCGCGCGTCGCCCATCACGCCCACGGATTTCACCGGCAGGAATACCGCGAATGCCTGACTCACCTTGTCGTACAAATCGTGCCTGTGCAGCTCTTCCATAAAAATTGCATCCGCCTTGCGCAGCGTGTCGGCGTAGTCTTTTTTCACCTCACCCAGGATGCGCACGCCGAGGCCGGGGCCGGGGAACGGGTGGCGGTAGACCATTTCGTACGGCAGCCCCAGCTCCACGCCGAGACGGCGCACTTCGTCCTTGAACAATTCACGCAGCGGCTCAACCAGTTTGAGTTTCATCTTTTCCGGCAGGCCGCCGACGTTGTGATGTGACTTGATGACGTGCGCCTTGCCCGACTTGGCGGCGGCGGATTCGATTACGTCGGGGTAAATGGTGCCCTGCGCGAGCCATTTGATATTGCGCAGCTTGACGGCTTCTTCCTCAAACACCTCGATAAACAATCGGCCGATGTGTTTGCGCTTTTCTTCGGGATCCGCGACACCTTTCAGCGCATCGAGAAAGCGCCGCTCCGCATCCACGCGCAGCACCTTGATGCCCATGTGTTTGGCGAAGGTCGCCATGACCTGATCGCCTTCGTGCAGGCGCAGCAGGCCGTTGTCCACGAATACGCAGGTCAACTGATCGCCGATGGCCTTGTGCAACAGCGCGGCCACTACCGAGGAATCCACGCCACCGGACAGGCCCAGCAGCACTTCGTTGTTTCCTACTTGATTGCGAACCTGCGCGATGCTGTCTTCGATGATGTTGTGCGCCGTCCACAGCGCGGCGCAGCCGCAAATCTCCAGCACGAAACGTTGCAGGATGCGCGCGCCCTGGCGCGTGTGCGTGACTTCAGGATGGAATTGCAGGCCGTAAAAACGGCGCGTCTCGTCGGCCATGCCGGCAAGCGGCGCGGACGGCGTGCTGGCAATCGCCTTGAACCCCGCCGGCAAGCGCGCCACGCGGTCGCCGTGGCTCATCCACACATCGAGCAGACCGTGGCCTTCTTCGTTGGTGCGATCTTCGATATCGCGCAGCAATTCGGAGTGGCCGTGCGCGCGCACCTCGGCGTAACCGAATTCGCGGTGCGCGGAACTCTCCACTTCGCCACCCAACTGCGCGGCCATGGTTTGCATGCCGTAGCAGATGCCGAGCACCGGCACGCCGAGCGTAAACACCAACTGCGGCGCGCGTGGCGTGCCCTGCAACGTCACCGACTCCGGCCCGCCGGAGAGAATCACGCCCTTGGGGGCGAAGGCGCGCAGCGCGGCGTCGCTCATGTCCCACGGGTGTATTTCGCAGTACACGCCGAACTCGCGCACGCGCCGCGCGATGAGCTGGGTGTATTGCGACCCGAAGTCGAGGATGAGGATGCGGTCGGCGTGGATGTTCATAACGGCAGAGAAAAGAGCAAAGATACAAGAGAAAAGTTAAATCCTTCCGCTCAATGTTTCCTGTATTTTTTACTTTTCTCTTTTCTCTTGTCCCTTTTCTCTGGTTCTAGTCTATCCGGTAATTCGGCGCTTCCTTGGTGATGGTGACATCGTGCACGTGGCTCTCGCGCATGCCTGCTGTGGTGACGCGCACAAAGTGCGGCTTGGTGCGCATGGCGTCGATGGTGCGGCAACCGGTGTAGCCCATGCTGGCGCGCAGCCCACCCATCAACTGGTGCACGATGGCGTGCATGCTGCCTTTGTACGGCACGCGTCCCTCAATGCCTTCAGGCACGAGCTTTTCGGCGTCGTTGGTGTCTTCCTGGAAATAGCGCTCGCTGGCACCGCGCCCTTGCGTCATCGCGCCGAGCGAGCCCATGCCACGGTAGGATTTGTAGGAACGGCCCTGATACAACTCGACCTCGCCAGGCGCCTCTTCGGTGCCGGCGAACAGGCTGCCGATCATCACCGAGTACGCGCCTGCGGCGAGCGCCTTGGCGACATCGCCCGAAAAACGGATGCCGCCGTCAGAGATGAGCGGCACGCCGCTCGCGGCCAGCGCCTTGGCCACATCCATGATGGCGCTCAACTGCGGCACACCCACGCCGGTGACGATGCGCGTGGTGCAGATGGAGCCCGGCCCGATGCCGACCTTGACGCCGTCCGCGCCCGCCTCGACCAGCGCGAGCGCCGCCGCGCCAGTGGCGACGTTGCCGCCGATGATTTGCAGATCGGGATAGGCCTTCTTCAACTGGCGCACGCGGTCGATCACGAACTGCGAATGGCCGTGCGCGGTATCCACCACAATCACGTCCACACCCGCGGCGACCAGCGCAGCGACGCGCTCCTCGGTGTCCGCTCCGGTGCCGACGGCGGCGCCGACGCGCAATCTGCCCTGCGTGTCCTTGCAGGCGTAGGGATTTTCCTTAGCCTTTTGAATGTCCTTGAAGGTAATCAGGCCGCGCAACTGGAATTTGTCATTCACCACCAGCACCTTCTCGATGCGGTGTTGATGCAGCAGCCGCACCACCTCTTCACGATCAGCGCCTTCGCGCACCGTGACCAGGCGCTCCTTGGGTGTCATGATGCTGGACACCGGTGCGTCGCTCTGCGGCTCGAAGCGCAGGTCGCGCCCGGTGACGATGCCGACCAGCTTTTCGCCCTCCACCACCGGCACACCGGAGATGTTGTTGGCGCGCGTGATGGCGAGCACCTCGCCGATGCTGGTGCCGGGCGACACGCTGATCGGGTCCTTGATCACGCCGCTCTCGAATTTTTTGACCAGACGCACCTGGCGCGCCTGCTCCTCGACGCCCATGTTTTTATGCACGATGCCGACGCCGCCTTCCTGCGCCATGCTGATCGCAAGCCGCGCCTCGGTGACGCTGTCCATGGCGGCGGACAGGAGTGGGATATGGAGTTTGATCTCGCGCGTGAGCCAACTGCCGAGTTCGGCCTGTTTGGGCAGGAGGGAGGAATGCGCCGGCACCAGCAGCACATCATCAAAGGTCAGACCGTGCTCGGTGATACGCATGGCAGGTTTCCTGATAAAACCAAGCGGCTTATTATAAGGCAAAGTGCCATGATTGAGCTATGATTCCCGGTATATGAGCACCCTAGCCCCCGAAACCGCCCCGTTGCGCGATGTTTACAGTATTTCGCGCCTGAACCTGGAGGCGCGTGAGCTGCTGGAGGGCGCTTTCCCGCTGATCTGGGTGGAGGGGGAAATCTCCAACCTCGCGCGCCCCAGCTCCGGGCACCTCTATTTCGCGCTCAAGGATGCGGCGGCGCAGGTGCGCTGCGCGCTGTTCCGCAACCGCATGCGTCTGCCGTTCACGCCGGAAAACGGCATGCAGGTGCTGGCGCGGGTAAGCGTGAGCCTGTATGAACAGCGCGGCGAATTTCAGCTCATCGTCGAACACCTGGAGCCGGCCGGCGACGGCGCCCTGCTGCGCGCCTTCGAGCAGCTCAAGCAACGCCTCGCGGCGGCGGGCCTGTTCGATGCGGCGCACAAGAAGCCTCTGCCCGCCCTGCCACAGCGCATCGGCGTCGTCACCTCGCCCACCGGTGCGGCCCTGCGCGACATCCTCACCACCCTGCGCCGCCGTTTTCCTGCCCTGCCGGTGCTGATCTATCCGGTGCCGGTGCAGGGCACGGGCGCGGCGGAAAAAATCGCCGCCGCGATCCGGCTCGCGGATCAGCGCCGCGAGTGCGACGTGCTCATCGTGGCGCGCGGCGGCGGCTCGCTCGAAGACCTGTGGGCGTTCAACGAAGAAGTAGTGGCGCGCGCGATCTACGCGTGCGGCATACCGGTCGTCACCGGCATCGGCCACGAGATCGATTTCACCATCGCCGACCTCGTCGCCGACCAGCGCGCGCCCACACCCACTGCGGCAGCGGAGCTGGTGAGCCCCGATGCAGCGGCGTGGCGGCAGACGCTCGCCCGCATGCAGGCGCGGCTGACGTTTCTCATGCGCACGCAACTCGACCAGACACGGCAATCGCTGCGCTTTCTGCAACGGCGCCTGCAGCACCCCGGCCAGCGTCTGCGCGAACGCGCGCAGCGCCTTGATGAACTGGAGCAGCGCCTGCAACGCGCATGGCGCGCCACGCAACACGTGCGCCTGAGCCGGGCCGCGGAACTGCACGCGCGCCTGCAACAGCAGACGCCACTCTACCGCCTGCAGCAACTGCGCGCGCGCCGTGAAACGCTGGCGCTGCGGCTCGAAGGCGCGCTGCGCCAGCGGCTGGAAAAATACCGCACCGGTCTCGCCTCACTCACGCGTGCGCTGGAGGCGGTCAGCCCGCTCGCCACGCTCGCGCGCGGTTACGCCATTGTGCAGCGGCTGCCGCAGGGTGACGTGATACGTTCCGCGCGCGAGGTCGCGCCGGGCGACCGCGTGGAGGCCCGTCTCGGCGCAGGCCGTTTGATATGCAGCGTTGAGCAGGCCGTCCATGAGTAGGCTTCTGCTTGTTGCGCTTCTCATCCTGCCGCTGCCGACGCTGGCCTTGCCGCAGGCCGAACCGGTGCCGGGCGGGATCGCCATTATTCCGCTGGCAGTGAGCAGCAGCGATGGTGCGCCACAGGTGTACTACAACGGGGCGCGCGCACTCGTCGTACGTGATGAAGGACATTGGAAGGCCGTCATCGGCATTCCGCTCAGCGCAGAGCCGGGCGAGCAAGGCATACAGTTACGCGTGAATGGAAAAACGCTGTCGCAACGCTTCACCGTGCGCGACAAGCAGTATGCCACCCAGCACCTCACGCTCAAGGACAAGCGCAAGGTGGAGCCAACACCGGAAGACCTCGTGCGCATCGAAAAAGAGACTGCGGAAATCAACGCCGCCCTGGCGCAGTGGAGCGACAGCGCGGAGGTGGACACGGCCTTCGCGCCACCGGCGGAAGGAGCGCTCAGCAGCCCCTTCGGCTTGCGGCGCTATTTCAACGACCAGCCGCGCAAGCCGCACAGCGGGCTCGACTTCGCGGCGGCCATGGGGGCGCCGGTGCAGGCCCCGGCGGCGGGCCGGGTCATCGGCACCGGCGACTATTTCTTCAACGGCAACACCGT
>JAURVQ010000025.1 GCA_030655395.1 Gammaproteobacteria bacterium | reverse complement strand
GCGCGCCGCGGTGGCGCGCGCCCTAGTGACCAGTCCGCAGTGTGTGCTGGCCGATGAACCCACGGGCAATCTCGACCGCCGCAACGCCGAACAGGTGTATGAACTGATGCTGGAGCTCAACGCGGCCTTGCATACGAGTCTCGTGGTGGTCACGCACGACCTCACGCTCGCCTCGCGCATGCAGCGTGTGCTCACGCTGCGCGATGGTATACTGCAATAATAACTGCATGGAAGGGCAGGTGATGCGACGTGTTTGAAATCATTAAAGCAGGCGGTTGGGTCATGTGGCCGCTACTCCTGTGTTCGGTAGCCGCCACCGCCATTATCATTGAACGCTTCTGGGCGCTGCAGAGAAGGCATGTTGCGCCGGAACATCTGCTGGCGCAAATCTGGCACTGGGCGAAGAACCGTCAGATCAACGCAACGCAAATCGACACCCTGAGCAAGAGTTCGCCGCTGGGCCGTATCCTCGCCGCCGGTCTGCTCAACCTGCATCACACCCGCGACGTTATGAAGGAGAGCATCGAGGAAACCGGGCGTCACGTGGTGCATGAAATGGAGCGCTTTCTGAATGCGCTCGGCACTATCGCTGCGATCAGCCCTTTGCTCGGTCTGCTCGGTACCGTGTTCGGCATGATCCAGGTATTCAACTCCATCAACGTGCACGGCGTCGGCAACCCCGCGGAAATGGCGGGCGGCATCGCCAAGGCACTGGTGACCACGGCGGCGGGTTTGTGCGTGGCGATTCCGAGCCTGACATTTTATCGTTATTTCCGCGGGCGTATTGAAGAGCTGGTGGTGACGATGGAACAGCAGGCGATCAAGATGGTGGAAGTGCTGCACGGCGACCGCGAACAGGAGACCCGGCCATGAACCTGCGCCGCACACGCCGTGATGAGCCGGAATTGAACCTGATACCGCTCGTCGATATTTTGTTTGTGGTGCTCATCTTTTTCATCGTGACCACCACCTTCAATCGTGACGCCGGCATCACCCTCACGCTGCCCGAGGCGAGCGCCGGGGCTGAAGCCAAACAGGATACGACGCTGGGGATCGTGATTGACGCCGAAGGCCGCTATTACATCAACCAGCAGCAGGTCGTGAACACGTCGCCGGAAACCCTGAAGCGCGCCCTGCAACAGGTAGCCGCCGAACTCCATGATGCCCCGGTCGTCATCAGTGCCGACGCCAAGACCCCGCATCAGGCCGTCATCACCGCGATGGATGTCGCACGCCAGCTTGGTTTTGTGCACATCACGCTGGCCACGCAGAACCCGCAGCAAACTAAACCCTGAAGTGTGCCGCTTGAATGGCCATAAGTAATACGAGCGGTATCGCTGTGTACTGGCGTCTGCTGCGCTATGCCAGGCCTTACTGGAAGGCCTTTGCCATCGCGACACTCGCGATGGTGTTTTTCGCCGCAACTGAAACGGGTTTTGCTGCGCTGATAAAGCCGCTCGCCGACGGCAGTTTCGTCACCAAGGATCCGGCCATCATCCGCATGATGCCGCTGTGGCTGGTCGGGCTGTTTCTGGTGCGCGGCATCGCTGAATTCATATCCACGTATGGCCTGGCATGGATGGGCCGCAAGGTGGTGAACGACTTGCGCGACCTGATGTTTCATCACTTGATGCTGTTGCCGGCTGCGTTTTACGACAACAATTCCTCCGGCCAACTGCTGTCGAAGCTGATCTATGATGTGGAGCAGGTGGCGCAGGCAGCGACCAGCGCCATCACTGTGATCGTGAAGGATACGCTGACGGTGGCGGGTCTTGTCGCGTGGATGCTTTATCTCAATGCCTTGCTGGCACTGGTTTTCCTGTTGATCGGGCCGTTCATCGCATTTCTGGTGCTTTATATCAACCGGCGTTTCCGCCGCATCAGCACGCGCATCCAGCGTTCCATGGGCAACATCACGCATGTCGCGGAGGAGGCGATAGGGGCGCAACGCGTGATTAAAATCTTCGGTGCACAGCACCATGAGTCCGCGCAGTTTGAGCGTGCCAGCGAGGCCAACCGTCAGTTGAACATGAAGATGACGGCGACATCGGCCTCCAGCACTTCGCTGATTCAGATGGTGACGGCCAGCGCCCTGGCCGCCATCGTTTACCTCGCTACGCTGGATTCGATGCTGGCCTCCATCAGCGTGGGCACTTTTATGTCGTTTGTCGCTGCCATGGTGCTCATGCTCGGGCCCATGAAACGCATCACCACCATCAACTCCACCATACAGCGCGGCATTGCCGCTGCGGAGAGTGTTTTCGCTTTTCTCGATAGTGCCGCCGAACCGGATACCGGTACGCGCAGTCTTGCGCGCGCGCAAGGTGCGATTGAATACCGGCAGGTTTCGTTCAGTTATGACGAGAGCAAGGGCGGGGTGCTGCACGACATCAGTTTCAAGGTGCAGCCGGGCCAGACCGTTGCACTGGTGGGCCGCTCCGGCAGCGGCAAGTCCACGCTGGTGAGCCTGCTGCCGCGTTTCTACAACATCGGCAGCGGCAGTATCACACTGGACGGCTGCGATATCCGCGACCTGCGGCTGGCCGATCTGCGCGACCAGATCGCGCTGGTGAGCCAGGAGGTGACGCTGTTCAACGCTACGATAGCGCACAACATTGCCTACGGCCGGCTCGAGAGCGCGAGCGAGCGCGACATCATCGAGGCCGCCGAGGCCGCGCACGCGATGGAGTTCATCCGCCCGTTGCCGCAAGGGCTGAATACGCTGGTGGGCGAGAATGGCGTGCTGCTCTCCGGCGGTCAGCGCCAGCGTCTGGCGATAGCGCGCGCGCTGCTGAAAAACGCGCCCATCCTGATCCTGGACGAGGCCACCTCGTCGCTCGATACGGAATCCGAACGCTACATCCAGGCCGGGCTCGAGCGCCTGATGCGTGCGCGTACCACACTGGTGATTGCGCATCGCCTTTCCACCATCGAGAAGGCGGACATCATCATCGTGCTGCACGCCGGGCGCATCGTTGAGCAGGGCAAGCACGCCGAACTGCTGGCACGTAACGGCCACTACGCGGCGCTGCACAAGATGCAGTTCCGTGACAATGCCGCAACATCTACACTTTAATGAAGCGTCTCGATCATTATTGGTATACCCATAATTTTCTTTCTTTTTTGCTGCTGCCTGTTTCGTGGCTGTATTGTCTTTTAATCTGGGTACGCCGTGGCCTGTATCGTAGTGGGATATTACGCGTAAACAAGATCGCGGTTCCAGTCGTCGTCGTGGGCAACATCACCGCCGGCGGCACCGGTAAAACGCCGCTGGTCATCTGGCTCGCAGAGTTTTTGCAGGCGCGCGGCTGGAAACCCGGTATCGTCAGCCGTGGCTACGGCGGCAAGACGCGGCACTATCCGCAGGCGGTGCATCCCGATTCTGATCCGGCACAGATGGGCGACGAGGCGGTGCTGCTTGCGCGGCGCTGCGGTTGTCCGGTCGTGATCGCGCCGCATCGGGCCGATGCCGCGCGTGCGCTGCTGCCTGCGTGTGACATCATCATTGCCGATGACGGCCTGCAGCATTATGCTCTGGCGCGGGATATTGAAATCGCCGTGATTGACGGTGCGCGCCGCTTCGGCAATGGCCATTGCCTGCCGGCGGGGCCCCTACGTGAACCGCTCACTCGATTGCGTACGGTGAACATGAAGGTGTGCAATGGCGGTGTTGCAGGTGATGGCGAATTCGCCATGCGCTTGCAGCCGCTCGCAGCGCGTAATCTGGCGGACGAGGCACGTGCGCGCGGCATCGAAAGCTTCAGCGGCGAGACCGTGCATGCCGTCGCCGCCATCGGCCATCCCGCGCGATTTTTCAATCAACTGCGTGCGCTGGGTCTCAGCGTGGTGGAGCATGCCTTTCCTGACCATCATCACTTTACGGAACAGGATTTCCGGTTTGACCAGTTTGACGATGGCGGCCGCACCGTGTTCATGACCGAGAAGGATGCGGTAAAATGCAGACCGTTCGCCAAACTCCATTACTGGTATCTGCCCGTAGCGGCGGAACTCGATCCTGCCTTTGGCGCCGGATTACTTGAACTGCTGGAGAAAATGCCTCATGGACCAAAAACTGCTTGATATCCTGGTGTGCCCCGTGTGCAAGGGGCCGCTGGTGCATGACAAATCCGCCGCAGAACTCATCTGCAAGTGGGATCGGCTCGCCTACCCGATCCGTGATGACATACCGGTAATGCTGGAGCAGGAGGCGCGGCGCCTGCAGAGCGAAGAGCTGGCGTGAAATTCGATGTCATCATCCCGGCGCGCTACGCCTCGACCCGACTGCCGGGCAAGGCGCTGCGCGATATCGCCGGTAAATCGATGCTGGAGCATGTGCACCAGCGCGCGCAGGAGAGTGGCGCCAGCCGCGTGGTGATCGCCACCGACGACGAGCGGATTGCGCTGGCGGCGCGCGCCTTCGGCGCCGAAGTCTGCATGACATCATCCGGCCATCTCTCCGGCACTGAGCGTCTCGCCGAGGCCACGGTAAAGCTGGACATGAGTGATGAGGAAATCGTGGTCAACGTGCAGGGCGACGAACCGCTCATCCCTCCCGCCATCATCGCGCAGGCGGCGCGCAATCTTGCCGCACACCCGCAGGCCTCCGTTGCCACGCTGTGTGAACTCATCACCGAGGCCGATGATTTGTTTGATCCCAACGTGTGCAAGGTAGTGGTGGACAACGAGGGCTATGCGCTCTATTTCAGCCGCGCCCCCATTCCCTGGCACCGGCAAGCCTTCGCCTCAGGCCGCCAACACCTGCCTGACGATACGCAACACTTCCGCCACATCGGCCTCTACGCCTACCGCGCAGGTTTCCTCAAGCAATACACCGCCTGGCCCGCAACTGTGCTGGAGCAAACCGAGGCACTGGAACAACTGCGCGTGCTGTGGCACGGCCATCGCATCCATATCGATCTGGCGCTGGAAACGCCGGGGCCGGGAGTGGATACCGAATATGATCTTGCGCGCGTGGAGCGCTTGCTTAGTTCACGTTAGCAGATTCAAGCTCACAAAAACCGGATTCAATTGCCCCGCCTCATCGCCGACCACCGGAACAATGAAGGTGGGTGCGACGCGACGATGTGCCTCGCCATGCTGGTCGCCCTGAATTACGGTGTGCTGCTCGCAGTCCTGCAATACCAGCGCCGGCCCATCCTCCAGTATCTCGATGATCTGGCATTCAATGTCATGATGGCGCACGCGGCGCCCGATAAAGGCGCGCAGTTGTTCAAGGCTTACAGTAATAGAGGGCATGCTTATACAATACCGGGGTAGCGCCGGGTAAGCCCATCTTTCCGGTGCAGGATTTGAGGATGCCGCGTGTATGGAACACAAAAAAGTGAGGGTGTTGTTCGTGTGCATGGGAAACAGGAAAGCGTAACGGCGCAAAGCCTTACGCCATGCTGCTTTCCGCTGGATACACCTCGATATGGATACGTGGCCGGATACACCATGGCTTTTTGCAAACATGAAAACACGTCGCAACGCCGCTCTGGGTACACTGTGTCACTCACATAAAAAACCCGCCACTTGGGCGGGTTGTGCGGCAGGGGATAGGTTGAAGTTACGCGCTCGCCTTTCGGCGAACGCGCCGACACTCAGCTTGCGGAGGGCATCCTGCTCAGTATTCGGGCGAGTAGAGGGTCAGGAAATCACCCGAGATATTTACCGGCTCATGGCTGTGTGTGATAACCTTTAGGTAGTAGGATGCATCAGGCGCATAAATGACGCACACAAAGATCAAGCTGCTATCTATGTGGCACGTGAGCAATGCGGTGCCAAGACGGGCTGGGCGCCTGTGTGGCGGCTAAAGGCGCTCCGCACGAAATATAAGGGCTTATTAGCCATTCTCACGGCCATGGTTTGCCTTGGCGTCGCAGCCATTCTTTCCGCCATGAATCAACTAGCCAAGGCAAACGTAAAAACCGCCGGAGATATTTAACGATCCTCGCCAGATGATATGTTAGGAGTTTCCACATGACTGAGCTTCTCGCTACTCTCGCAGGCTTGATCTCTTCTCTCGGCAACGTGCAAAGTCTTGGCGCTGCCAAGGAGCACATTGCGCTCCTTCAAACCAAAGTCGGCCTCCTCAAAGATGAATTTGCGAAGTTGGAGAAAGAAAACACCAAATTGAAAAAGCGAGTTGCTGAACTTGAACAACAACTTTCTACCTCGGCGGAATCGGAAGAATATGTGGAGGAGCGGGGCGCACTTTTTAAGCGCAGGCCCGGTGGCGGGTATCACAATGCTGTGTACTGTCCCAGGTGTCATTCTTCAACCTCTCCGTTCCCGCCAGGCGCTGAGTTTAATTGCCAATGCGGGTGGGCATCGTCGTTTACTGAAGGTGAGTTGCAAAGTGTCATATCCAGCCTCCACGACTAACCGCTCGCTCCATGCGACGAGCTACGCTTACTCATCGCCCGCCGTAGATATACATCTATTCGGGCGGACTCCAAGCCCCTCTATTGTCACCGACGTCAGCCTCACATATTCCCCGTTGGTCTCTAATTTCATCTCTCAACCCTCCTGATTTAACCGGCGTTGCGGCGCTCAGCGTGTCAAGCCCGGTCCGGTTCTGGTCGGCCACTAATGACTCATCTTCAAGCCGGCATCAGGATAAATATCTAGGTCATCCTTTGCCGCAAATTCTGAGCCGACCTGCCGCTTCCGCTTTCCGATACGCCGCATAGGACGTGAGGTTGTTATTGAATTCGACTCGAATCTTCGGGTCTCTTTTCCACGTCTTGATGGTGTCGGCAGCGAGCTGCTGGTTCTCGACGCTATGTTCGGCGGCGAGTTTCCTGCCTTGTACAGGTGTGATGGAGATAGATGTCATAGTTTTTCCCTTTCCAGTTGGTGGAAGTGCCACCTCAGCACACCCGCCCCAAAGCGAGCGCGCCCACTGGCGGCTGCCTGATGACGGATATCACCGATCCGTCATCAGGCGTGGTGCTGGCCCATGAGAGGATCCCGGGTGGATGGCCCGGGAGACGTCACGCTCTATGAGCCGCTCTCTCGAACGTGACGTCACTTTGTTTATCAGAACCGGCCGGCTGGCCGGCCAGGTGATTTCTCTTCGGTGAAGCGCACTTGCGCGGACAGGTTGACCTCCATCTGGAGGCCTCTCCTGCTGAGGGTGGCAAGTACAGGGATAAGGTCGATCCCGCGTACCTGCGCAAGCGTGATCTTGGCTTCGGCTATCTCATCCAGGCGGGATTCATCGATGGTACGGCCAGATTGCTGATAGGCAGCTTCAGAGACGCACAGGCGCACATCGTGCATGAGTTTCTTTTCTTCCACGGCTTACCCCCCCCCTCAGATCACCACGCCGGCAGCAGCTGCAGCTTGGCGCAGATTGGTTTCTTCGGCATCGAGATTCGCTATCTCGCGATCCAGCTTTTCCAAGGCGGCGGCGCGGCCCTCCACAGGTTGCGCGCCGTCCGGCCAGGGCGTGTCCTTCAAGGCCAGCTCGATAACAGGCTTGAGCTGCCCTTGAAGAACGAAACACAAGCAGTCCTGAACGTCGAAGATGGATGGCGGAATGGTTTGATGTTCGCGGGCCGTGAAAATTCCCACCGGATTAGGCCTGCCATTGGAGCCGATATTGGACGGCTGTCCGCACGTGGTGTTATGGTCGATTGCGGCGCGCAGGCGCGCAGGATACCGTGCCGCAGCTTCGTCGATCTGCGCCAGCATCAGCCGAATGGTGTCTTCCTTCGTGGCGGGTGCCGTTGCCAAGTCTTCGCGTTGACGCTTGAGTTTCTCTGCT
Organism: Gammaproteobacteria bacterium; assembly: GCA_030655395.1. Taxonomy (GTDB): domain Bacteria; phylum Pseudomonadota; class Gammaproteobacteria; order SURF-13; family SURF-13; genus JAQBXX01. The sequence goes on along the minus strand of JAURVQ010000025.1, from coordinate 3,247 downwards.
TCCGCTCGCAAACCGCGGACCTTTCCAGCGACGCTGGAGATCTCACTTTTCAGTTTAAGAAAATCGAACATTCCATACTCCATTTCAGTTGATTGATGAACTATGATTGCAGTCTTCCACAAGCGCTGTGAAATTCCTAACGCAATCTATTTCACAAACTCGCTTACGATGTTGTGCAGGTGCCGGGCGGTTTTTGGCACACTGATCTTGGCGCAATCAGCAGCGCGTACGGCAAAGAAAAGATGCCGTCGCAGTTCGCTGGAGCCGGCTGGCGGGGTTTGTTCATGGCGCCACAACCGCCATATCCGGCACTGAAACGCTTCCAGGTCTACAGCCAGTGCGAGGGATTTTTTCCATGGCGTCTCACCATCGACAAGCCGCCATGCAGCGATAAGGTGCATATCGCGCTCATCGCGCGCCATCTGTGCAGGCGTCTCTGACAACCCCAAGCAGCGTTCCAGCGAAACCGCGCCGCGAGCCCCTAGGTGGGCGGTGAAGCCTTTGCTCAGCCGCTCGAGCTCGATAGGGCCAACGATCCCGGCGGCCACATGGCGTGCGAAGTCGTCAGCCATCGGCCAACTCGCCCTCCCCATTTTTTTTCTCGAGCGCGCCAGGAAGGGTACTCTCGGGACGTTCGGCATCAGATGCCGACAGGCAGTCCAATACCCCAAGATCAATGTCGCCGGCGGCATCCTCGGCTTTACCAAGCCATGCGACTATAGCGGCGATTACTTTGCAGCTTGGAAACAATGTCAGTGCAGCGCACTCTTCTTGGAGGCGGCGCTGCAGTCCGTTCAATTGCCCAGCCAACTCCATCGCCGCTCCCTCATGGAACTCGGCGTCTTCCTTGGCCGCGGCCAGAGCGATATCTATCTCGGCGATGCGCTTCTGCAGGGTGCCCATATCTCGCACCAACGGTGCCAGCACCCGGGCGCGCAGACGTGCCGGGTCGCTGTTGCGTAACAACTGACTCACGGCCATGCGCGGGTCAAGTCGGCCGTCAGTGCCGAGCGTGATCTTTCCACTGGTCACCCATTCGCCAGCGGCCTGCTTGGACACGCCCATGAAGCGCGCGAACTCGGCGCGCGTCAGGCGAAGCCCGCAGCGATCCAATTCACCGGGGGCGAAGGGTAAGAAGGCCGTTTCCGGGGTGCCGTGGTCATGGTCAGGGCGTTTGGTCATAGCGTCACCGCATAAGTTGAGTATGATCAGTCATCAATATCTACACAAAAAACGGGCTTCGCATTACCCGCATGCTGGGGTCTGTGGAAGGACCCGCGAAGTTTCAGAGTGCGGGTGATGCGGGTAATGGCGGCAATGCTTAGCCCCATATATTTATTTTGTCTCTGACACTTCTCATACGTTGTAGGAGAATTACCCGCAATTGCCCGCATCACCCGCATTTGCTTACCCTCCATCTGGCAACCTTGGCGTGCTCGTCGCGGGTGGCCTGCTTGATCTGCAGCCCATCGATAACGCGGTCTCGATGTGCACGCAGCCAGTAGCCGATGCGCCTGGTGTTGGGCTTCTCGGCGCAGATCATCTGCAGCGCGTCGTACAGATCGGCGCGCGCGCGCTCGCCGCTCATTGGCACCGTATCTATGCCAGCTGCAGCGACTTGGGCAGCAGTGACAGGCGTATCCTTGAATGCGTCATGCCAGGCTGCCAGCAGCAGCCGCATGCCTTCGATGTCGGGGTCTTGTTCGCGCAATCCCTCGGATGCCTTGAGCGGATCCGGCATGCCCAGCCACACGAGGGGCCTGCGCACAAGGCGGTCCCACTGTTCGAATCCACCAAGAGGATGCAGCCCTTCAATTGCCGGCGCATCGGCGGCGAGGTAGGCCAGTGGTATCGTTAAAGCCGCGCGGATCAATTCACCACGCCGCACGAGGACATCTTCAAGATGGTCACGCTTGAACGTCCGTTGCTCCGGACGCTCTTGACCAGCATCCAGGCGGATCAGTGCAACGCGGCGTTTGAGGTCGCCGACGATGGAGAGATTATTACCTGTTGCCACCATAAGGGCATGTGTCGGGATTGACAGCATGCCACTGCCGCCCAGCGGTCGCAGCCGAACGAACTGCTGGGTGGTGATCTGACACAACAGATCGCCTTTCAGCGGGCGCTCTATGTTATCAAGCAGGATGCAGGCATCGCCCGCCAGCAGTACGCCGGCCAGCCGCTTCTCTGCCTCGGCATCGTCGTGACCGAGGGAGAGAACACTTGCCCGCCGCCCGGTGGCGATAATCGCAAATGTCTCTGCGATCAGGGTTTTTCCGGTGCCGGCGGTCGGCGCGGTTACTGCCAGCAGGGGGGCTGCGGGGAGGACACGCCGCAGCAGTCCGGTGATGATACCGGCCAGCGTGGCTGCCATATCCTCGGCTCCAATAAATGGGAACTCTCTGATCATACCCATCAAGATATTCATGCTTTGCTCAGCATCTGCCCTGGTGGGATTCGCTGGCGGTGTGGTGTACCCGTGGATTTTCGCGCTGGCGTTGAACAGCCCGGTCTCGACGTCGTAGCCTGGCTGGTCGATGACTCGCCCATCGGCGGTAATCGTCGGGGCCTCAGTGAAACCCGTCAGCGCCGGCAGCTCGGGCCAGTGACCGCGGGCAATATAGGCCTCAGCTACACGGCGCGGACAGTCGCATCGCTTGTAGCTTTCGGTGCGCGCGTCGTAGCGCTCATGTATAGCAGCGCGGGTTGCCATCTCGGTCAGGTGGGGGCCGTCCACCGTATGCAATATCAGGGCACCACGCGGCCTATGGACGCCACCACTCGGTGTTTCCGGCGCAGGATAGATACGCACAATATGCCCGTTGCAGCTGAACAGGTCGCCACCACCAGTCAGCGCAGCACCTGTCTGGTCTGTTCCTTCCGGAAGGTGGCCTGGGTTGTGCCGAATGACTGGTCGGCCATCGGCGTCACCCGTCTCGCCGCCACCAGCAGGAACCAAGTGCAGCGGCTTTTTGCGTGGCTTCTTCTGGCCCGCGATCAATTTGTCGAGGGCGGCAGCGCCACGCTCGATGCCGTCAGCCACGGTAAGCCTCTCGGGCTGCTTGCAGTCGGGCGGAGGCCAGCCGCAGCCGATCAAGGTCGGTCTGCGTCAGTGCCTCACCGCCCGCCATGCTTTCTGCGGCCGTCGCCACCACCAGCGCTTCGAATATTACGCACCGCAAAACATCGGCTGCCGGGAACGGCCGCCGCTCAGGCTTGCCGTGCTGTAACTCGCGCTCGGGAAACA
>JAURVQ010000023.1 GCA_030655395.1 Gammaproteobacteria bacterium | reverse complement strand
ATGGAGAAGATAGAGTCTGGCAAAATCGACATCTCTCCCCAGCCGATCGAGATCATGCCTCTTGTTGAACAGACGCTGGAAGCCAACAGTAGCTATGGTGAGCAGCTACGCGTGAGATTTGCGCTGTCTCAGGCATTGCCGGGCGTCATGGTGCTGGCCGATAACGGCAGGCTCATGCAGGTGCTGACAAATCTGCTGTCCAATGCAGCAAAATTCTCTCCGGCGGACGATGTGGTGAGTGTTTCGGTGAAGCGCTCAGGCGAGTCAGTGCGCGTGGCGGTGTCGGATCACGGTCCGGGCATTCCCGAGGAATTCAGGGGGCGTATATTCGAGAAGTTTTCGCAGGCCGATAGTTCTGATGCGCGCCAGAAAGGTGGTAGTGGTCTCGGCCTAAGCATTAGCAAGGCGCTGATCGAGCGCATGGGTGGCAGCATCGGTTTCGAATCACAGCCTGGTAAGGGGGCAACATTTTATGTTGATATTCCGGAATGGCAGGAGCAGCGCACAGCTGAACACCGACGCAAGCGTGATCCTCGGCGCCCACGTGTCCTGATTTGTGAGAACGATCATGCAATGGCAGGTTACCTGAGCGCGCTGCTTGATGAGGGTGGCTTCAGCAGTGATATTGCGCTGGATGCAGTGCATGCCAAGTGGCTGCTGAATAATGGTCACTATGTGGCTATGACACTCGACAGCATACTGCCGGACCAGAGTGGCCTTTCACTTGCGCGCGAGCTGTATCTCAAGAAGCACACACACTCACTGCCTATTGTGGTGGTTTCAGACTGCGCGGATCAGGCACGAGAAAGCTTGGGCGGAGATATGCACAGTGTGGTGGATTGGCTGGGAAAGCCGGTAGATGGTAATCGTCTGCTCGCAGCCGTAAGGCGGATTGTTCAGCAAAATCAGCTGCCGCGTATACTGCATATAGAAGATAATCAGGATACTGCCAGCATGGTGCGTGAACTTCTAAGTGACCTGGCAGACGTCACGGTGAGTGTCGACATGGAGGACGCAAAATTCAGGCTTGCGCGAGAGACTTTCGACCTCGTGATCCTGGACTTGCTGCTGCCGGATGGATTCGGCACCGATATCCTCACCCATATTAAAGATGTCAGGAGCCGACCTGTCCCTGTGGTTATCTACTCTGTTTATCCGGTGTCGGAGGAGATGGCCCGGCGCGTGGCTGCGGCATTCGTCAAGTCGGAGACATCGCCGGATCAATTACGCGAGACGATATGCTTGTTTCTGGACAGTGCCTGTTTGGTGGATATCAAAGTCTGATCTGCGCGGAGCTGATGACTTTGGAGGGAAAAATCTGATGGCCGATCCTGTGTTGAAGCGTATTTTGCTGGTGGAAGACGAGCCGGACATACAGACGGTGGCGCGTCTTGCACTGGAGACTGTGGGCGGGTTTACCGTTGAAGTGTGCAGCAGCGGCGACGAGGCGCTGCACAAGGCCCCCGGCTTTGCACCTGATCTCATCATGCTGGATGTAATGATGCCGCGCATGGATGGCCCGACCACGTTCAAGGCGCTGCGCGCAGTTCCGCAATTGGCAGCCACTGCCGTGATATTCATGACCGCCAAGGTGCAACCACGCGAGATCGAGCAGTATATAGGGCTCGGCGCGTTGGGTGTGATCTCCAAACCGTTTGATCCGATGACGCTCGCCGCAACGGTCCGCGGCATCTGGACAGAGCACCAGATACTGGCCTCATCCAGTGGCAGCCTGCAAGAGCGGCTGGATAGCCTCGCATGCGCTTACCGGGAGCAGTTGCCTGAAAAAATACGCCAAATTGATGCGCTATGGCAACCGCTGGCAGGCGGTGCATTAGATGACTCGGCGCTCAAGGCGATATATGTCATGGCCCACAATATGTGCGGTTCAGCGGACACTTTCAGACTGCCGCAGCTTACTGAAGAGGCGCGCCTCCTGGATCGCGCGCTCCAGGAGGTGGTGGAAGGTAAATCGCAGCTTACACCCAAGGTACGGGCGCATATCGGTGAGTTGGTCGCGGCATTAAAAGCGGTTGTCGGAAAGCTGACAGAATAAGCACGCGTTGAAGCCCGGCTTTGCGGCCAGCGTGTCCTCGCGGCAAAGTTGGCATGTAATCTGCTGGGAACCTTACCGGAGCGGGAATTAATGCCCGCAGGGTCAATAAAATGACCCGATCAAAGACCGGATGGGTGCCCAGCATGAACGGACATATTTACTATAAATGCCTCACCCCGCAGGGGCGCATGGTGCGGGTGGGTGACGAATACCTCAATGCCCAGGGCGTTTGGCTCAAGGTCAGCAGGATATTCAAACCTCACGACAGCGCGGATATTCAGGTGGAGTTTGCGCCCGTCGATCCGGCGCTGGAAGGGCGTTGCTGGCAGGGCGAGTTTCTCGTGGCGTGCAGTATTAAGGGCGCGGACGAAACCAGTGCCCGCCCCTGCGTCTATATCGAGGATATGGACAGCATGACCAGCGCGGAAGAGGTCAGCGCTGAGCCCGAGGGGATGTCAGCCGATGAAGCGAGCAGGGATCATCTTATCGTCGGCATGCGATGAGCGTCTCGCCTGCGCTATAAATTTCTCACCTGCGCATTTTGCTCTTCCAGTTTTGCCAGTGAGGAGTGTATTTCTTCCGCCCGCTGTCGGCCTGCACTGACCACCTCGGCAGGCGCGCGCTGCACGTAGTCCGGATTGGCCAGCCTGCCAGTCAGACTCGCCAGCTCCTTGTTCAATTTTCCAATCTCCTTTTCCAGTCGCGCGAGTTCCACTTGTTTGTCAATCAGGCCTGCCATGGGAATCAGCAGCTTCATCTCGCCCACCAAGGCAGTGGCGGAGTCTGGGGCGCTGTCATTTGTTGCCAGCCACTCGATGGAAGCGAGACGCGCGAGCGTGGTGAGATAGGCCCGATTGCGCTCTAGGTAAGCGCGTTCGTTTTCGCCGCCGCCTTGTAGCAGCAGCGGCAGTGGCTTGCCAGGCGGAATATTCATACCGCTGCGTAGCGAGCGCAGCGCGAGTATGAACGCTTGCACCCACTGCATTTCCGCCAGCGCCGCGCTGTCGATTTTTTCCGGCTGCGGCACTGGATAAGGTTGACGCATAATCGTGTCGCCTTGCTTGCCCGCGAGCGGCGCGACACGCTGCCAGATTTCCTCGGTGATAAACGGCATCAGCGGATGCGCCAGCCTGAGCAGCGTCTCCAGCACGCGCACCAGCGTGCGGCGTGTGCCGCGCAAGGTGTCTGCGTCACTATGTGCCGACAGCAGCACTGGTTTGGAAAGTTCGAGGTACCAATCGCAGTAGTCATTCCAGGCGAATTCATACATCGCCTGCGCGGCAAGATCGAAGCGGTAGGCCTGTATGGAATCTATTACCACTTGTTCCGTGGTTTGCAGGCGCGAGATGATCCAGCGGTCGGCCAGCGTGAGTTTCACATCGCCACCCGCTTGTCCGCAGTCCTTGTCCTCGGTATTCATCAGCACATAGCGTGCGGCGTTCCACAGCTTGGTGCAGAAGTTACGGTTGCCCTCGATGCGCCCGGTGTCGAAGCGGATGTCGCGCCCCTGCGTGGCGAGCGAGGCGAAGGTAAAGCGCAGCGCATCGGTGCCGTAAGCGGGGATACCGTCGGGAAATTGCTTGCGCGTGGCGCGCTCGATCTTTTGCGCCATCTCCGGCTGCATCAGCCCGCTGGTGCGCTTGGCCACCAGCGCTTCCAGTTCAATGCCGTCGATGAGGTCAATCGGATCGAGTACGTTGCCCTTGGACTTCGACATCTTCTGGCCTTCGCTGTCGCGCACCAGCCCGTGAATGTACACCTCGCGGAACGGTACCTCGCCGGTGAACTTGAGGCCCATCATGATCATGCGCGCGACCCAGAAGAAAATGATGTCGAAGCCGGTGACCAGCACGCTGGTCGGATAAAACGTTTTCAACTCAGGTGTTTTTTCCGGCCAGCCGAGGGTGGAGAAGGGCCACAGCGCGGAAGAGAACCAGGTGTCGAGCACGTCTTCATCCTGTTTCAGTGACTTGCCCTTGGCCTGCTGCTGCGCCTCTTGCAGGTTACGCGCAACGTAAATCTTGCCGTCGTCGTCATACCACGCTGGAATGCGATGCCCCCACCAGATCTGGCGCGAGATGCACCAGTCCTGGATATTGCGCATCCATTCGAAGTAGGTCTTGCTCCAGTTCTCCGGCACAAACTTGATGCGCCCGTCCTCCACGACCTTGATGGCCTCGGCGGCCAGCGGCGCGACCTTCACGTACCACTGATCGGTGAGGTAGGGTTCGATCGCCGCATGCGTGCGGTCGCCGCGCGGCACCATGAGTTTGTGCGGCTTGATCTCGGCGATGAGATTCAAGGCCTCTAAATCCGAGACAATCTGATTGCGCGCCTCGTAACGATCCATGAAATTGTACTTTGACTCAGGTAATAGAATACGTGCCTCACGCGTGAAAATATTGATCAACGGCAGTTGATGGCGCATGCCGACTTCATAGTCATTAAAATCGTGCGCCGGCGTGATCTTCACGCAACCGGAACCGAAGGCGGGGTCTACATAGTCATCCGCAATAATGGGTATCTCGCGTCCGGTGAGCGGCAGTTTCACGTTTTTGCCGATGAGTTTTTTGTAGCGCCCGTCTTCAGGATGCACCGCGACCGCCGCGTCGCCCAGCATTGTCTCCGGGCGCGTGGTGGCGACGGTCAAATGTCCGCTGCCGTCGGCCAGCGGATAGCGGATGTGCCAGAGAAAGCCGTCTTCCTCCTGCGCCACCACTTCGAGATCGGACACCGCGGTGTGCAACACCGGGTCCCAGTTCACCAGCCGCTTGCCGCGGTAGATCAGCCCCTCTTCGTGCAAGCGCACAAACACCTCGGTAACGGCGTTCGATAAGCCCTCATCGAGGGTGAAGCGCTCGCGCGACCAGTCCACCGACGCGCCCATACGCCGCAACTGGCGCGTGATGTGTCCGCCCGATTCCGCTTTCCACTTCCACACCTCTTCAGTGAATTTGTTGCGCCCCAGATCGTGGCGCGTCTTGCCCTGCGCGGCGAGTTGACGCTCCACCACCATCTGCGTGGCGATGCCCGCGTGATCGGTGCCCATCTGCCACAGCGTGTTGTCGCCCCGCATGCGGTGATAGCGGGTGAGCGCGTCCATCAGCGTGTCCTGAAACGCATGGCCCATGTGCAGCGTGCCCGTGACGTTGGGCGGCGGGATCATGATGCAGTACGGTGCACCTGCGCCGGACGGTGCGAAGTAATTATTTTTTTCCCAGAGCTGGTACCAGCGTTGCTCGATACCGTGCGGGTTATAGGTTTTATCCATAATTTATGCGGAGGATGATAAAAAGAGATGGCTAACTTTCAAGCGTGTGCGATTCTGGCGTAATGCCATGCTCGCGATAAAAGCGGAAGCGTTCGCGCGCGGCCTGTTTGACGGATTCGTCGGTGTCCACAATTTCAGCGACACGCGCGAAGCGGTCAAAAAACGCAGGAACCTTGGGCGCCAGATTGATGAGTACATCGTACGCTTCCGGCTCGCTCTGCCAGCCGATGTGGATCGGCAGTTCATCATCATTCTCTGCACCGTAAAGCGCGTGCGGCAGAAAGCTGCCCTGCCGGAAGGTCCACAGCAGATTATCGAGTTGCGTGGATTGTTCCTCTGATTCGGCGTGGATGTAAGTGCGCTGGCCAAGGTCGAAGGCCTTTTCCGCCAGGCGGCACGCAAACACCAGCCGCTCGTTTTTGCCGCTGGCGGGGAGTACATAGAAGTCCACGCGCGCCGCATATGGGCGTGCCGGTGCTGTGGGAGGCTCGATGCCGGGAGCGACCATGGCCACGTCTTTATTGGCAGCGCTGGAGCAGGTAGTGCATGAGCAGCGGCACCGGGCGGCCGGTGGAGCCCTTCTTGTCACCGGAGTGCCAGGCCGTGCCGGCGATATCGAGATGCGCCCAGTGAAACTTCTTCGTAAAGCGCGCGAGAAAACAGGCTGCGGTAATTGTGCCGCCTTCGCGCCCGCCGACGTTCGACATGTCGGCGAAATTTGTTTTCAGTTGATCCTGGTATTCGTCCCATAGCGGCAGTTCCCATGCGCGGTCGCCGCTGGTCTCGCCCGCCTGAATCAGGTCGTGCACGAGCGGCGCATGGTTGCCCAGCAAGCCACTCGGATGTTTGCCGAGTGCGATCACGCAGGCGCCGGTGAGCGTGGCGATGTCGATCACCACGTCGGGCTTGAAGCGTTCGCTGTAGGTGAGCGCATCGCACAGGATCAAACGGCCCTCGGCGTCGGTGTTCAGTATTTCGATGGTCTGGCCGGAGAGGCTTGTTACGATGTCGCCGGGTTTTACCGCGTCGCCGCTGGGCATATTCTCCGTGGCGGGAATCACGCCGACCACGTTGAGCGGCAGTGTAAGCGTGGCGCAGGCGGCGAGGGTGCCGAGCACGCTGCCCGCGCCGCTCATGTCGTATTTCATCTCGTCCATGTTGGCGGCGGGCTTGATGGAAATGCCGCCGCTGTCGAAGGTAACGCCCTTGCCGACGAGCACGATGGGCTTATCCGTTTTTTTCGCGCCATGGTATTCCAGCGTGATGAATTTGGCGGGCTCTTTTGCGCCGCGCGCGACGGCAAGCAGTGCGCCCATGCCGAGGCGCTGCATGTCCTTGACCTCGAGTACGCTGACCTTGATCTTTTTGTGTGCCTTTTGCAGGGCCTTGGCCTGTGCGGCGAGATAGGACGGAGTGCAGACATTGCTCGGCTGGTTGCCGAGATCGCGCGCAAGACTGCTGCCTGCGGCGATGGCTTCACCCTCGCGCAGCGCGCGGACGGCGTCTGCCGGTTTGTGGCGCTCTGTCGTCGCGAGCGTAATGTGGTGCAGTTTGGATGCCGCCTGTTTTTTGCTCTTGTGGTTTTCAAAGCGGTAAAGGGCGTTGTGCGCGGCAAGTACCGCCTGGCGTATTTTCCATGCTACGTCGCGCGCCTTCAGTTCAAGCTCAGGCAGGCAGATCACGGCCTCGCGCGCACCGGTGTCGCGCAGCATGTTCACCGCCGCAGTGATGGCCTTGCGATACTGCGCGTCCCCGAATCCGTCGCGCTTGCCGCAACCGGCCAGCACGATGCGCTCGCACAGCGCGTGGGGGACATTGTGCAGCAGGCGCGTCTCCCCTATAGTGCCCTTCATGTCATCCTGCTCCATGAGCCGAGACAGGAGTCCGCCACACTGCTTGTCCAGGCGTGCAGCCGCTGATGAGAGGTGGCGCGACTCGAACACGCCGACCACGACGCAGTCTGAGCGCAGCTTTTCCGGCGGCGTGGTGGTGATGCTGAATTTCATGCGGACTCCTGAAAGATCGGGGTATGGGATCAAGGTGTCAAGTTTACTTGAAGCGGTGTTTATTTTCAGCCCTGGATTGCCTGTGGTTGTGTGATCGTGCGGATATTTGAACGCTATTTGATGAGAGAGGTGGTGGACAGCATGCTGGGCGTGACGCCCGTGCTGCTGCTGATCTTTCTGAGCGACCGTTTTGTGCGTTATCTGGCCGAGGCGGCGGCGGGCAATATGTCGAGCAATGTCATACTCAATCTGCTCGCACTCAAGTCGCTGATTGCCCTGGTGCTCATCCTGCCGCTTTCCTTTTTTATCGCGACGCTGCTGGCGCTCGGGCGCATGCACAAGGACAGCGAGATGATCGCGTTCACGGCATGCGGAGCGGGAACCGGTGCGGTGTTGAAGACGCTGCTGCGCTTTTCCCTGGGCCTGGCCGCAGTAGTGGCGGCACTGTCTCTGGTTGTCGCCCCGTGGGCTGCCGGACGCAGCAACCAGATGACCCACTTGGCCGAGACGGCCTCTGAAATCACCAGCATCATACCGGGCAGCTTCAAGGAGTCGCGCAAGGGCGATCATATCCTGTATGTGGAGAGCCTCTCCGCCGATCAGAGCACCATGCAAAACGTCTTCATTCAAACCCGCGAGGCGGATACGCTGGACATCATTGCTGCGCACAGCGGGAAACGGCAGACGGACGCCGCAAGCGGCGACCAGTTCATTGTGCTGGAAAACGGCAATCGCTACCAGGGTGAGCCCGGCAAGGCAAACTACAAAGTCGTCAACTATGAGAAGTATTCGTTCCGCATCCACGAAAAAGCACCCGCTCCGGCAGCAGAGGAGCGTGACGCCAAGTCCACATGGGCCTTGTGGCGTGCCGTCGATGCAAGCTCCAGCGCCGAATTGCACTGGCGCATCTCCATGCCGGTGTCGGTGATCATGTTCGGCATGCTCGGTGTGATGATGGCACGCACCTCGCCGCGCGAGGGCAAATATGCAAAATTGTTCGTGGCCTTGCTGGCCTACCTCATTTACAACAACATGATGGGAGTGGCGCGCGCATGGATCGATAATGGCGTGGTGGCACCCATGGTCGGCATGTGGTGGGTGCACGCCATCGCGCTGATGGTGATTGCCGTGCTCTTTCTGCAGCAAGCCGGTCTGAGGTGGGTGCTGTGGCTGCGCTGGTCAGCACATGCCGTAAAAATTAAACCTCAGTCGCCATGAAAATACTGGATCGTTACATTGGCACCGCCGTCGTCACCGGAACGATGCTCGTCATGCTGGTGCTGCTGGCGCTGTTTTTCTTTATTGATTTTGTGAACAATCTGAACGATGTCGGCAAGGGCAACTACAATGTGCTGCGCGCGGTGCAATATGTGGCCCTGACCCAGCCGCGCCGCGTCTATGAGATATTTCCGCTCGCCGCATTGCTGGGGAGCATGCTGGGCCTGGGCTGGCTTGCTGCCGGCAGCGAGCTTACCGTGATGCGCGCCGCGGGCGTTTCACTCACTCGCCTGATGCTGTCGATAATGAAGGTGGGCGCGATGATGATGCTGGCGGTGATGTTGATCGGCGAGCTGGTCGCACCGAAGAGCGAGCAATACGCGCAGAGCCTGCGTTCGATGGCGCTGACATCCCAGATTGCGCTCGATACCCGCTATGGCTTCTGGACACGTGACGAACGCACCTTCATCAATATCCGCACGCTATTGCCGGGCGGCTTGTTCAGTGATATCTATATTTACGAGTTTGACGACAAGCATCAACTGCGTGTGGCCACGCATGCGGCCAAGGCGCGCCGTGAGGGCGAGCAATGGCTGCTGGAAGACATCGTGCAGAGCGAGGTGAAGCCGTCGGGCGTGGTCACGCGGCAGCTTGCGCGCGCGCAATGGAATTCGCTGCTCAGCGCCGATCTGGTAAGCGTCGTGTTGGTGAAGCCCGAGAGTTTGTCCAGTTGGGATTTATACAAATATCTCGGCTATCTGCGTGACAACGGGCAGAGCACGCAGCGCTACGAGATCGCGCTGTGGAATAAACTGGTCGCGCCGTTCACGACCGGCGTGATGGTGTTTCTGGCCATTCCGTTTGTATTCGGCTCACCGCGTTCGGTGGGCATGGGGCAACGGGTGCTGGTGGGCAGCCTGATGGGCGTCGGCTTTCACCTGTTCAACCAGATATTTTCCCATGTGGGCCTGGTTTACAATCTGAGCCCGCTGTTTTGCGCATTGTTTCCGTCAGCATGGTTTTTGCTGCTGGCGCTGGTGCTGCTGAGCAGGCCGTACTGGTCGCGCCTTGCGCAGATCGTAAAGATGGCGCTCCCTAGGGGGTTCGAACCCCTGTTACCGCCGTGAGAGGGCAGTGTCCTGGACCGCTAGACGAAGGGAGCGTGGATAGCCGGGTTGGCTGAGTGCAGAGCGTGGTATTATACGCGAAGCCACCGCACGCTCAAGCGACTTCCGCATCGACAGGACAACTATTATTACGCCCCATATCATCCCCCGCGCTGAACACACCCATTCACGCGCCCAAGTCAGAGAATATGCGCTCAAGGAGCTCT
>JAURVQ010000020.1 GCA_030655395.1 Gammaproteobacteria bacterium | reverse complement strand
AAAGGTGGGGCTGGCGCCGCCGTGATCACGGGCGACGGATCGGCAACAGTACTGACCGGCGCGCGGACGCTGTGGCCGGCGCTGTGCATGACTGCCTGCGGCGACTCGCACAGCAGCGATTCCAGATAGACGCCCAGCGCCAGCGACTGATCCACCAGCGCCGGTGGCGTGCCCTGCGTTACGGAGGTCACAGGCAGCGTCATCCCGCCTTCCTCTGTATTGTCATGTCATACGTGCACAGCAGCATGTCGAGCAGCGCGCCATAGGCCACACACGCGCGCGCATCGGGCAGGTAGAGCGGCAGCGGCACATTCCTGTAGCTGGCCTCGCGCAATTGCGTGTCCACCGGAATCTCGCCGCTCCAGCACAGGGCGGGATAGCGCTCGCGCAATGCGCGCAGGCTTTCGTGCGCGGCGCGCGTGCGGCGGTCAAACAAGGTCGGCACGATGGTGTACGCCAGCGGCGCCTTGCGTGCGCGCGTGATCATGCCGAGTGTCGAGAGCATGCGCTCCAGCCCCTTGAGCGCCAGAAATTCGGTCTGCACCGGAATGAGCAGGTGATCGCACGCGGCAAGCGCATTCACCATCAACACGCCCAGCACCGGCGGACAATCGAGCAAGACATAATCAAACAGAGGCGATACTTGTGCGAGTGCGCGCGCCAGCACGAGACCCATGCCGTCCTGCGCACCGGACTGCCGATCCAGCGTAGCGAGCGCAGTGGACGCCGGCAGCAGCCAGAGACGATTAAATGCAGTGCGGCTGACCAGCTCACGCGTCTCGATCATTCCGCGCCGCTGGAAAAGTGTGTAAAGATTTTTTACGTTCGACTCGGGATCCTGCCCGAAATAACTGGTCAGCGAACCGTGCGGATCCATATCGACGAGCAGCGTGCTGTGGCCGCCCCGCGCCAGCAGCCCGCCGAGCGTAACCGCCGTGGTGGTCTTGCCGACGCCGCCCTTCTGATTCGCCACCGCCCACACCTTCATCGCTTGCCTCCCGGCGCGGGGGCATTACCCGGCGCGCGCGTGGCTGACGTAAGCGCCGGTGGAATTGCGAGCGGCGCAAACAGGCGAATGGGCGGCGCAATGGGCGCGAATCCCGCAGGCTGAGGTGCAACGGGTTTCGCTGCCGCCGGCGGCGGCGCAACTTTCGCAGGCGCGGGCACGGGCGCCGCGGGCGCATGGATTACCGCCACAGGTGGTGCAGCAGTCATCACTTCCTGCAGCGACGGCGTAGCCGGCGCGCTGACAACGGGCGGTGCGGATACTGGTGCAGCAGGCGTTATTTCCTGCACTGGCGGCATGGCCGCCGCGCTGACAGGAGGGGGTGGCACAGGCGAAGTCATGCTGCCCGGCGCGCGCACCGCCGGCGTAAACGCCGGCGGTGCGCCCATGAGCGGCGGCACCGCGATGGGTGAAAACAGGCGTATGGGTGCTGCAATGGGTGAAAATGCCGTGGCCCTGGGCGTGGCGGGTTGCGCTGACGGTGCGGGCGTAGTCGCCGGTACTACCACAGGCTCAGGCTCTGCCGCAGGCGCCGGGCTTACCGGCGCAGCCGGTACGGAAATCGTGTCCTGCAACAACGGCATGTCAGGCGCAGGCGGCACGAATGGCGCCGGCACAGCATGAGCAGCTTCTTCCAGCGGCGCAGGCGGAGACGCAATAGTGAATTCACCGGCAACGGGGGCAGGTGGCGCTTGCTGTATTTCCTGCGCAACAGTCCGCTCGCGGCTGATGCCCGGCCTTTCCGCCTCCAGACGCTGCAGCGTAGCCTCATCGGCGAGCACCACCAGGACGATGCGGCGGTTCTTCTGGCGCCCTTCCGCCGTTATGTTGTCCGCTATCGGACGCTGTTCGCCGTAGCCGATCGCTGCGAGGCGGGCTGCTTCAATGCCTTCCTCGGCCAGGAGGTGTGCCACGCTCGCGGCACGCGCCGCCGACAGCTCCCAGTTGGACGGGAACGCCAGCGTTTTGATCGGCACGTTGTCGGTGAAGCCTTCGACGTGAACCGTATTCGCAAACGGCTTGAGGATGTCGGCGATTTTACCGATCACCGGCAACGCCTGCGGCTCCAGCCGCGCGCGTCCGCTGCCGAACAGTACGTTTTCGTTAATCTCGATTTCCAGCCGGTACTGCTCACGCTGCACACTGACCTGCTGCCGCTGCACCAGCGCGGCAAGTGCGCGCTCGATCTCATCAGCGATCTGCTGCATGGGTTCGGGCACGGCGGCATCCTTGGGCGCCTTACCCTGCGGTGCGGAGAGCTCCTTGTCCATCGGCGCCTTCTTGTCCGTGGCGCTCTCATCATAGAGCCGTATCTGTTTATCCTGTGCCTGCTCCTCCTTGACCTCGACCGGCGTACGCGGAAACGGCGGCTTGAACGGCAACAGCACAGTGGGCTTTTTCATGGTGTTTTGATTCGGGGGCTGAGGTGACTTCGAGGGCCCCCCGAACTGGATCGGATCGAGGGTCTTCGGCTCGACGCGAAACGCCGCTACCAGCGAGTCCGACAACACGCGGTATTTGCCCGTATTGAGCGATGAGACGGCGTACATCACCACGAAAAACGCGAACAACAGCGTAATGAAATCGGCATAGGACACCAGCCAGCGCTCATGATTGACGTGTTCCTCATGCTTTTGTTTGCGGGCCATAATGGAAGCAGATACAAGAGAAAAGATACAAGAGAAAAGTAATAAAAACTCCTCTTTTATCTTGTATCTTTTCTCTGTCGTTAATGAATATACCCCTGCAATTTGGTTTCGATGTTGCGCGGGTTCTCGCCCTGCGCGATAGAGATGATGCCTTCCACGATCATGGTGCGAAACTGTGTCTGGTCATGAATCAGGCTTTTCAGTTTGGCGGCGAAGGGCAGAAAAAAAAGATTGGCCAGTGCCACGCCGTAAATCGTCGCCACGAACGCCACCGCGATGCCCGCACCCAGCGCGGACGGATCCGCCAGATTCCCCATGACATGAATCAGGCCCATCACCGCGCCGATGATACCGATGGTGGGGGCATAGCCGCCCATTCCCTCGTACACCTTTGCCGCCTGCAAGTCATGATGCTCACGCGCATCCAGTTCGACTTCGAGTATGGCGCGTATCACCTCCGGCTCACTGCCGTCCACGAGGAGCTGCAATCCCTTGCGCGCGAACAGGTCGGACTCGGTTTCTGTTACCGACTCCAGGCCGAGCAATCCTTCCTTGCGCGCGATGTTGCTCCAGCTGACAATTTTTTCGATGGCCTCGTGCGCCGCGAGTTTGGGCGGCAAAAATACCCATTTTGCGATCTTGAGCGAGTGTATGAAGGTGGGCAGCGGCGTCTGCAACATGATGGCGCCGTAGGTTCCGCCAGCCACGATGAGCATCGCGGTGGCATTCATGATGCTGCCGATATGGCCGCCTTCGAGCACCTGGCCGCCGAGGATGGAGCCAAATGCCAGCACCAGTCCGATGATACTCAGGATATCCATCGTCTACTCAGGAGACACAAAGTAAGGAAACACTGCCGACGGGTGTCTCCTGAGTAAAAGCCCTATTAATCCTACCCCCACCCTGTCCCGCCCCCTAAACAAGGGGCGGGGACGTATTGGAGAGTGTCGCCTTAATAATGGACTCATGAGTAACCCTGCCGCATAAGACATGTGCCGATCTCGCTTAACGGCAGTATCTGATCCGCGAGCCCGGCCTCGACCACGGCGAGCGGCATGCCATACACCACGCAGCTTTGCTCGTCCTGCGCCCACACCGATGAACCTCCGCGCTTGAGCAGACGCGCGCCTTCACGTCCATCCGCACCCATACCGG
>JAURVQ010000065.1 GCA_030655395.1 Gammaproteobacteria bacterium | reverse complement strand
ACGCCCTTGTACTTCATCCGCTTGTACTTGCCGCACAGGCACTCGTAGTCCTTGATCGGTCCGAAAATCTTGGCGCAGAACAGGCCATCACGCTCCGGCTTGAAGGTGCGGTAGTTGATGGTCTCCGGCTTCTTCACTTCGCCGTAGGACCATGAGCGTATCTTCTCCGGCGACGCCAGCCCGATACGGATGGCATCGAACTCTTCCGCGACGTTCTGCTGCTTGAACATATTCAGTAAATCTTTCATCGTCTGTCTCCTAAACTCTATGCACCATCACCGTGGCTCTCCTAATGGGAGAGGAGAAATGTTCCTTCCTGTATATTTACGGGAAGGAAGGGGTGAAGGTCATCTTTGCTCCAGCTCGATATCAATGGCCAATGAACGGATTTCCTTGGTCAGCACGTTAAACGACTCCGGCATGCTCGGTTCCATTCGGTGATCGCCATCGACGATGTTCTTGTACATCTTGGTGCGGCCCGCAACGTCGTCGGACTTCACCGTGAGCATCTCCTGCAAGGTGTAAGCCGCGCCGTAGGCCTCCAGCGCCCACACTTCCATCTCGCCGAAGCGCTGCCCACCGAACTGCGCCTTGCCGCCGAGCGGTTGCTGCGTGACCAGGCTGTACGGACCGGTGGAGCGTGCGTGCATCTTGTCGTCCACCAGATGGTTGAGCTTCAACATGTACATGTAGCCCACCGTGATCGGGCGCGCAAAGGCTTCACCGCTGCGTCCGTCGTAGAGCGTGGTCTGGCCGCTCTCCGGCAGATCGGCCAGCGCGAGCATGTGCTTGATCTCCGCCTCGGTCGCGCCGTCGAATACCGGTGTTGCAGTGGGCACGCCGGCGCGCAGGTTATGCGACAGGGCCAATATCTCTTCGTCGTTGAGTGACTTGAGGTCTTCCTTCTTGCCGCTGGTGTTGTATACCTTGTCCAGAAACTTGCGCATGTCCCTGGCCTCGTTTTGCGCATCCAGCATGCGTCCGATCTTGAGACCGAGGCCTTTCGCGGCCCAGCCCAGATGCACTTCGAGCACCTGACCCACGTTCATGCGCGAAGGCACACCCAGCGGATTCAGCACGATATCGATCGGCGTACCGTCGGCCATATAAGGCATGTCCTCTACCGGCACAATCATCGACACCACGCCCTTGTTACCGTGACGGCCCGCCATCTTGTCGCCGGGCTGAATGCGGCGCTTCACCGCCAGGTATACCTTCACCATCTTCAGCACACCGGGGGCGAGTTCATCGCCGGCGGCGAGCTTGGCGCGTTTCTCTTCGTGTTTGGCGTCGGAATCCTTGCGCTGCTGCTTGAGTTGCTCGCTCATGCGTTCGAGCTGCAGGTTGGCATCCTCGTCGCGCAACCGGATCTCGAACCACTTCTCGTGCGGCACCTCGGCGAGGTAGGCCTTGGTGATCTTGGCGCCGCTCTTCAGCCCTTTGGGGCCGCCTTGCGCGGTCTTGTTCAGCAGCATGCCTTCCACGCGCTGGTACAAGTCATCTTCCATGATGCGCGACTGATCGCGCAGGTCTTTCTTGAACTTGGCGAGTTCGGCGCTTTCGATCTGGCGCGCACGCTCGTCTTTTTCCACGCCGTCGCGCGTAAACAGATGCACGTCGATCACCGTGCCGACCATGCCGGAGGGCACGCGCAGGCCGGTGTCTTTCACGTCCGAGGCCTTTTCGCCGAAGATCGCGCGCAGCAGGCGCTCTTCCGGCGTGAGCTGCGTCTCACCCTTGGGCGTAACCTTGCCCACCAGGATGTCGCCCGTCCTCACCTCGGCGCCGATGTACACGATGCCGGACTCATCCAGCTTGGCGAGCGCGCCTTCGCTCACGTTCGGGATATCGGCGGTGATTTCCTCCGGCCCGAGCTTGGTGTCGCGCGCGACACAGGTAAGCTCTTCGATATGAATGGTGGTAAAGCGCTCTTCCTCCACCAGACGCTCGGAAATCAGGATCGAGTCTTCAAAGTTGTAGCCGTGCCAGGGCATGAAGGCGATCAGCACGTTCTGCCCCAGAGCGAGCTCGCCATTGTCGGTGGACGGGCCATCGGCCAATACGTCTCCGCGTGCAATCACGTCGCCGATATTCACCAGCGGACGCTGGTTGATGCAGGTGTTCTGATTGGAGCGCGTGTACTTGGTGAGATTGTAGATGTCCACGCCCTTTTCACCCGCAGCGGCCTCATCGTCGTTGACGCGCACCACGATGCGTCCGGCATCGACCGAGTCCACTCGCCCGCCACGCCGCGCCACCACGGTGACGCCGGAGTCGATGGCCACGGCGCGCTCGATGCCGGTGCCGACCAGTGGCTTTTCCGCCTTCAGCGTCGGTACCGCCTGGCGTTGCATGTTGGAACCCATGAGCGCACGGTTGGCGTCATCGTGTTCCAGGAACGGAATCAGGGCCGCTGCGACCGATACAATCTGGCGCGGCGATACGTCGATGTAATTCACGCGATCCGGCGTGACCAGGGTAAATTCATTGTCGTGCCGGCACGACACCAGTTCGTCGATCAGACGCCCCTTTTCGTCCATCGTGGCGTTGGCCTGTGCAATCACATAGCGGCCCTCCTCGATCGCCGACATGTAATCGATGCGGTCGGTGGCGCGGGAGTTTTCCACTTTGCGATACGGTGTCTCCAGGAAACCGTAATCATTCACGCGCGCATACACCGCGAGCGAGTTGATGAGGCCGATGTTCGGACCTTCCGGCGTCTCGATCGGGCACACGCGCCCGTAATGCGTGGGGTGCACGTCGCGCACTTCGAAACCCGCGCGCTCGCGCGTAAGGCCACCCGGCCCAAGCGCCGAGACGCGGCGCTTGTGCGTGATTTCGGACAGCGGATTGTTCTGATCCATGAACTGCGACAACTGGCTCGAACCGAAAAACTCCTTCACCGCTGCCGCTACCGGCTTGGCGTTGATGAGTTCCTGCGGCGTGAGGTTGTCGGTTTCGGCGAGGCTCAGACGCTCCTTCACCGCGCGTTCGACGCGCACCAGACCGATGCGGAACTGGTTTTCCACCATCTCGCCCACGCAGCGCACGCGCCGGTTGCCGAGGTGATCGATGTCGTCCACACCGCCCGTGCCGTTCTTGATATTGATCAGCACCTTGAGCACATCAATGATGTCCTGCCGTGACAGGATGCCTTCGCCCTCGATCTCGCTGCGTCCAACGCGGGCGTTGAACTTCATGCGGCCGACCGCCGAGAGGTCGTAGCGCTCGGGACTGAAAAACAGGTTGGTAAACAGCGCCTGCGCGGCATCCTTGTTGGGCGGTTCGCCCGGGCGCATCATGCGGTAAATTTCGATCTGCGCCTCAAGCGCGCTGCGCGTGCTGTCGATGCGCAGCGTATCGGACATGTAGGGACCCCGATCCAGGTCATTGGTGAACAGCGTTTTGATTTCCTTCACGCCTGTCTTGACGATCTTCTCGACCATCTCGGCCGTCATCTCGTCGTTGGCGTTGCCCAGCACTTCGCCGGTCGCCTTGTCGACCAGGGTATGCGCGAGCACCTTGCCGACCAGATAGTCCTGCGGCACGTCGAGCCACTTGAGCCCCGCCTTTTCCACTTCGCGAATGTGGCGCGCGGTAACGCGGCGCCCCTCTTCAATAAGCACCTTGCCCTTGGCATCGCGCACATCGAACGACAGGGTCTCGCCGCGCATACGCGCGGGCACCAGTTCGAGCCGGATATGCTCCTTCTCCAGCTTGAAGCTGTTGGTCTCGAAGAACATATCGATCATCTGCTCGTTGGTGTAATCAAGCGCGCGCAACAGCACCGAGGCCGGCAGCTTGCGGCGGCGGTCGATGCGCACGTAGATGGCGTCTTTGGGATCGAATTCGAAATCCAGCCACGACCCGCGGTAGGGGATGATGCGCGCCGAGAACAGCAGCTTGCCCGAGGAATGCGTCTTGCCCTTGTCGTGCTCAAAGAACACGCCGGGTGAACGGTGCAATTGCGAGACGATGACGCGCTCGGTGCCGTTGATGATGAAGGTGCCGTTCTCCGACATGAGCGGAATCTCGCCCATGTATACCTCTTGTTCCTTGATGTCCTTCACCACGGTGGTGCCCGGCGCTGCGTCCCTGTCGTAGATCATAAGGCGCACCTTGACACGCAGCGGTGCTGCATACGTGGTACCGCGCTGCTGACATTCCTTGACGTCAAATACCGGCTGGCCCAGGCGATAGCTCACATACTCGAGCGCCGCATTGCCGGAATAACTGGTGATGGGGAACACCGATTTCAACGCTGCATGGAGACCCTGGTCGGCACGCGCTTCCGGCGCGATATCCGCCTGCAGAAACTCCACATAGGAGCCGATCTGCATCGACAGCAGGTAAGGCACCGGCAAGATGCTGGGGCGCTTGCCGAAGTCTTTACGTATGCGTTTTTTCTCGGTGAATGAATAGGCCATCATTAATTCCTCATCAGTGCAACAAAATGGCGAACAGCGGTCTCACGCCATGCCGACGGAGACGCGAACAGGCGGGTGACCAAAAGGTCACCCGCCATCTTCTGACAGCGGCTGCCGGACCCGTGAGGCCCGGCAGCGTTGGGCGTGCTCTGAGATTACTTGATCTCGACGGTGGCGCCCGCTTCTTCCAACTGCTTCTTGATGTCTTCGGCATCCTTCTTGGGTATGCCTTCCTTGACCACGGAGGGTGCGCCCTCGACCAGGTCCTTCGCCTCTTTGAGGCCGAGCCCGGTGATGGTGCGGATCACCTTGATGACGCCGACCTTGTTCTCGCCGAACTTGGTCATGGTGACGGTGAATTCCGTCTGCTCTTCCGCAGCGGCAGCACCGCCCGCGGCGGGGCCGGCAGCGGCGACGGCGGCGGTCACACCAAACTTCTCTTCCATCGCGGAGATCAGATCGACAATCTCCATTACGGTCATCTTGCTAACGCCTTCCAGAATGTCTTCTTTGGTAACAGCCATGGGTCTACTCCTATAAAGTCAGTTGCTAGTTACTAGTTGCTAGTGGCTAGCGATATAAAAATAAAATAAATGGTTTAGTGGGGGTTACTCGCTACTAGCCACTCGCTACTTGCGACTGTTTCAAATCGCGTACCGCAGCGAGCGTGCGCGCGAGCTTGCCGACCGGGGCCTTCATCACCGCCATCAGCAGGCTGATCGCCTGATCGCGTGTCGGCAGTTTGGCGAGCTTGGCCAGATCCGCAGGCAGCATGAGCTTGCCGTTGTACGCGCCGGCCTTGACGATCAGCCGCTCGTTCAACTTGGCGAACTCGCTTATGAGCTTGGGAGCAGCACCCGGCTCTTCGCGCGAGAACGCGAGCAGCAAGGGCCCTACCAACGCTTCCTGCAGGCAGGCGAACTCGGTGCCTTCCATCGCGCGGCGCGCCAGCGTGTTGCGCACTACGCGCAGATACACGCCACTCTTGCGTGCACCCATGCGCAGTGCTGTCAACTGCTCGACGGTGAGGCCACGATACTCCGCCGCCACCACCGACTTGGCGCTGGCCGCAACGGCCGCCACCTCGGTCACAATGCGCTTCTTGTCTTCTATACGTAGTGTCACGGGATAGTCTCTCCTCCCAGATTATGTGGTCACACCAGATGCTCTTGCGAACATCCACCCACGGCGACCCTCATCCTGTTTCTGAGGCACCACCGTCTGCGCAGGAAATTAAACGTTCGAGCTGCTAACGTACCTGCGGTCTTTGACGACGCGGCGTTACACCACGCGACAAAATTCCTATATCGCCAGACTCGACTGGTCCAGCACTATCCCCGGCCCCATGGTGCTGGAGAGAGTGATCTTCTTGAGATAAATACCTTTCGCAGTGCTGGGCTTGGACTTCTGCACTTCGGCGAGCAACGCGATCAGGTTCTCGCGCACCGCAGTCACCTCAAACGAGGTCTTGCCGATGGTGCAATGCAGAATACCGGCCTTGTCGGCGCGATAACGCACCTGGCCCGCCTTGGCATTCTTCACCGCGCCCGCCACATCCGTGGTCACCGTGCCCACCTTGGGGTTGGGCATCAGGCCGCGCGGGCCGAGAATCTGGCCCAACTGGCCCACCAGACGCATGGCGTCGGGGCTGGCGATGAGCACATCGAAATCCATCTTGCCGCCCTTGATGGATTCGGCGAGATCCTCAAATCCGACGAGGTCGGCACCTGCGGCCTTGGCGGCATCGGCATTGGCGCCCTGCGCGAATACCGCGACGCGCACCGACTTGCCGATGCCGTGGGGCAGCACACTGGCGCCGCGCACGGTCTGGTCGGACTTGCGTGTGTCGATGCCGAGATTGATGCTCACATCAATGGCTTCATTGAATTTGGCGGTGGCGCACTCCTTGATCAGGCGCAGCGCTTCGTCAACGGCATACTGCTTGCCCGGGGTGATTTTTCCTGCGATGGCCTTGGCGCGTTTCGTGAGTTTTGCCATGTCAGATCTCCGTATCCAGGCCCATGCTGCGCGCGCTGCCCGCCAGGGTGCGCACTGCGGCGTCCATATCGGCGGCGGTCAGGTCAGGCATCTTGGTCTTCGCGATCTGCTCAAGCTGCGCGCGCGTCACCTTGCCCACCTTGACACTGTTCGGCGTCTTGCTGCCGCTGGTGATACCGGCGGCCTTCTTGAGCAGAATCGAGGCCGGCGGTGTCTTGGTGATAAAGGTGAAGCTGCGGTCGCTGTACACGGTGATGACCACCGGGAGCGGCAGGCCCGCCTCGACGCCCTGTGTCTGCGCGTTGAAGGCCTTGCAGAATTCCATGATGTTCACGCCACGCTGACCGAGCGCAGGGCCTACCGGCGGACTGGGATTGGCCTGACCGGCCTTGACCTGCAACTTAATGTAGGCCTCGATTTTCTTTGCCATAAATTACTCCTAAAATGGGTGCAAGCGCCTTGCGGCTCCCCTGTTAAACACAGATACAAGAGATAAAGTGAAAAGAGAAAAGGAAAACTTTTTTAGCTTTGCTCTTTTCTCTTGCCTCTTTTCTCTGCTTTTTAGCCTTTCTCTACCTGACTAAACTCCAGCTCCACCGGTGTTGAGCGCCCGAAGATCAGCACTGCCACCCGCAGACGGTTCTTCTCGTAATTGACTTCCTCTACCACGCCGTTGAAATCATTAAACGGCCCGTCGGTCACGCGCACCACCTCGCCCGGCTCAAACAGCACCTTGGGACGCGGCTTGTCCACGCCTTCGTGTACGCGCTGTAAAATCGTCTGCGCTTCTTTCTCCGTGATCGGCGCAGGCTTGTCGCTGGTGCCGCCGATAAAGCCCATCACCTTCGGCACATCCTTGACCAGGTGCCAGGTGGCGTCGTCCATTTCCATCTGCACCAGCACATAGCCGGGGAAAAACTTGCGGTCGCTCTTGCGCTTTTGCCCCTCACGCATCTCCACCACTTCTTCGGTGGGCACCAGTATCTCACCGAACTTGTCCTGCAACCCGCTACGTGCGATGCGGTCCTTGAGTGAATTCACCACCAGATTCTCGAATCCGGAATAGGCATGCACCACATACCAGCGCAGCGCCATCGTCTAGCCTCCCTGACCTGTCAGCAGTTTCACTGCCCATAACACCAGCATATCCAGCAGCCACAACAGGATGGCCACCACAATCACCACCACGATCACCACCAGCGTGGTCTGCATGGTCTCGCGGCGCGTCGGCCAGACCACCTTGCGCACCTCGGTACGGGCATCGAGCAGAAAACCGAGCGTGGTATGACCCACCCCGGTTTGCGCCGCAATCGCGACCGCCACGCCCGCCGCAACCAGCAGGCCCAGCACGCGCACCAGCGTAGGCTGTCCACTGTAGTAGTAGAACGCGCCCACGGCGAGCACCATGAGGGTGATCGCCAACAACAACTTTGCCTTATCCGCCATGCCTTCCCTGATCGTCCATGTACCACCAGCCCTAATTGGCAGGCCAGGAGGGAATCGAACCCCCAACCTGCGGTTTTGGAGACCGCCGCTCTGCCAATTGAGCTACTGGCCTGTTAAAAAAACAGATACAAGATACAAGTGAAAAGAGAAAAGGGCCTTACTTTTCTCTTGTGTCTTTTCTCTTTCCTCTGTAGTTATTCAAGTATCTTCGCCACCACACCCGCGCCCACGGTGCGTCCGCCTTCGCGGATCGCAAAACGCAGACCCTCTTCCATCGCAATCGGGGCGATCAGGGCGATGGTCATCTTGACGTTGTCGCCGGGCATAACCAGTTC
>JAURVQ010000004.1 GCA_030655395.1 Gammaproteobacteria bacterium | reverse complement strand
CCGGTCTGGAGCTGCTCGATCATCTGCCGGATTTCCTGGGTGGACTGCTGGGTGCGCTGCGCCAGGGTGCGCACTTCGTCCGCCACCACCGCGAATCCTCTACCCTGCTCGCCGGCACGCGCCGCCTCAATGGCGGCGTTCAGCGCCAGCAGGTTGGTCTGCTCGGCAATGCCTTTGATCACGTCCAGCACGACGCCGATGCTGGTGCTGTCCTGCTCCAGCTTCTGGATCACTTCGCCCGCCTTGGCCACGCCTTCCGCCAGGCTGTCGATGGCCTCGATGGTCTGGGCCACCACCTTCTTGCCGGTGGCGGCTTCCTGATCCGCCTGATGTGCCGCCGAGGCTGCTGAGGAGGCGTTGCGCGCCACTTCCTGCACCGTCGCCGACATCTCGTTCATCGCGGTGGCGACTTGATCGGTCTCCGACTGCTGTTTCTTTACGCCCTGGCTCGTCTGCTCCGTTACCGCGCTCATCTCTTCGGCGGCGGCGGCCAGTTGCGATGCGGAACCGGACACCTGGCCCATCATGCCACGCAGCCCTTCGATCATCCTGCCAAATGCACCGAACAGCACACCGATTTC
The DNA here is from genome assembly GCA_030655395.1 of Gammaproteobacteria bacterium. Classification (GTDB taxonomy): domain Bacteria; phylum Pseudomonadota; class Gammaproteobacteria; order SURF-13; family SURF-13; genus JAQBXX01. Next base: position 3,495 of record JAURVQ010000004.1, on the reverse strand, counting down.
ATCCTGGCTCTGCTGTTTGACTTTGACGGACAAATCACCCCCGGCAATCGCCTCCACCTGGCGCACCAGCAGCTGGAGCGGCCTGCTCACGACACGGGCAATAAAGCCTGCCATAAACATCACCAGTACAACAGCGCACACTATTGCGACTACTGTATTCAGGCGCGCTGCGCCATAGATATCATCTCCGTGCCGGCTTGCCGCTGTCGCGCCCTGCATATTGAGGTTCGCAAGCTCTATGAGGCGGTTACTGGCCTCATCGAATCTTTTCTGCGACTCGCCGCGTATCAGCGCCTTGGCTTCTTCGTTTTTGTTCTCACGCGATAACTGAGCAATCTTTTCATGCTCCGCCATGTAGGCGGCCCAGGCCTGCCTGAAGCCCTCATACAACGCACGCTCCTCAGTCGATGAGATGAGCGGCTCATAGACGCCCTGATTTTTGTTCAGACCGGCCAGCGTGGCAGTCATGGCCTTTTCCCAGCCGGCCATTTCTTCCGGCGTGAGAGAAAGGATGTGCTGCAACTCGGCGATGCGATAATCAGAAGTATTGGTATTCATGTCGCTGGTCAGGCGCGTGCTGGGCAGCCAGTTGGCCTCCATCTCCGTCGCGATACCATTCACCTTGCCCAGCGCACCGACGGAATATATCCCCATGCCGATGATGACAACCCCGACCAGCCCGAACGCAACGGCCAGTTTTTTGGCCATGCCCAGATTGTAAAACCACCGCATATACGCTCTCCCTCGCAGACTCTATGCTGCATTGATGCTGCTATACCTTGAAATGCCCCACCAGGGACTGAAGCTGTATGGTGAGCCGTGCGAAATTCTCGTTGGACGAGGCCGCCCGCAGAGAATCCGCCGCTGTCTGCCTCGCCACCTGACTGATGTTGACGATATTGCGGTTGATCTCTTCGGCCACCTTGCTCTGCTCTTCCGCCGCGCTCGCGATCTGCGTGTTCATGTCGCTGATGTTCGCCGCCACCTGCGTGATCGACTCCAGCGATATCCCCGCCTTCGCCGCCTGCTCCACGCTCATCTGCGCCTGGCCCTTGCCCTGCGCCATCGCCTGCACCGCATTCTTGGCGCCGGTCTGGAGCTGTTCGATCATCTGCCGGATTTCCTGGGTGGACTGCTGCGTGCGCTGCGCCAGGGTGCGTACTTCGTCCGCCACCACTGCGAATCCTCTGCCCTGTTCGCCGGCGCGTGCGGCCTCTATCGCGGCGTTGAGCGCCAGCAGGTTGGTCTGCTCGGCGATGCCTTTGATCACGTCCAGCACTACGCCGATGCTGGTGCTGTCCTGCTCCAGCTTCTGGATCACTTCGCCCGCCTTGGCCACGCCTTCGGCCAGGCTGTCGATGGCCTCGATGGTCTGGGCCACCACTTTCTTGCCGGTGGCGGCTTCCTGATCCGCCTGATGTGCCGCCGAGGCTGCCGAGGAGGCGTTGCGCGCCACTTCCTGCACCGTCGCCGACATCTCGTTCATCGCCGTGGCGACCTGATCGGTCTCCGACTGCTGCTTCTTTACGCCCTGACTCGTCTGCTCCGTTACCGCGCTCATCTCTTCGGCGGCGGAGGTCAGTTGCGACGTGAAGCCGGTGATATCCACCACCACGCTGCGCAGTTTGCCGACAAAGGTATTAAACCAGTGCGCGACCTCGCCCATGTCGTCATTGGCGGATTCGTCCATCTGCTTGGTGAGATCACCCTCACCCTCCGCGATGTCCTTCAGACGGTCTTTCATCGCCTGCAGCGGCTTGATGATGACCTTGCCCAGAATCAGGCTTATCACCACCAGACCGAGTATAAACAACACGGATTGCACGCCCGTTTGATACAACATGCTGCGCTGGTTGGCGGCATCGATGGCTTCCATCGAATAGGTGATGCGAATCGCACCGTTGACGCTGCCGGAAGGCACCGTATGGCACTGCAAGCAATCCACGCCGCGGGTATTGTTCGTGGCACGGAAGGGTGTGACGACGGTGACGGTGCGTGCGCCGTTCTTCTGCCCCACATGCACCACCTCATTGCCCTGCAGACCCTGCTGATCGAGTTGATCCACCGCCGCCTCATCGGCGGCACCCGGGCCGAACTGGCCGCTTACCGGCTGGCCGCGATTCACGCGCGCCTCCAACACGCCGGGGCGCCTCATCATCTTGTCCTTCAGTATCTTGCGCTGATCCATCGCGCCCACCAGCATCAGGGTGTTAAGGCTGTCAAAGTAGAAGGTGGTCATGCCCTTCACTTCTTCAATGGTATTCTCCAGCGTGCGCTGGCGCTCACTCTGATAGGAATACACCGAGGCCGTTACCGCGACGCTGACAAAAATCAGCGCCACCACCAGGTTGATCTTGAACCGTACCGACATGTGCTTCATGCCAAATGTGCGACTGATAAGCGAAAACATGATGTCACTCCTCACTTATTATGTTGAGATTGTCCCAAAACGGGTGTAGTGCTGGTTAAGATAACGGCCAACCCGCGCCAAACTTGAATTACTTTTTGCCGCATCACGCATACAAATCCAGCAACCCTGTGCCCGTACGTACCGATTGAGCTTGCGCTTGCGTAACCTCGCCCGGCCCGTCGGCATTAGCTTCGCGCAGGCCCTGCCAGGCCCCGCTGCGGTAATCCGGCGACTGGCGCTGCTCGGCAAAGGTTTGCGCCGATACATTCACGTCCGCCAGCACCAGGCCGTTGGCGCCCAGCATGTCGCGCAGGCGCGGAAACGCGGCCTCCAGGGCCTCGCGCACCCCGGCATGGGGTGAGGCAAAGCTCACGCTCGCCTGGTCGTTGCCGTTCAGGGTCACGCGCAGCTCCACCGGGCCGAGGTCGGGCGGATTAATGCGCAGCTCCGCACTTTGCGTCTCGTTCTTTATCATCCACAGCACGCGCTGACCCGCGGCCTGCGCCCAGTTGGGATCCTGCAGCGGGAGCGATATCTGCATCGGCATCGGTGTTTCCGTGCGCGCTGCGCGCGGCTCATGCGCCGCAGTGGTCAGAGCGGATGGCGCCATGGAAGCGGCATCGCCGCCTCCCGCCGCCTGCACGGACTTGATCTCGCGCTGTGACGTCAGCATGGATGCCGCGGTTTCACGGGTCGGGGCCGCAAGCAGTCCGCTCGCAAGAACATTGCTTTCACCACCCGGATCAGCGGGTACAGCCGCCTGCGCATCAGCGCTGGCGCGGAGTGCATCCTCACGTACGCGCAAGGAGAGTGTTGTCAGTGCGGCGTCGTTTGGATTGCCGCCCGCATTCGAAGCGGCTGCGTAAGCCAGCGGGTCGGGGCTCACGCGAGCCGCGCCGTTACCATCGGTGGGCAGCGATGAAGGAGATGGCACCTCAGTTGCAGCCACCGGCGGCGTCACCATGGCTGCAGGCAGCGCAACATTAATGAGCGGCGTGGTTTGTGGCGACAGAGCAGCATCCGCCGGGGTGGGTGTGAGATCGTGCGCGAGGCCCTTCTCTGCGCTGGTGCCGCGCGGGGCCTGC
>JAURVQ010000113.1 GCA_030655395.1 Gammaproteobacteria bacterium | reverse complement strand
AGGTGCTGATCGAACAGGTACGCGAGCAAATCCAGAATATCGAATGAAGACCCGGCAACCACTCAACATCGCGCGCGGCACGCTCTACATCATCGCCGCGCCCTCCGGCGGCGGCAAATCGAGCCTGGCGCAGGCGCTGCTGGAGTCCATGCCCGGCGTGCAGATGTCGGTTTCCTACACCACGCGGGCGCGCCGCCATGGCGAACGGGAGGGCGTGGACTACCATTTCATCAGTCCGGCGCGGTTTGAAGAGATGTGCGCCGCAGGTGAATTTCTCGAACACGCCACGGTGTTCGGCAACCGCTATGGCACCGGACGCGGATGGGTGGAGGAGCGCTTGAGCCAGGGCATCGATGTCGTCCTCGTCATTGACTGGCAGGGCGCGCGCGCAATGCGTCGCCTGTTGCCGGAGTCAGTGCATATTTTCCTGCTGCCGCCCTCGCATGACGCGCTCGAAGAGCGCCTGCGCGCGCGCGATCAGGACAGCGCCGAGGTCATCGCCCGGCGCATGCGCGAGGCGGTGGAGCAGATCAGCCACTGCGACGAATTCGACTATCTGGTGTTGAACGACGACTTCACCACCGCACTCGCCGATGTGCGGGCGATTGTCCATGCATACCGGCTGCGGCGCGAGACCCAGGCCGTGCGGCTGAAGCATTTACTTGAGGATTTGCTGGCGCCGGGGCCGCGCGTTGAGTAAAATTGAATTGACCTCACTATTATAAAGAGTACGCCCATGGCACGTGTCACCGTAGAAGATTGTCTGGAAAATGTGGATAACCGCTTTCAACTGGTGCTGGTAGCGAGCAAACGCGCGCGCCAGCTCGCCACCGGCGCGCAGGCGCATGTGGCGTGGGAAAACGACAAGGCCACGGTGGTGGCGCTGCGCGAGATCGCCCTCGGCCATATCGACCGCAGCATCCTGGACCGGGAACCCGCACCCCTGCCGCCCGCTGAACCCGTCGCCGCAGTCGCCGCCGATGCGGCGCCTGAAGAGCCAACCCCCGAGGCTTAAACCGTCCGCACCACTTCGGAGTGTGGCTACCTAGTGACAGAAATCGTAGCGAGCGGGTTTCAGGCGGGGGCGGTGGAGCGGAGGAGCCGGAGTGTACGTAGAAGTACATGAGGATTCCGAGCACCGCACGCACCCGCATCAAACCCGCGCAGTAGATTTATGGCGCTAGGTATATGTACCTCATCGACGACCTGACCGCACTGCTCGAGACCTACCTCAAGCCCAAGCAGGTGGCCGAGATCCGTCGCGCCTACGAGTTCGGCGCCCAGGCCCACGAGGGCCAGAAACGCCTCTCGGGCGAACCCTACATTTATCATCCGCTCGCCGTCGCGCGCATCCTGGCCGAGATGCGCATGGACCACCACAGCATCCTCGCCGCGCTGCTGCACGACGTGATCGAGGACACCGCCACCGCCAAGGAACAGATCGCGCACGAATTCGGCACCGAGGTCGCGGAGCTGGTGGACGGCGTGAGCAAGCTCACCCAGATCCAGTTTGAAAGCCGCGCCGAGGAGCAGGCGGAAAATTTCCGCAAGATGCTGCTCGCCATGGTGCGCGACATCCGCGTCATTCTGGTGAAGCTCGCCGACCGCCTGCACAACATGCGCACGCTGGGCGCGATGCCGCCGGAGAAGCGCCGCCGCATCGCGCGTGAAACGCTGGATATCTACGCGCCCATCGCCAACCGCCTCGGCATGAACCAGTTGCGCGTGGAGCTCGAAGACCTGGGTTTCGCCACGCTCTATCCGATGCGTCACCGCATCCTTGTCGAAGCGGTGAAAAAGGCGCGCGGCAACCGCAAGGAGGTCGTGCGCAAGATCGAAAACGCGATCAAGCGGCGGCTGCGCGAGGAAAAACTCCCCGGCGAGGTGCTGGGGCGCGAAAAACACATCTACAGCGTGTACCGCAAGATGCTGCAAAAGCATCTGTCCTTTTCCGAGGTCACCGATGTCTATGCCTTCCGCATCATTGTGGACTCGGTGGACGCCTGCTACCGCGTGCTGGGCGCAATGCACAATCTCTACAAGCCGCTGCCGGGCAAGTTCAAGGATTACATCGCCATCCCCAAGGCCAACGGCTACCAGTCGCTGCACACCGCGCTGTTCGGGCCGTTCGGCGTGCCGATTGAGGCGCAGATCCGCACCCAGGACATGGACCGCATCTCCGAGGCCGGCATCGCCGCGCACTGGTTGTACAAGGCCGGCGACAGCGCGGGCGGCAGCGCGCAGCAGCGCGCGCACGACTGGCTGCGCGGCCTGCTCGAAATGCAGATGAACGCGGGCAACTCGCTCGAATTCCTGGAGAGCGTGAAGATCGACCTGTTCCCGGACGAGGTCTATGTGTTCACGCCCAAGGGCAAAATCATGGAGCTGCCGCGCGGCGCGACGGCGGTGGACTTCGCCTACGCGGTGCACACCGACGTCGGCAACACCTGCGTCGCGGTCAAGATCGACCGCCGCCTGGCGCCGCTCTCCACGCCGCTGGCGAACGGCCAGTACGTGGAGATCGTCACCGCCAAACAGGCACGGCCCAATCCGGCATGGCTCAATTTCGTCGTCACCGCGAAGGCGCGCAGCACCATCCGCCATTTTCTCAAAAATCTCAAACACGACGAGTCCGTCGATCTTGGCCGCCGCCTGCTGAATCAGGCGCTGGCAACGTTTGCGCGCAAGCTGGCGGACGTACCTCCGGCACGCACCAAAACCCTGCTGCGCGAACTCAAGCTCAAATCGCTGGACGACCTGCTGGGTGATATCGGGCTCGGCAATCGCCCCGCGCTGCTGGTCGCGCGCCATCTCGTGCCGCCCGCGGAGAGCGGCGCCGGGGTGGAGCCGGTGGCAGCGGCGGAGGGCCAGCCGCTTGCCATCAAGGGCACCGAAGGCATGGTGGTGGCCTACGCCAAGTGTTGCCGCCCGATCCCCGGCGACCGCATTCTCGGTTACGTGAGCGCGGGGCGCGGCATCGTCATCCACGCCGAGACGTGCAAGAACGTGACAATTTTCCGCAAGCATCCGGAGAAGTGGATCGAGGTGGAGTGGGCGCCGGGCGTGGTGGGCGAATTCGCGGTGGACATCCGCGTCGAGGTGGCGAATCAGCGCGGTGCGCTCGCCACACTGGCGGCGGCCATTGCGGAGCGCGGCGCGAACATTGAAAATGTCGGTATCGAGGAGCACGACGGCATGTACACCGCCATCAACTTCACCATCGCGGTGCACGACCGCGCCCACCTCGCGCGCATCATGCGCCGCCTGCGCGCCGTGCCGATAGTGGTGCGCATTGCGCGCGTAAGAGGATAGCCATGAAAAAAACCATTATTACCACCGCGAGCGCCCCCAAGGCCATCGGCACCTATTCGCAGGCGGTGCGCGTGGGCGACACCGTGTATCTCTCCGGCCAGATTCCGCTGGTGCCGCACAGCATGGAGCTGGTGCAGGGCGACATGAGCGCGGAGATCACGCAGGTGTTCGAGAACTTGAAAGCCGTGGCCGAGGCGGCGGGCGGCAATCTCGGCCACATCGTCAAACTCAATGTCTATCTCACCGACCTCGCGCACTTCCCGCTGGTGAACGAGATCATGGCGCGCTATTTCCCGGAGCCTTACCCGGCGCGCGCGGCGGTCGGCGTCGCCGCGCTGCCGCGAGGCGCGCGCGTCGAGATGGACGGCGTCATGGATCTCGGCGGCTAGGACTAGCGCCCCTGCAACTCCACTCGCTCGATAATCTGCCCGTCACGCACATCAAGGGCGTGGGGCCGCGTCTCGCCGAGCGGCTGGCGCGGCTCGACATCCGCACCGTGCAGGATTTGCTGTTCCATCTGCCGCTGCGTTATCAGGATCGCACCCGCATCACACCCATCGGCGCGCTGCGCCCCGGCGTCGAGGCGGTGATCGAGGGCGAGGTGCAACTCACGCAAGTCCAGTTCGCCCGCAAACGTATGCTGCTCTCACAGCTCCATGACGGCACCGGCGGCATCACGCTGCGCTTTTTTCATTTCAACGCCACGCAACAATCGACACTTGCGCGCGGAGTGCGCGTGCGCTGTTTCGGCGAGGTACGTTTCGGCAAGGCGGGGCTGGAGATGGTGCATCCCGAATATCGCCTCGTGTCGGAGAGCTCCATCACCGCGGTGGAAGAGTGCCTGACGCCGGTTTATCCCACGACGGAGGGTTTGCACCAGCAGGGTATAAGGCCGCTCACGCAGCGCGCGCTCGAGCTTTTGCGTAACCACCCGGACACACTGCGCGAATGGCTGCCCGACGCTGTGCTCACGCGCCTGCGTTTCCCCACGCTGCGCGAGGCCGTAGCGTATGTGCACTATCCACCGCCCGATGCGCCGCTCGATCTGATTGAGCAGGGCGCACACCCGGCGCAGCGCAGGCTCGCATTCGAGGAACTGCTCGCGCATCACTTGAGCCTGCGCCTGCTGCGTCAGCGCGTGCAACGGCATACCGCACCGGAACTCGAAGCACGCGGCAAACTCATGGCCGCACTGCTCGCGGAGCTTCCGTTTAGCCTCACGCACGCGCAACAGCGCGTGATCGGCGAAATCCGCCGCGATCTTGCGCACGCGATGCCCATGCTGCGTCTGGTACAAGGTGATGTCGGCTCGGGCAAGACGCTGGTCGCCGCGTGCGCGGCGCTGCACGCCATCGAGTCCGGCCATCAAGTGGCGCTGATGGCGCCGACCGAACTGCTCACCGAACAGCATCTCGCCACAACACGCGCCTGGTTCACGCCACTCAAACTTGAAGTCGCGCTGCTCACCGGCAAACTCAAAGGCAAGGCGCGCGCAGAAGTGCTCACGCGCATCGCCTCCGGCCAATGCGCGCTCGTCATCGGCACGCACGCCCTGTTTCAGGAGGACGTGAATTTTGCGCGGCTCGGCTTGGTCATCATCGACGAACAGCATCGCTTCGGCGTGCACCAGCGTCTCGCGCTGCGCACCAAGGGTTTTAATCACGGCCGTTATCCGCATCAACTCATCATGACCGCCACGCCCATTCCGCGCACGCTCGCCATGGTGGGCTATGCCGACCTCGACAGTTCGGTGATCGACGAATTGCCGCCCGGACGCACGCCGGTGGAAACGGTGGTGATCGCCGACACGCGCCGCGCCGACGTCGTCGAGCGCGTACACACCGCCTGCCGCGCGGGACGGCAGGCCTACTGGGTATGCACGCTGATCGAGGAATCGGACGACGCACAGGGAAGAGCGCCAGCGAAGGGTTCTGCTAGTGTCGCGGGAGGCAGGATGCCGGGAGCGACTACCTTGCAGTGCCAGGCCGCCATCGACACCGCCGCGCAACTGACCGCCGCGTTGCCTGAGTTGCGCGTGGCGCTGATACACGGACGCATGAAGACAAAAGAGAAAGAGCAGGCCATGCGCAAATTCAAACAAGGTGAAATTGACCTGCTGGTCGCCACCACCGTGATCGAAGTCGGCGTGGACGTGCCCAACGCGAGCCTGATGATTGTCGAAAACGCCGAACGGCTGGGGCTGGCGCAATTACACCAGTTGCGCGGACGCGTAGGGCGCGGCGCTACGGCGAGCCACTGCGTGCTCATGTACCACGCACCGCTTTCGCAATATGCCAAGGCACGCCTTACCGCACTGCGCGCAACCAACGATGGCTTCGAGATCGCGCGCAAGGACCTGGAACTGCGCGGCCCCGGCGAAGTGCTCGGCACCCGTCAGGCCGGGCTGCTGCAACTGCACATCGCCGACCTCGCACGCGACCAGCACCTATTGCCGGAGATCGAACAGACCGCAGTGCTGCTACTCAATAGTCATCCCGGTCATGTGCAGCCCCTGATCCGCCGCTGGCTGGGCGAGGGCGCGCAGTATGGGGAGGTATGACATTCCATCGGGCGCCATGCTCGCTAAAAGGTATAAACATTTTCTATTAGGTTATTTTTAGTTATATGCGCGCATCGGTATAGTGTCCCGCAGTTAAGAGGGACATGGAACCGAGCTTATGAAGATTCGCAACCTGGATCTGACGCGCAATCCGATCAATGAGGAACACCGGCAACTCGGGCTTCCGCCCGTCGAGGAACCCGTCTCTCATCCCGGCACGCACCCGCTGCTGCGCGCCGCGGTGTGGTTTACCGCTCTGGTGTTGATTGCGTTGACCTTGTTTTTGATGGGACGCCTTTTCCTTCCCAATAACTGGGTCGGCGGCTTGAAGATTATCGGCGAGACACTCAACGGCGGCGTCTTCTGGAGCGCGGTGGCGGTCGGGTTTTTCGCGCAGGTGGTGGATGGCGCCCTGGGCATGGCTTACGGCGTCACGGCGACCACGTTTCTGCTGGCGGCAGGCGCCAGCCCCGCAGCGGCGAGCGCGAGCGTCCATATTGCGGAGATTTTCACCACCGGCGTTTCGGGTATCTCCCACGCCAAATTCGGCAACGTGAATAAACAGTTGTTCGTGCGTTTGCTGGTACCGGGTATTCTGGGCGCGGTGTTGGGCGCGGTGCTGGTGACACAGGTCGATGGCGCCCTGTTCAAGCCGTTCGTGTCCGCCTACCTGTTGCTGTTGGGTATCTACATCCTCAGCAAGGCGTTCCGCCAACTGCGCCTGCGCACACGGGCGCCCAAACACGTTGGCAAGCTCGCCCTGTTTGGCGGATTCGTTGATGCGGCAGGCGGCGGCGGCTGGGGACCGGTCGTCACGACGACGCTGGTGAGTTCGGGCAACGACCCGCGCACCACCATCGGCTCGGTCAATTTCGCGGAGTTCTTCCTGGCATTTGCCAGCGCCGCGGTTTTCGCGCTGCTGATGGAAACCAACACCTGGCCCATCATCGCCGGTCTGGTGTTCGGCGGCCTGTTCGCCGCGCCGTTCGCGGCATTGCTGTGCAAGAAACTCCATGCGAAGACGCTGCTGATTCTGGTGGGGACGTTGATCAGCGTTCTCAGTCTCTACAATCTTTACCGGGCGCTTGCCGCGTAATTGAAGACGTGCTGGCACGACGAAGTAACTGCTCGTTGGTCCATTTGATCTGAAACTCAACCTCCTCTTCGCTTCCCTCCCGCTCGTGCTCAATATTGAGCTTGGCGCGAACAGGTACATATATTCGCTCTCCGGCGATTTGGATATCAACCTTCTCACCTTTTTCCGCGGTTTACCATGGTGCATATGAAAATCTCGAAACTGCTGCACGCGGCGCTGCTGGTGAGTGATCTTGAGCGCGCGAAACAATTTTACGCAGGTGTGCTGGGGCTGAAGGAAAAGCTGCGGCACGGTTTTGATTTTGACGGCGTGTGGTATGACCTGGGTGAAAACGAACTGCACCTGATGGTGGTGGCCGATACCTTGCCGCCTGCCGAACAGCGTCCACGGCGCGATTATCATGTGGCTTTTTTGATTGATGACTATGAGGCGGCGAAGGCGCGGCTTACAAAGCTCGGCATTCCGTTCCGCGAGGGGCGGCGCGGTTTTCCACAGTTATTCGTGCGTGACCCGGACGGGAATCTGATCGAGCTACAGCAAGGCAAATAAGACCGTCGTCAGGCGTACTCGGCCCGGCAAATTCCCACCAGCCGCTCTGCGGCCTCCGGCTCCAGCGCGGGCGAAAAATAGTAGCCTTGTGCCTGCGCACAGCGCAGCGTCTTGAGTTGCTCGGACTGTTCCGCTGTTTCCACACCTTCGGCAATAACCCTCACCCCCAGACTGGTGGCCAGCGTGATGAGCGCGCGCACCAGCTCTGTGTTTTCCTTGTCCGCGCTCATGCCATGGATAAAGGAGCTGTCGATCTTGAATGCGTCGAAGCGAAACCGGTGCAGGTAGCTGAGCGACGAATAGCCGGTGCCAAAATCATCCATGTGGAGTTGAACACCGAGCGCCCTCAGTTGCGCAAACGTTGCCCCGGCCTCCTGAGGGTCGTGCATGGTGACGGCTTCGGTGATTTCGAGACACAGGTTGGGTGGATTGATGCCGCTTTCTTTCAGCGCCGCGGCAACTTGCCCGGCGAGATCGGCCTGGCCGAACTGTTTGCCTGAGACATTCACGCTCACCGTCAGGGAGGGATGCCACACCTGCCACTGGCTCAACTGCTGGCACGCCTCACGCAGCGCCCAGCGGTCTATCGCCGTAATCAGCCCGCTTTCCTCCGCCACCGGGACGAATGCCTCCGGCGGGAGCAGTCCGCGTTCCGGATGTTGCCATCGCAACAGCGCCTCAAACCCTACCACCGCGCCATCGTGCATGGATATTACCGGCTGATAGTGCAGGCACAGCTCTTCGCGCTCCACCGCCTGGCTGAGTTCGGCCTCAAGCTGCCGCAGCGACTGGGTGTGCGTGTGCATGCCTGCATCGAACACCTGGGCGCGTCCCTTGCCCCGCGCCTTGGCGCGGTACATTGCAATATCGGCGTTACGCAGCAGCTCTTCCGGCTGGTTGTGGTCGTCGCCACTCAGTGCGATGCCTGTGCTTACGCTGATGAAGAGTTGCTGCCCGCCAAGCTGGATGGGCTGCTTCATCTCTTCCCGAATGCGGGCGGTGACGTCCGTGGCATCGCTCACGCTGCGAATATCCTCAAGCAGGATTGCGAACTCATCGCCACCGAGGCGCGCCACTGTGTCGCCGGGGCGCAGACACGCCGCAAGGCGTTGGCCGACGTTGATGAGCAATTGATCGCCGATGATATGGCCGAGACTGTCATTCACGCTTTTGAAGCGGTCAAGATCAAGAAACAGCACGGCGAATTTATAATCGTCGCGCCGCTTCGCGCGGTGGATGGCGAGGCCGAGACGGTCCATGAACAGTGCGCGATTGGGAAGATTGGTCAGCGTATCGTGCAGCGCGTTACGCAGCAGCAACTGCTCGGTGGCCTTGCGCTCGGTGATGTCCACCTGCGAGCCGGCCACGCGCGTCGCCTTGCCTGTGCCATCACGGATGGCAGCGCCACGGCTCAGCATCCAGCGGTAGGTGCCGTCCCGATCACGCATGCGGTACTCGCTTTCAAAATCATTGAAGCGGCCCTGCAGGTGCGCATCAATCTCCGCTTGCACGCACTCACTATCCTCCGGATGAATGAGGCCGAACCATTCCTCGGGGCTGTTGCGAACATCGCTCTCGGCGTAACCGAGCATTGCCTTCCAGCGTGGCGAAAAATAAATCTCACCCGTCTTCAGGTTCCAGTCCCACAAGCCGTCATTTGCGCCGCGCACCGCAAGCATGTAGCGCTCCTCGCTTACGCGTAGCGACTCCTCCATCTGTTTGCGCTCGGTAATATCGCGCGCAATCAGGTGAAATCCCATGATGCGATCGCCGTCCATGACGAGTGATGCGTTCTGTGCAAACCAGCGCTGCTCACCTGAGCGTAATGCACACGGAAACTCTGCGTACGTGGCCTCCAGCCGGGCGAGATACTGGCGCATATAGATGCGTGAGATGCGTGCACGGTGGCTCTCCGGCACCAGGTCGAGACAATTCAGTTTACGCAGTTGATCGAGGCTGAGGCCGCAGCACCTGAGCGCCGCAGGATTGGCATAGATGAAGTTGCCGCCGATATCGGTGGTATAAATAATTTCGGCCGCATTTTCCACCACCTCACGATAATGCCGCTCGGCTTCATGCAGCGCCTGTTCGGTATCCGCCATGCGCGCAAAACAGCGCGCCATGCTGCTGCACAGGCTCAGGAAACGCTGCTTGAAAACGCTGTGGGGCAATTTCACGGGGCATCACTCTTAGTGTCCCGACGCTGCCTTTGAAACTACTGCGGGCGGGAAGCTTTCTTGTTGCCGACATTCACCAGGGTATGGGTGGCATGATAGCATTCTCCTCGGCCATAAACGCAAGCGCATGCGCACAACCCATGCATTTAACGCAGATTTAACGGGTGGAGTGCAACGTGCGCACGGCGGGTAATAAAATAAATAATAATTTCATTCAATGAGTTGTCAATGTCATGCAATGTTTATTCCTTCATTGCGCACTCCAACGGCACTGCCGCTGCCATGGCGGTGTCTGCAACGCAAATGTGCATTGGCTTGAGCAATGATCTCCAGTAACTGAACATGAGCGCAATCTGGCGTCCATCCCGCTCTGTGCCGCGGGCCGCTCGGCCCGCTGTGCTGTGGCGCTGGCTGCTCGACCCAGCCTCGCTCACCCGGCGGCTGCAAGCGGTGTGCGGCGAATTCCGGGTGGAGGTGTTGCAGAGCGCATGGCTGCGCCCGGCGCATGACGAACGCTGTGCGCTGGGCCTGCGCGCGGATCAGCGCGCCCTGGTGCGCGAGGTCTATCTGTTGTGCGACGGAAAGCCGTGGGTGTTCGCGCGCACCGTCATCCCGCGCGAGACCTTGAGCGGAAAATACCGCCGCCTCACGCACCTTGGCAGCCGTTCGCTCGGCGCCGTATTGTTCTCCGACCAAACCATGCGACGCGGTGAAGTGCATGTGGCGCACCTTGCGCCCGCGCACACGCTTTATACGCGTGCTGCGCAAAGACTCGCGCGCAAACCGCCCGGCCTCTGGGGGCGGCGCTCGCTGTTTTATCTGCGTGGCCGGCCACTGTTATTGAGCGAGATATTTCTGCATGATATGGGTTCATGCAACTCGACTACATAAAACAGCGCCTTCGCCAGTATTACCTGCTCACACGCCTGCACCGTCCGATCGGGATTTTTCTGCTGCTGTGGCCGATGCTGTGGGCGCTGTGGATCGCCTCCGCGGGCAGGCCGGACTGGCTCGTGCTCACGGTGTTTGTGCTGGGCGTGGTGCTGATGCGCTCGGCGGGCTGCGTCATCAACGACTACGCCGACCGCGACATCGACCCGCAGGTGCAGCGCACGCGCGACCGGCCCATCGCCACGGGTGCCGTTGCGCCACGCGAGGCGTTGATTTTATTCGGCGTGCTGTGCCTGCTTGCCTTCGGCTTGGTGCTGATGATGAACACGCTCACGCTCATGCTCGCGGTGGTCGCGCTGTTGCTCGCCGTGAGTTATCCCTTCGCCAAGCGCTACACCTACCTGCCGCAGGTGCATCTCGGCGCTGCGTTCGGCTGGGCCGTGCCGATGGTGTTTGCCGCACAGACCAACAGCGTGCCGCAGATTGCCTGGCTGCTGTTCGTCGCTACCGTGCTGTGGGCCACGATATACGACACGATGTACGCCATGGTCGACCGCGACGATGATCTGCGCATCGGCGTGAAATCCACCGCCATCCTGTTCGGCGAGGCCGACCGCGTGATTATCGGCGCCCTCCAGCTCACGTTCTTCGTCAGCCTGTGGCTGGCGGGCGAACAGGCCAAGCTCGGCGTGCTCTATTATTCCGGCCTGCTCGCCGCTGCAGGTTTTGCCGCGTATCAGCAGTATCTGATCAAAGACCGCGCGCCGGCACAGTGCTTCAAGGCCTTTCTCAACAACAACTTGCTCGGCGCGGCAGTCTTCGCCGGTATTGTGCTGCACTATGCGATAGGAGGAGGATAGGGGAACAGCGGCTGTCTTTATTAAGGCCGGCCGGGGAACTTGTCAACGCTTTGTCTGCTCATACGTTAAAATAACGCAAGGCGCAGCACTTTGTACTAACCCTTAGGAGACTCCCGCTCATGAACAAGATTATTATTACTTTGGTGGCCGGCCTGTTGACGCTGACCGTAGCCGGCTGTCAGACCCCGCCGGACAAACAGCAGACCGGCGCCGTAGTCGGCGGCGTGCTGGGCGGCGTGCTGGGCTCCAATGTCGGCGAAGGCCGCGGGCAGACGGCGGCCACCATCGCGGGCGTCCTGATCGGTGCGGTGATTGGCGGCGAAGTCGGCAAGTACATGGACCAGACCGACCAGTTGAAGGCGCAACAGGCTCTGGAGAACAACAAAACCAATCAAGCAGCCTCCTGGCATAACCCGGACACCGGACGCGATGTCGCCGTCACGCCGACGCGCACATATACGAGCGCATCGGGCCAGAACTGCCGCGAGTACACCACCGCAGTCACCATCGACGGCAAGAAGCAGACCGCTCACGGCACCGCTTGCCGCCAGGCCGACGGTAGCTGGAAGATTACTGAGTAAATAGAACCAAGTCAGCGCGCCCCTCAGTGAGGGGCGCTTCTTTTTCTACACCTGCAGCACACTCTTCAACCACGCCGAAACATCCTGAATCTCCTGCGCACACAGCGTGTGCGGCATGGGATAGGCGCGCCAGACCACGGTGTGGCCCAGGCCGGCCAGCAACCGTTGCGCCTTTTCACCTGCGGCGAACGGCACAATGTCATCCTCTGTGCCATGCGCCATCATGACCGGCGTCGCTGCGTTCGCGCGCTGCGCCTCGGCCTTGACGCTGGCGGCGAGCGGCAAATAGCACGACAGCGCAAGCATGCCCGCCAGCCGCTGCGGGTAGCGCAAACCGGTATGCAGCGCGATGGCGCCACCTTGCGAAAATCCCGCAAGCACAATGCGGTCTGCCGCCACGCCCTGATCCAGTTCGCGCTGGATCAGGGCGCACACCTGCTGTTCTGATTCGCGTATGCCCGCCTCGTCTTCGCCCTGCGGGATATCAAGACTCGCAATGTCATACCATGCGCGCATGCGATAACCGCCGTTGATCGTCACCGGCCTGATCGGCGCATGCGGAAACACGAAGCGCACGCCGCCCAGATTCATCTCTGCGGCAAGCGGCGCCAGATCATGGCCGTCCGCGCCGAGGCCGTGCAGAAAAATCACACTGGCCGTCACCGGCGCGGATGGGTTAATCTCAACAGCGGGCAGTAACTCTGATGGCACGGCGACTCCGGTAGATTGCATGGGCAGATTACGTGACGAGTGAACAAACGTGGTTTTGTTATATCTTGAAGTGCGCCGACGGCAGCCTTTATACCGGCATCACCACCGAGCCGCCGCGCCGCGAACGCCAGCACAATGATGGCTCGGGCGCCAAGTATACCCGCGGGCGCAGGCCGGTAAAAATGGTGTATTGCGAACCCGCGCGCAGCCACGCGCAGGCGCTGCGGCGTGAGCACGAAATCAGAACGCTGCCGCGTCCACTTAAACTCACCCTCATTCGCACCGCACCATGAACAACTGCCCGCTCTGCGCCATAGAGGACGAGACCCTGCTGTGGCAAGACGCACGCTGCCGCGTGATACTCGTCAGTGATCCCGATTATCCCGGCTACTGCCGCGTGATCTGGAGCGCGCACATAAAGGAAATGACTGACCTCTCCGAACCTGACCGCGCGCATTTCATGCGCGTGGTGTTTGCCGCCGAGTCCGTGCTGCGCGAACTGCTGCAGCCCGACAAAATCAACCTCGCCTCACTCGGCAACCAGACACCGCACCTGCACTGGCATGTGATTCCGCGTTACACGGATGATGCGCACTTTCCGAATCCCATCTGGTCCTCTCGACTGCGTGAATCAGCACCACGTGCTGCGCCCGAGCCTCGCGTGCTGAGTCAACTGCTTAACGCCCGCATTACACCGCAACCGGTCTGACCTTGCTCGCCGCGAGCTTCGCGCGTTGCCGTGCTTCGTCAATATCTTTACCACTTGCGAGCGCCACGCCCATGCGGCGCTTGATAAACGATTCCGGTTTGCCGAATAAACGAATATCAGCACCCGGCACACGCAACGCCTCGTCCACGCCCTCAAACGCGATGCCTTTGGCCTCCACACCGCCATAGATCACGGCGCTGGCGCCAGGGCCGCGCATTTCCACGGAAATCGGCAAGCCCAAGATCGCGCGCGCATGAATTTCAAATTCGCTTTGCAGCTGCGAGACCATGGTAACCATGCCGGTATCGTGCGGACGCGGACTGACTTCGGAAAACCACACCTGATCGCCTTTCACAAACAACTCCACGCCGAAGATGCCGCGCCCACCCAGATTATCAGTGACTTTTTTGGCGATCTCGCGCGCCTTGGCGAGCGCCGCTTTATTCATCGGCTGCGGCTGCCAGCTTTCTACATAATCGCCCTGCACCTGCACGTGGCCGATGGGCTCGCAGAAAAATGTCTCGACCTTGCCTGAGTCGCCGACTGCGCGCACCGTGAGCTGCGTGATCTCGTAATCAAACTCGATCACGCCCTCGACGATCACCTTACCCAAGCCCACGCGCCCGCCGCTTTGCGCGTAGTTCCATGCGGCCTCAACTTCGTGTGGCGTTTTTATCAGCGACTGGCCCTTGCCGGACGATGACATCACCGGCTTGACGATGCACGGATAACCGATTTTTTTATCAATCGCCGCGCGCAACTCGGCCAGGCTTTCGGCAAAGGCATAGGGCGAGGTAGGCAAAGCCAATTCTTCCGCGGCAAGGCGGCGTATGCCCTCGCGGTTCATGGTGAGCTGCGCGGCGCGCGCGGTGGGAATGACCTCGGCAAGACCCCCGCGCTCGATCTCGACCAGCGCGTCAGTCGCAATCGCCTCAATCTCCGGCACGATGAGATGCGGCCTTTCTTTCTTTATCAGCTCACGCAATGCCGCGCCGTCGGCCATGTTGATCACATGCGCTCGATGCGCGACCTGATGCCCCGGCGCGTTCGCGTAGCGATCCACCGCAATCACTTCCACGCCCAAACGCTGCAAGGCGATGATGACTTCCTTACCCAGCTCACCGCTGCCGAGCAGCATGACGCGCGTGGCGGAGGGGCTTAACGGTGTGCCCATCTTCACGTTGCGGCCAATGCTGGCGTCGGGTTGCTAGCTCTTGGAAGAATAGCGCAGGCGTGTGCCGTGCAGGAGGGAGAGCGTGATTTCATCGGCGCTCAATTCTTTGGGCAAGTAGGTGCCGGAGATGCGCGCGCCGTTGATGCTGGCGCCCTCCAGTTTGCAGGTTGACATGTCCACGCCGCGCAGGTCGGTCTGGCGGAAATAGCCGTGGCTGAAATCAATGCCGCTGGCATCGAGGCCGCGCAGATCCAGGCCGCGGAAGTCGCAGCACGTGAGATCGCATTTTTCGCCGTGCGATCTGCGCGAGTTGAAATCGGCCATTTTGCCTTCGCGCAGCAGCATATACATGGGATCTTTTTTGACTTCGGGTTTCTTGGTCATGTGGGCTCCTGTTTGCGTAGTATCAAAAGCACGATGGAAATGAGGTGTCTTTAGGTGAGCTTGCGCACGCCGGTGGGCGTGCCGAGCAGCAGCACGTCCGCCGGGCGTAGCGCGAACAATCCGTTCGTCACCACGCCGGGGATGTTGTTGAGTTCGGCTTCGAGCTTCGCCGGTTCCATTATTTTCAGTCCATGCACGTCGAGGATCACGTTGCCGTTGTCGGTGACAAGCCCTTCGCGCAGCACCGGCTCGCCGCCGAGCCTGACGATGGCGCGCGCCACGAAGCTGCGCGCCATGGGGATGACTTCAATCGGCAAGGGGAAGGCACCCAGCACGTCTACCAGTTTGGATTCGTCGGCGATGCAGATGAATTTACGGCTGGCGCCCGCCACGATCTTCTCGCGCGTGAGCGCGCCGCCGCCGCCTTTAACAAGGTGCAGGTGCTTAGTAGCCTCGTCCGCGCCATCGACGTAGAGCGACAGGTCGCCGGTCTCGTTCAGCTCCAGCACCTGAATGCCGCGCTCTTTCAGCCGCTTGGCGGTTGCCTCGGAGCTGGCCACCGCGCCTTCGATTTTGTGCTTGATGGTGGCGAGTGCGTCGATAAAGGCGTTGGCGGTGGAGCCGGTGCCGATGCCGATCACCTCGCCCGCCTGCACGTATTCGAGGGCGGCCTCGGCCACCGCCCGCTTCATTTCGTCTTTTGTCATCCCGTTTGTCATGCCAACATCCCGATTATTGGTTTCACCCGTAAGAATACCCGCTTACCGCTCCCAAAATAAAGGTTATGTTTTACGCCGCAGCCCGGTTTCTGCTAAGTTAGGCCATGCCTGAACGTTACGTTGAAAAAATCCTCAAGGCGCGCGTGTATGACGTGGCGAGCGAAACCCCGCTCGACCTCGCTCCAACCTTGTCGCGCCGCCTCGGCAACCGTGTGCTCATCAAGCGCGAGGATCTGCAGCCGGTGTTTTCCTTCAAGCTGCGCGGGGCATACAACAAGATCGTCCAGCTTGCGCCGGAAGCCCTTCAGCGTGGCGTCATCACCGCCTCGGCGGGCAATCATGCGCAGGGCGTGGCGCTCGCCGCGCAGAAACTGGGCGCCCGCGCGCTGATCGTGATGCCCAAGACCACGCCCGAGATCAAGGTGGACTCGGTGCGCAACCTCGGCGCGGAGATTGTGCTGCACGGCAACAGCTATGACGACGCCTATGAACACGCACTCAAGCTCGCCACGCAACACGGCATGACGTTTGTGCACCCCTATGACGACCCGGACGTGATCGCGGGGCAGGGCACGGTGGCGATGGAAATCCTGCGCCAGCACAACAACGCGCTGCACGCGATCTTCGTGCCCGTGGGCGGCGGCGGGCTGATCGCGGGCGTAGCGGCCTATGTGAAACACCTGCGCCCGGAGATCAAGGTGATCGGCGTTGAGCCGGACGACGCCGCCTGTTTATACGAAGCGCTGCGCGCAGGCCAGCGCGTGGTGCTCGATCAGGTCGGCATTTTCGCCGATGGCGTCGCGGTACGCCAAGTCGGCGCCGAGCCGTTTCGCATCGCGCAAACCTGCGTCGATGAAGTGATCCTGGTCAGCACCGATGAAATCTGCGCCGCGATCAAGGACATCTTCGACGACACGCGCTCCATCGCCGAGCCCGCCGGTGCGCTTAGCGTAGCGGGCCTGAAAAAATACGTCGCGCGCGAAGGCTGCAAAGACAAAACGCTGGTCGCCATCGACAGCGGCGCCAACATGAACTTCGACCGCCTGCGCCACGTCGCGGAGCGCGCCGAGCTCGGCGAACAACGCGAGGCGCTGTTCGCAGTCACCATTCCGGAGCGCCCCGGCAGCTTCCGCGAATTTTGCGACGCGCTCGGCAGCCGCTCGATCACCGAATTCAATTACCGCTATCACGACCCCGCCGAGGCGCACGTATTCGCCGGCATACAGATGCACGACGGCCCGGCGGAAAAACTCGCGCTCATCGAGCGCCTGCGCGCGCGCGGCTATCCGGTGCTCGACCTGAGCGACAACGAAATGGCCAAGCTCCACATCCGCTACATGGTCGGCGGCCACACGCGCCCGCGCGTCGCGAATGAAATCCTCTACCGCTTCGAGTTTCCGGAACGCCCCGGCGCGCTGCTGCATTTCCTCAACCGCATCGGACAACGCTGGAACATCAGTTTATTTCACTACCGCAACCACGGCGCCGCCTACGGACGCGTGCTGGTCGGCGTCCAGGTACCGCCCGCGGAGCGCACGGCGTTCCAGGCCTTTCTCGACGAGGTGGGCTACACCTGCCGCGAGGAAAGCGGCAATCCGGCGTATGATTTATTTCTGGGGTAGATGCGATGTGTAAATGGGGTTATGCGCCGCACCACCCCGGTTTGCTTTACACAAACTGGGCTGCTAGAGTGAAATTGATGTGTGTCACATTTAGTGATAACAAAAGGAGTTTCATATGCGTATGTCAAAAACAGTAGCAGGTGCGGAGCATGTCACTACGGAAAAGCTGATGGATGACCTGCGGACGGTCGTGGGCGATGCCGAAGAATTGCTGAAGGCCACCGCCAGCCAGACCGGCGAGCGGATCGCAGCGGTGCGCGCCAAGGCGGAGGAGTCGCTGAAGTCTGCCAGGGCTGGGCTCGCTGAGGCACAGGCAGCGGTGGTGGCAAAAACCAAGGAGGCCGCCTTGGCTACCGACGAGTACGTGCGGGCCAACCCGTGGGAGTCGGTGGGGGTCGCCGCAGCGGTTGGCCTCGTGATCGGCATGTTGATCGCGCGCCGCTGACCCGACACATGGCCTCTGAAGTGCGGGATCCGGATACAGGCCACCACGGAGGTTTGTTCAATTCCGTGAAGGCGCTGGCGGCCACCCTGCTCGCCATCGGCCGCACGCGGCTGGAGCTGCTCTCCACCGAGATCGAAGAGGAGCGGTTGCGGATCAGTTCCATGCTGGTATGGACGCTGGTCGCGCTGTTTTGCACCGGTCTTGGCGTTATGCTTGCCACGCTGTTCGTGGTGGTCTTTTTCTGGGACACCCATCGCCTGCTGGCGTTGGGCATTCCGGCGCTCCTGTTTCTCTTCGTGGCAGCGCTGGCGTGCGCGGTAGTGATCGGCAAGGGCAGAGCCAAGCCGCGCCCGTTTGCGGCAAGCCTCGCGGAGTTGTCCAAAGATCACGAGCGATTGACCTCCCGCTCGTGAACGCGAAGCTGACCGAATTGGCCAACCGCCGGGCAGTCCTGGTAGCCCGGGCCGCAACCCAGCGCGCGGTGCTGGCACAGGCATATGCGCCTTGGCGCGGACCTTTGGCGATAGTGGACCAAGGCTTGGTGGCGGTGCGTTACATCAGGAACCATCCTGCGCTGCTGGTGGGTGTGGTGGCCTTGGTGGCGGTGCTGCGTCCCAAGCGTGTGGCGCGATGGCTGCAGCGCGGCTGGGTGACGTGGGGCGCGGTGCTTGCGGTAAAGCGAGGCCTGTCTGGCTTGTAAATACATAGCGTCATAAATCTACTACGCGTCTTTGATGCGGGTGCGTGCGGTGCTCGGAATCCTCATGTACTCTTAATGTACACTCCGGTTCCTGCGCTCCACCGCCCCCGCCTGAAAGCCGCTCGCTACGATTTATGGCGCTATGTATAAAACTACAGCGCTAATTCACAAACATCACGATCAGGTTGTACACCAGAATATAAAGCGCCACTGCGCCGCAGATGGCGATTATCAGCAGCAGAAACAGCGCGTAGATTCCACGTCCCATTAGATTGCCGCCATTTCTTGGGTGGAAGTTTCGATGGAAAACGGCGCGTTGCACGCTGGGCAATATTTCCACAGCGGCGGGTGTTCTGCCGACTCCAGTGTGATCTCGATAGTGCCATGGCACACGGGGCACCGGCCTTCCACCTTGTTGCTGGAGGAAGCGGTGCGGTAACGCTGGTAGCCCAGCAACACGCCCGCAAAGGTGAGGGCGGGCACCAGAATCCAGTGCAGGCCGATGATGGGCAGCGCGAGCAGCGCCAGCACCCAGCACACGGCCCACGCCTTCGCCGCGCGCACTATTCGCTCGCGCGGACTGTACACGGTGACATGCAGAGTGCCGGGTTGCGTACCGCCCTCATTGTCTTTGATTACGATAGGTTGCCAGTCGATTTGTGGCATGCGGCTTAGTGTATCATGGGCCTGTTTCTGCCCAGTAATTCAAC
The DNA here is from genome assembly GCA_030655395.1 of Gammaproteobacteria bacterium. Taxonomy (GTDB): domain Bacteria; phylum Pseudomonadota; class Gammaproteobacteria; order SURF-13; family SURF-13; genus JAQBXX01. Next base: position 16,003 of record JAURVQ010000113.1, on the reverse strand, counting down.
ACGCCACCATCAGGGTTTCCGCATGCTCAAAGGGCTGAAAATTCTCGCCTGGCTCGCCGGTATTGTGCTGCTGGTGATCGTCGCCGCTTCCATCGCGCTGCCGTTGTTTTTCAACCCGAACGATTTCAAGCCGCAGATCGCGCAACTGGTGAAGGAAAAGACCGGGCGTGAACTCACCCTGCAGGGCAACATCACGCTGTCCGTATTTCCGTGGCTCGGCGTGAAGACCGGCGCGCTCGCGCTCGGCAACGCGCCGGGCTTCGGCAAACAACCTTTTGTCAGCGCCGAGGCTGCCGAGGTGCGCGTGAAGCTGCTGCCGCTGCTGCGCAAAGAGGTGCGGCTGGACACGGTGTCGCTGCGCGGGCTGGTGCTCAATCTTTCCAAGGACAAATCCGGCAAGACGAATTGGGCCGATCTCATTTCCAGAAATGAAAAGACGGAGGTCAAGAATCCGCTCGCCAATCTCGCGGCGCTTGCTATCGGCGGCGTGGATATCAGCAATGCCACCATGGTCTGGGATGATAAAACGAAAGGCGCGCATTATGCGCTCGACAACATAAATCTGCGCACCGGCGCGCTCGCCGACAATACGCCGTTTGATATCGCGCTCGAGTTTGCGCTCGAAAGCAAACAGCCCGCGCTGAATGCGCAGTTTTCCGCCAAGGGCAAGGGGAAACTCGACATAGCGCAGCAGCACTATCAGCTTCAGGGCGTGCTGCTCAAAACCGTGGTGCATGGCGAAAATACTGGCGAAAAATCGGCGCTCAACCTGTCCGCGCGGCTCAACGTGGCGTGGCCACAGCAGACGCTCACGCTCAGCGACGTGAAGCTGAGCGGCCTTGGCGTAACGGCCAGCGGCGGCTTCAAGGGAAGCCAGATTTTCGACGCGCCTGCCTTCAGCGGCAACCTCAAGGTGACGGAACTCAACCCGCGCGCGGTGATGCCGCTGTTCGGCATCAAGCCGCCCGCAACCGCCGACCCCGCCGCGCTCACCAGGGCCGCCCTCGAGACGCAGGTGGCCGCGAGCGCGCAGCAACTGCGCTTGAGCAACCTGCGCCTGCGCCTGGATGACACCACGGCAACGGGCAGCCTCAGCGTCAGCAATCTTTCCAACCCGCAGCCGGTGTTGGCGCTTGCGCTGGACAGGCTCGATCTCGACCGCTATCTGCCGCCGGCGCTGTCACCGGCGCAGCAAGGTAAAAAATCCGCCGCCACACCGGCGAGTGCCACAGCGGCAGCGGCAAGCGCGCTGCCGGTCGAGTTTCTGCGCAAGCTGAATCTCGACGCGACGCTGCGCATCACCGCGCTCAAGGTGAAAAATCTGCGCTTGGCCGATGCGCTGGTCGTGCTTGTTGCACACAGTGGCGACATCGCGTTGAAACCGCTGAGCGCGAATCTCTATCAAGGCAAATACAGCGGCGGCGCGCGTCTCGATGTGCGCGGTAAAGTCCCGCAGCTTGCGCTGGACGAATCGCTGTCCGGCGTACAGATCGGACCGCTGCTCAAAGATTTATATGGCAAGGATCGCCTCGAAGGCCGCGCCACGCTCAGCGCCAAACTCACCGCCCGTGGCGCAACGCCGGAGGCGCTGAAGCGCACGCTCTCGGGCAACGCCGCGTTTTCCTTCACCGACGGCGCCGTGAAGGGCGTCAACATTGCGCAACTGCTGCGCGAGGCACAGGCCAAGCTGAAGGGCGGCGCGGCTGCGCCGGACAGTGCGCCCACCCAGACCGACTTCAGCGAACTGGGCGGCACGCTCACGCTCGTCAACGGCGTCGCACGCAACGACGATCTCGCGGCGAAATCGTCGTTACTGCGCGTCACCGGCAAGGGGCAGGCCGATCTCGTGCGGGAACAGATGGATTATCTGATAAGTGTCGCGGTGGTAGGCACGCTCGAAGGACAGGGCGGCAAGGCGCTGACCGAACTCAAAGGGCTCACCATTCCCGTACGCGTGAGGGGGCCGTTTTCCGATCTTTCCTACCGCCCTGACGTCAACGCCATGATCAGCGACACCGCCAAGGCCAAGGTGCAGCAAAAGCTGGAGGAAAAGAAACAAGAGCTGCGCGAGCGGCTGCAAGAGAAACTTAAAGACCTGCTCCGCCGATGACGCGCGCACGCTCCTCTTCCTCGCCGCCCGCGCTGCATGCACGGCTGCTGGCGTGGTTCGACCGCTTTGGCCGCAAAGACCTGCCCTGGCAGACGAACCCCACGCCCTATCGCGTCTGGGTGTCCGAGATCATGCTGCAACAGACGCAGGTGGCGACCGTCATCCCTTATTACCTGCGCTTCATCGAGCGCTTCCCGGACGTGGACGCGCTTGCGTGCGCCACGCTGGATGAGGTGCTGCACCTGTGGACGGGTTTGGGCTACTACGCGCGCGCGCGCAACCTGCACCGCGCCGCGCGCATCGTGTGCGAGCATTACCACAGCGAGTTGCCGCGTGACATCAACCTGCTCATGCAGTTGCCCGGCATCGGGCGCTCGACGGCGGGCGCGCTGCTCGCGCTTGCGCACGGCGAACGCCACGCCATACTCGACGGCAACGTGAAGCGTGTGCTGGCGCGTTTTCACGCCATCGAGGGCTGGCCGGGCGCGCCCTTGATGGAAAAAAAATTGTGGGCGCTGGCCGAAACGCATCTGCCTGCAACACGCCTGCGCGACTATACGCAGGCGTTCATGGATTTGGGCGCCACCCTGTGCACGCGCACTCAGCCTGCGTGTTCACGCTGTCCACTAACGGGCGACTGCGCGGCGCACGCTGCGGGGCGCGTGATGAATTTTCCCGCGCCCCAGCCGCGCGCGGCAAAACCGGTGCGCAAAATCACGTTTGTGCTGCTGCGCAACAGGGCAGGCGCGGTGCGGCTCATGCAACGCCCGCCCGCAGGTATATGGGGCAGGCTGTGGAGTTTTCCGGAATGCACTCATCGCACCGAACGGAAAATTCAACGCTGGTGTGAAAGTGAGCTCGGCTTTATCGTCGCGCAGGTCGAGCGCCATGATCCGTTGCGCCACACCTTCAGCCATTTTCATCTCGACATCCTGCCTGTGGTCGCGGAGGTGACGGGTCGGCGGCCTGCGGTCATGGAAACATGCCCTGCCGTCTGGTATAACATTACTCAGCCCGATGCGCGCGGTCTCGCCGCACCGGTTAAACGTTTATTGCTCGAATTGGCAAAACACCCTGCAAGGAAAATTCATGACGCGAATGGTGAACTGCGTAAAACTGGGCCGCGAGGCCGAAGCCCTCAAGCTCCCGCCGTATCCGGGCGCGCTCGGCAAACGGATTTTTGAAACCGTCTCCGCCGAGGGGTGGAAAATGTGGATCGCTCATCAGACCATGCTCATCAACGAAAACCGGCTGAGCATGATCGACCCCAAGGCACGCGAATTCCTCGCGCATGAAATGGAAAAATTCTTTTTCGGCGAAGGCTCGGCAACGCCCTCCGGTTATGTGCCGCCGGAGAGTAAATAGGCGCGCCCATTGCCCACGCCGTGCGTGTGCTGGTAAAGTCATGACTCAAGAGGACGGGGGGTGCCATGAACGATATTTATCTCCGTCAGTTGCAAAAAAATATCCGGCACGGGCGCTTGGACGTCACCCTTGCCGATGGCCAGACGCACAGCTTCGGCGCTGACGGCCCGCGTGCGGGCATTGTGCTGCACGATGACGGCGTGCTCGGGCGCATCCTGCGCGACCCCGAGATGATGCTGGGCGAAACCTACATGGACGGCACGTGGGATGCGGTGGACGGCAACCTGCTTGCTCTGTTCGAGGTGTCGATGCTGAACTTTCCGGAGCAGCGGCCAGAACAGCGCAACCGCTTCGCTTATCTTCTGCAAAAACTCATCGCGCGCGGCAATCGCATCGCGCACAGCTACCGCAATGTTGCGCATCACTACGACCTGGATGAGTGGCTGTTCCGCCGCTTTCTGGACGAGGACATGCAGTATTCCTGCGGCTATTTTTATGAGCCGAACATTTCACTCGAGGAGGCGCAGCGCGCCAAGTGCCGCCACGTCATGAACAAGCTGCGCCTGCAGCCCGGCCAGCGCGTGCTCGATATCGGCTGCGGCTGGGGCGGGCTTGCGCTTTACCTCGCCGAGCACGCGGGCGTGAAGGTGACGGGGCTCACGCTCTCGCGTGAGCAGTTGCGTGTGGCGGAGTCACGCGCGCGTGAGCGCGGTCTGGAGGGGCAGGTGGAATTCCGGCTGCAGGATTACCGCGAGCATCACGGCAATTACGACCGCATTGCGAGCGTGGGCATGTTCGAACACGTGGGCGTGCGCCATTACCGCGACTATTTCGATCAGGTGCGGCGCCTGCTCGCGCACGACGGCATCGCGCTGCTGCATACCATCGGGCGCTCCGGCCCGCCGGGTGCGACCAATCCCTGGATCGAAAAATACATCTTCCCCGGCGGCTACAACCCGGCGCTGTCGGAGGTGAGCCGTGCGATTGAGAACTCCGGGCTGGTGAGTTGCGATATCGAGGTATTGCGACTGCACTACGCCAAGACGCTGGCCGTATGGCACCAGCGTTTCCGCGCGCATCGAGCCGAGGTCGAGCGGCGCATGGGTGAGCGTTTTTGCCGCATGTGGGAGTTTTATCTCGCTTCATGCGAGGCGGCGTTCCGCTGGCGTGATCTGGTGGTGTTTCAGGTACAGCTCACGCACCGCCTGGACGCTGCACCGATCACGCGCGCCTACCTCTACCGCGAAGGCGACAAAACAGGCGTGCCCGCACCCGAAACGGCGCGCGCCTGGCAAGCAGACTGAGAGAGTACTCACTAAGTCAGCAGGTAAGGCTACACTTTCCGCTACGTCCCCGCCCCCTGTTTAGGGGTGAGGCCGTAAAGACGGCCGAACGCCAAGCCAGGACGGCGTGGCTGGACTTTTGCGCAGAGCATGGACAGCGCAGCGCAAAAGGGGACAGGGTGGGGGTAGAGTTAACAGGGTTGTTACTCAGGAGTCACACTACAAAGCAGCGCACCTTACTTTGTGACTCCTGAGTAAATCCCGCCTGGATCAGGCGGCGAGGCGGACGCAGTTGCGGCCCTCGGCCTTGGCCTGATAGAGCGCGTCGTCGGCCCTTTTAAACAACAGTTCGTCGTCGTCCTTGCTGTCGAGAAACGCCACGCCCACGCTCGCGGTGAAATGGATGACAGCGTCATTGTATGCACACCCGGCACTCTCCACCGCCTGACGTATGCGCTCGGCCAGCAGCACCGCGCCACCGGGGCCGGTGTTGTTCAGAATGATGGCAAACTCCTCGCCACCGTAGCGGAACAGCATGTCGCTGCTGCGGATACATGTACCTACCGCCTCCGCCACCGCGCAGATCACGCTATCGCCCGCAGCGTGACCGTAGTTGTCATTGATCGACTTGAAGCGGTCTATGTCCAGCATGATCACCGACAGCGGCATATCGTGGCGGCGCGCGAGATCGACTTCGCGCCTGAGCGTGACGCTCATGGTGCTACGGTTGTTGATGCCGGTGAGCGGATCGCGGAACGCCGCCTTCTGCGCCTCGCGGTAAAGCAGGGCGTTACGCAGCGGATAAACCAGGCTGCACAGCAGGCCCTCCAGGGTCTGGCTCTCGTTGTGGGTGAATTTGCGCTTGCGGGTAAAAACCACCTGCCCGAGAAACTGCGCGTTGACTACCAGCCGGTAGCTGCAGGTGTGACGCGCGACCTCGCCCAGCGTGATCTCCAGGCTCTGTTCGGGGTGCTGGTAGGACATGCTGTGGTACGCAACGCTGCTCTTGATCTCCTGGGCGAAGATCGCGATCAGCTTGTCCACCTCAAGCGTGGTCTGCAGGCGTGCGGCGATCTGCAGCGCGCGGTCCAGCCCTTGCCGCCCGTCATCTGCCTGGACGATAGCCGGCTCTTCGCGCGCCCGAAGGGGATAACGCGCCTGCTTAACATCCGCCGAATGTGAGTGAGACGCTTGTGGCGTAGCCATGCTCAAACCTCAAAGTAACCTGTCCGGCATATATCTAGCTAGAATCATGCCAACCATTGATTGCTATAATTACTAGCAGATACATCAAGTTATATCTACCTCCTGCGACTTTGGCAGCAACCGCCAACAACCTGCCGCCCCATTTGCCGTAGTTTTGCCGCTTTCTCCGCCGGCGGCCCAAGTATGTGCCCTATACCCCTGCCACGGCGGACTCGGACGCCATGATTTTCAGCATATACCTGAACTCCGGTGGCTCCAAGTGCGGAGACGAAGTTTGCTGCGTCTATTGTGCCAACCACCGCCCGCCACGCTTTATTGCCGGATGGCACTTGATCACTACAGATGAATCGTGTTAATTTGCTGGTTCGATTATTATTTTTTTGAGGGGTAAGTAAATGACAAAGAAAATTCTCGTATTGCTTGGCGCCGCGCTGTTTGCGTTAGGTCTTGCCGCTTGCAACAAGGCTGAAGAGGCCACCGAAGCACCGGCGGCACCCGCTGCTGAGGCACCTGCGGCAGCACCGGCCGCTGAACCGGCAGCAGCAGCACCTGCCGCACCGGCAGCTGAGCCGGCACCGGCAGCACCTGCTGAAGGCGCCGCTCCGTAACATTGGTCCTGATGATGGTTGGCAGGTTTTTCTGCCAACCATCATTGTTTTTATTTCCCCCTCTTTAATATGTCTGCGCCGATACGCTGCGCGGTCAACTCCCAATATCCTGCTGCGTTTCCTTGATTACCACCGTTAGTCTCGGGAAATGTCTGCCTCAAATGTTTCTCCCAAACCTGTAGCAGACCGCCTGCGCCCAGCGGCGCTCGCAACCTTGGCCGCGCGTGTGGGCAAAGTGCTCAAGCGGCACAGCATCATGCTCGTCACTGCGGAATCATGCACCGGCGGCTGGGTAGCCCAGGCCATCACGGCGGTGCCCGGGAGCTCGGCGTGGTTTGAGCGCGGATTCATCACCTACACCAACATCGCCAAACACGAGATGCTGGACGTGCCGGCGGCCACGCTGCGTGCGCACGGCGCGGTGAGCGAGCCTGCCGTATGCAGCATGGCCGCGGGTGCGCTGCGCCATAGTCATGCCCAGATAAGCCTTGCGGTGAGCGGTATCGCCGGGCCGGGCGGCGCCACCAAGACCAAACCGCTCGGCACCGTATGTCTGGCCTGGGCCGGATGCGGACGCGAAACGCGCAGCCGCACCGAGCATTTCTCCGGCGATCGTGAGGCGGTGCGGCGCCAGGCCGTGTTTGCCGCCTTGCAGGGCGTGCTGGACTTCCTGCACGATGGATGAGACGGATCCCGCACGCACGCGGCGTCTATTTTTCGCGCTCTGGCCGGATGCCGCCACGCGCGAGCACTTGACGCAGGCGCTGCGCGAAATCGTACCCGCACAGGCGCGTGCCACACACAGCGACGATCTGCACCTCACGCTGATATTCCTCGGCAGCCTGGATGCATCCACTCAACACTGCGCCGAACAGGCCGCAGCGCTGGTGCCGGCGCTGGTGTCGGCCGAGCCCTTCACCCTGACGCTGGACAAGCTCGGTTACTGGCAACGCCCGCGCATCTTGTGGCTCGGGGCGGCGCACTGTCCTGACGTATTGCTGGATTTGGTAAGCAAACTGGGCCAGGCATTACAGCCCTGCAAGATAAAGCGGGATGAGCGTCCGTATCAGCCGCATCTTACCTTCGCGCGCAAGGTGCAGACGGCAGCCGCACTGCCCGCGTTGAGTGAGCCCATTGAGTGGCCGGTGAGCAGTTTTGTGCTGGCGGAGTCACAGCCCATCAGTGACGGCGCGCGTTACCGCGTGCTCACGACGTGGCCGCTTCCAGCCGCCCGTTGAGCCGTTAGCAGGCTGTTGAAAAACAGCCTGCGTGCGGCCCACGGACGGGCCGCCATTTTTCAAGCACGGTGTAGGTGCTTGAAAAATGGAACAAAGCAAAAATCGCACTTTTTGCTTTGTGAGTTGAAAAAGCCCAGGGATGGGCTTTTTCAACAACCTGTTAGAGGTGCCCGTTACTCTACCGGCGTATCGTGGCTGTTGCCCCACTCCGACCATGCACCCGGATAGCCCTTGAGGCGCGGGTAGCCGAGCGACTTGAGCACGATATAGGTGTGCGACGAGCGGTGATGGGTCTGGCAGTACACGATGACCTCCTTGTCCGGCGTTACCCCGAGCGCATCCAGTCGCGCGCGCAGCGCATTGGCGGGCTTGAGGCGTCCGCTGTTTTGCATGTCGAGCGCCTCGGTCCAGTCCATATTAACCGCGCCGGGGATGTGGCCGCCGCGCTGGGCACGTTTGTCGGTGCCGCGGTACTCGCCCGGCGTGCGCGCGTCGAGTAGCTTCACCTGCGCATCCTGCAAGTGCGCGAGGATGTAATCCTTGTCCGCCAGCGCACGGTCTGAGCGCGCCACCTGATAGCGGCTTGCGCTGGGCTGATCTGGCGCATTGCTCACCGGATGCCGCCCCGCGAGCCACGCGCGCAGTCCACCGTTCAGCAGTGAAAAATGCGCATGGCCGATCACGTCCAGCGTCCACAGCAGACGGCAGGCCTTGGCGCCGCCCTCGTCGTCGTAAGCTACCACGTGCATGTCGGGGGCAAGGCCGAGCGCCGAAAATACCTCGCCGAGGCGCGCGTCATCAGGCAGCAGGCCCATCACCGGCGGCTGCGCCGTGACGAGTTGCGTGTACTCCAGGTGCACGGCGCCGGGAATATGCTGGCTGGCGTAGATCTCCGGCTTGCACAGATCAACAATCAAAAGCTTTTGTGCGCCGAGCTGCTCCGCCAGTTGTGCGGGCTCGACCACGAGAGGGAGTAAGGGCTGCATGTTGATGCTCCTGATTTTTTGGAAAGCTTAACCTACTTTGCCGATCTATAGCCATCACCCTTGAAGTCGCGGGCTGTGATCCCAAGTATAATGGTCTGGTCGGATTTTCACTTAACGAAGGAAGGTATTGCATGACGGTCGCGACGCACAAGGAAACGCTGGGGTTCCAGGCCGAGGTGAAGCAGTTGCTCGGCCTCATGATTCACTCGCTCTACAGCAACAAGGAAATATTCCTGCGCGAGCTGATTTCCAACGCCTCCGACGCCATCGACAAGCTGCGCTTCGAGGCGCTCACGGACGACGCCCTCTACGAAGGCATCAGCGAACTCAACATCCATGTGCACTACGACAAAAAGCAGCGCACCGTCACCCTCACCGACAACGGCATCGGCATGACCCGCGCCGAGGTGGTGGACAACATCGGCACCATCGCCAAATCCGGCACGCGCGCGTTCTTCGAAAAACTCACCGGCGACCAGGCGAAGGACGCACACCTCATCGGCCAGTTCGGCGTCGGATTTTATTCCGCCTTCATCGTCGCCGACAAGGTCACGCTCACGACGCGGCGCGCCGGGCTCACTGCGGAACACGGCGTGCGCTGGGAGTCGGGCGGCGAGGGCGACTACAGCATCGAAACCGTCGAAAAAGAAGCGCGCGGCACCGAGGTCACGTTGCACCTGCGCGCGGGCGAGGACGAATTCCTCGACGGCTTCCGCCTGCGCAATATCATCCGCACCTACTCCGACCACATCAGCGTTCCCATCCTGCTGCCGTCGGAGGACAAAGAGAAAAAAGAGGCCTACGAAACCGTCAACCGTGCCTCGGCCCTGTGGACGCGCCCCAAGGCCGACATCAGCGCGGACGAATACACGGAATTTTACAAGCACGTGGCACACGACTTCGAGCCGCCGCTCGCGCACGTGCACAGCCGCGTCGAGGGCAAGCAGGAATACACGCTGCTGCTGTATGTCCCGGCGCACGCGCCGTTCGACCTGTGGGATCGCGACAGCCGCCACGGCGTGAAGCTGTATGTGCGGCGCGTGTTCATCATGGAGGACGCGCAGCAGCTCATGCCGCACTACCTGCGCTTCGTGCGCGGCGTGATCGACTCCAACGACTTGCCGCTCAATGTATCGCGCGAGATTTTACAGGGCAGCAAGGTGGTCGAAACGATGCGTGCAGCGTCGGTCAAGAAGGTGCTGGCGCTGCTGGAAGATGTCGCGGCGAGTGACGCGGAGAAATACGCCAAATTCTGGAAGGAGTTCGGGCTGGTGCTCAAGGAAGGTGTGGTGGAGGATCACGCCAACCGTGAACGTATCGCAAAACTGTTGCGCTTCGCCTCCACGCACAAGGACACCGACGCGCAGGATGTGACGCTCGCCGATTATGTCGCGCGCATGAAGCCGGGCCAGGACAAGATTTATTACATCACCGCCGACACCTTCGCCGCCGCAAAACACAGCCCGCACCTCGAGCTGCTGCGCAAGAACGGCGTCGAGGTATTGCTGATGTACGACCGCGTAGACGAATGGCTGGCCTCACACCTTTCCGAGTTCGAAGGCAAACAGCTTCAGTCCGTCGCCAAGGGCGAACTCGATCTCGGCAAGCTGGAAGGCGCAAGCGACACCGAGCAACAGAAAAAGCCCGCAGATGAATTCCAGGGCCTGATCGAACGCATCAAGACCGCGCTCGGCGACCGGGTGAAAGAGGTGCGCGTCAGCAGCCGCCTCACCACCTCGCCCGCGTGCCTGGTCAGCGAGGCGCACGACATGGGCGCGCACCTTGAGCGCCTGCTCAAGGCCGCCGGGCAGGCAATACCGGGCAGCAAACCGATTCTGGAAATCAATGTAGAGCACCCGCTCGTCGCACGCATCACCAAAGAAGCCGACAACGAGCGCTTCACCGACTGGGCGCACATCCTGTTTGACCAAGCCCAACTCTCCGAAGGCGCCCAGCTCGAAGACCCGGCGGCCTTTGTGCGCCGGCTGAACCAGCGCCTGGTAGAACTTGGTGTATAGTTTTAGTTAAAACCGAGTCAATGATATGCCCACTCCAAAAGATCGCCCCATTGTCGAAGCCGCGCTAGAGAGCAGCGAAGTTATTGCTGATGCATTAATGCACGGTGACGTTCTTGCCGAAGTTCCTCTTATCGGAACCGCAATAAAAATTTGTAAGGCCGCAGATGCCATTCGCGACCGTGCATTTGCTATCAAGCTCATGCGGTTCGTACAGAACCTTGAAGACATTACTGAGGAACAAAAGCAAAAGCTCAAGAAAAAAATGAGTGGGGGAGATAACGAGGCACAAAAGGTTGGAGAGACTTTGCTGTTTGTCTTGGAACGAGTAACCGACTTGGACAAACCGATATTGCTGTCCCATCTGTTCCTTGCCTATGTCGACGGCGTTATTTCTAGCGAAGAGCTTCGTCGCCTTTCCCAAGCGGTCGACTCGGCATTTGGCGATGATCTTCACAAGCTGCTTACCTCTCAAAACCCCCCGGACAAGTCAGAAGAACCCTGGATGCAATACCTAGTCGCTTCTGGGCTCACACGACTTGTCGCCGGCCAGACATTCGATGAGATAGGTAAGCTCTACTACGAAGTTGCACCGCTGGCACACAAGTTAAGGGATGCATGTTTTCATGGACGAAAGTACACAGCTAACACTTCGCTCCAAGGGGCGCGCCCCTGAGCTTTAACGTCAGGCACCTCTTGCCCAGCAGATTGATCCCGGCCTTGCCTTGAGCCGACGTATACAGCCTATTGGTCAAATAGCTGATAGCGCCTTTTCAATCAATGCCCGGTCGGCATCCGTAAGCGTCAACGTCAGCGCCGTCTGCTGCGCTTGCGCGGACATTTTTTTCCACGTCTTTTGCAGAATCTCGATGAGTTTTTGCTCGTCGTGTTTTTGCGCGAAGGCGGAAAAATAGTGTTCGAGAAAGACGAGGCAGGCGGTGTCTTCCAGCAGTTGCGCCTCGGGGTCGTTTTTGAGGTTGGTCTTTTTCAGTAAATTTTCAACGCGGGCGATGGTTGGCTCATCGTAGCCTGTGTCCTGCATGATCCCGCGCGCGGTTTGGGCGTGGAAGCGGGCGAGCTCGGTGCGCCACTGGTGATAGCCGCGCCGGTCCATCGGATAGTGGCTGCGCGGTATCGTCCAGCGCCCGATGTGCTGGCTGCGCGCCGCGAGGCGCAGCGCCTCGGACGCATCCGGCGCGAGGCGCGCAAGCCATGCCGTCATGCGCTCGGCGTAGAGCAGCTCCTTGGGACATTCCTTGCCCGCGACGATTTCGTGGTTGGGGTCTGCGCGGTTGAACGCGTCCATGCGTTCAATAGCCGCGCGGAAGCGCGCATCTTGCGTCATGCTATGCGCGCTACGTCTAGCACTTCTCTTGCTGGAGACTGTAAGGCCCGCTGCCGTAGGTCATGACGTAAAGCATGCCGCCCATAATGGCGAGATTTTTCATGAAGGCATTGTACTGGTCGGGATCCGCCCAAAACGGATGAAAGATTAGCGTCACGGGGATTAAAAACAGGAAGATGGCGAGCGCCGCCCAGCGCGCCTGGAAACCCACCAGCAGCAACAGCCCGGCGCCCAGCTCGATGAGAATAGTCAGCGCGAGCAGTACTTCGGGCATTGGCAGGCCCTTGCTGGCCATGAAGCCCAGCGAGCCGTCCCAGCCGGTGATCTTGCCATAGCCTGCGATGATGAAAATCAGTGCCAGAAAGATGCGCCCGATCAGCGGGCCGTATTGCTTCAGCATGTTGCATGTCATGGTGCGAGCTCCTTCATGTGAGTTGGGAACCGGTGCACGTGCCGCGTGCGTTTGATAGCACCGCCATAGTAGCAAATCCCCCGTTTATTACCATGCCTGGCCCTTGAAAATCTGCTGCCGCGCACTTACATCCATAACATGCCGTCATTGACTGACGGGTAGCCTTAAAGAGAGGAGATTGAATTATGGCCCTGATACGTTATGAGCCGTTGAATATGCTGACCCGGCTGCAAAATGAAATGAACCGTCTGTTTGACGACCGCCTCCCGCGCGGCGAGGACAACGGCAACGTCGTCACCAGCGACTGGATACCGAAGGTGGATATCAAGGAAGAGGACAAGCGCTTCGTGATTCTGGCCGATATCCCCGGCGTGGATCCCAAGGATATCGAAGTCACGATGGAAAATGGCCTGCTCACCATCAAGGGCGCGCGCGCGAGTGAGAGCACCGAGGAGCGCGAGGGTTACAAGCGCATCGAGCGGTCACGCGGCAGCTTTTACCGCCGCTTCAGCATGCCGGATACTGCGGATGCCGAGAAGATCAGCGCCCACGGCAAAAACGGCGTGCTGGAAATCGTTATCCCCAAGCACGAGCGCCTGCAACCGCGCAAGATCAGCGTGAAGGTCAACGACTGACGTCCTATGTCCAAAGGGCGGGAATTCCCGCCCTTTGCGTCTTGCGCCCGGAACTCTCGTCGCCTGCGACACTCTTATTACGGAACGCCCTCTCCCCAGGAATCCACATGACCGTATTACCCCGCCCGCTCCGGACTACTCTGCTTGCGCTTTTGGTGAGCGCACTGCCCCTTGCCGCCGTATCTGGCGGCGCCTACGCCGCGCTGCCCGCCACCGACAGTCAGCAGAGTCCGTTACCCACGCTCGCGCCCATGATCGAGCAGGCGACGCCCGCGGTGGTGAACATCGCTACGCGCGGACGGGTGGCGATACAAAACAATCCGCTCCTGAACGATCCCTTTTTCCGGCGTTTTTTTGATCGCCCCGACCAGCCGCGCGAACGCGAGTCGCAGAGTTTGGGCTCCGGCGTGATTGTGGATGCGAAGCGCGGTTACGTGCTCACCAACCATCACGTGATTGCCAACGCCGACGAGATCACGGTGACGCTGCGTGACCGGCGCAGCCTCAAGGCCAAGGTGATCGGCTCCGACCCCGAGGCCGACGTGGCGGTGATCCAGATCCCGGCGGAAAATCTGACGGCCCTGCCGCTGGCCGATTCCGGCAAGTTGCGCGTGGGCGATTTTGTGGTGGCGATAGGCAATCCCTTCGGCCTCGGCCAGACCGTCACCTCCGGTATCGTGAGCGCGCTTGGGCGCAGCGGCCTCGGCATCGAGGGCTACGAAGACTTCATTCAAACCGATGCCTCGATCAATCCCGGCAACTCCGGCGGTGCGCTGGTGAATCTGCGCGGCGAGCTGGTCGGCATCAACACCGCGATACTCGCGCCGGGCGGCGGCAACATCGGCATCGGCTTCGCGATACCGATCAACATGACGCGCAGCATCATGGCGCAGTTGATCGAGACCGGCAAAGTGCGGCGCGGGCGCCTCGGCATACAGGTGCAGGATCTTACGCCGGAGCTGGCACAGGCCTTCAATCTCACGCCGGGCGCTGCCCTGCAAGGCGCCGTTATAGCGCAGGTGGCGCAGGGCTCGCCTGCGGACAAGGCCGGCATCAAGGCCGGTGACATAGTTACTGCGGTGAACGGCCAGCCGGTGCGCGATGGCGGCATGCTGCGCAATGCCATCGGGCTGCTGCGTGTCGGTGACAAGGTGCGGCTCGATGTTCTGCGCGACGGAAAATCGCGCGCCATCGAAGTCGCTGTGAAAGAAAGCCCGCAAGAGGCACGTGTTGGAGCCAAGCACGACGACCCGCGTCTCGCCGGTGTGGTGTTCGGCGCCATCAACGAGAGTTCGCCCTTGTTCGGCAAGGTCGACGGCATACCGGTGGTGGATGTCGATCCCGACAGCCGCGCCGCACAGGCCGGCCTGCGCCCGGGCGACATGGTGCTTTCGATCAACCGCCAGCCGGTGCGCACGCCGGATGATCTGGTGCGCGCGACGCAGCGCAAGGGCTCGCTGCTGTTCAACGTGCGGCGCGGCGACAGCGCGCTGTTCATCTCGATACAGTAAACGGTTTGATCAACCGCGCGCGTCTGGCGCGCGGATTACCGAATCACCAGTTTGCCAACCATGCCCTGCTTAAAGTGGTCTTTGGGCTTGCTGGCGTGACAGGCGATGGCAAACTCGCCTGTCTGCTCCGGCGTGAAACGCAGCACGACCTTGCCGCCCGGAGGAATCTCCAGCTCGATCAAGCCCTGCATCTCGGCCAGCGTGCCTTGCGCCTCCATGTTCACCGCCACGCCATGCAGGGCATCGGTCACAAATTCATGCACCGTGGTTCCCTTGTTTATCAAAATAAGGCGCGCGGGCTGGCCTGCCTTGAGCGTGGTTAGCGCGGGCTCAAAGCGATACTCTTGCAGATAGATCGTTGCCTGCTGAACTGCGTTCGTGTGCGGTATTTCGCGATATGCCGCTGCGCCTTTTTCGTCGCTGGGCGGTAACACCTCCGCGCTCACTGCCGCAATGGGCGCGCAGGCCATAAATCCGCAGAGCAATAAACTGGTTGTGTTGCTGTGTCTCATAGGGCTTCCTCAATAACTATAAAGAACGGGGCGCACAGCGCCCCCAAGGGAGAGTGATGCTGTAATCAAGTGGCTCTGCACAAGTCGTCTTTTTTGGCGGGGTTTTAAAGCTCATAATCTGTCCCGAAGTTGAATCCGCCGCCCTAGCGCCCGGCAAAGGCACCAATATCGCCCGGCTTACGCAGCATCTTGTCTACATCGCCCTGATGCTGTTCCTCTTTGTAAATCATGTCGCGGGCGTATTCCTCCAGCCACACCGAACGGTCCCTCACCAGATTCAACAGGTCATGGTACGACTTGAGGGCGTCGCGTTCGTGCTCCAGCGATTCGCGCAGGATGTCGCCGATGTCGTGTTTATGGGTTTCCAGCAGCGGGCCAAGGGCCAGCGAGGGATGCGCCCCGAGCTGGGTGATCATCTCGCCCGCCTGCTGGGCATGGGACAAGCTTTCGTTCGCCTGCTCGCGCAGCCAACTGACGATGGGAATACGGTTATAGCCGTACACCATCAGCGCATAGTGCGTGTAGCGCACCACGCCGGCCAGCTCCAGTTCGAGGATGCGATTCAAAACTTCCGCTGCCGCCTTCTTGTCGAGTTCCATAATGTGCTCCTTCTCTTGCGTGTTAGTCAGATGCAACCACCGGCGAATGTTGAAACGGCCATCCCCGGCGGCGTTGTTCAGTCTTATCCTACAACCTCAAAACGCGTACTTGATACCGGCCTGGATCAGGCGCGGGCTGCCGGGCAGGATGCCGCGCGTGCGATCCACGATGTAGGTC
>JAURVQ010000109.1 GCA_030655395.1 Gammaproteobacteria bacterium | reverse complement strand
CCCACCCTGTCCCGCCCCCTAAACAAGGGGCGGGGACGTGGCGGGAAGTGCAGCCTTACTTTGTGATTCCTGAGCAAGGCGGCTTCAGCCCAGCAGCGCGGCGCAGGCACATCACATACTCCGCCACATCCGGCTCGACGGCATCGCGCTGTGCGCGCCATAACACTTCTCCCAGACATTCCAGCATGCGATGTTCCGCTTCGTGCGCATCACGCAATTTTTCCAACAGCTGCTGATAGAGTTCGTTGATTTCTGGCGGGCGTCGCGTGGTCAGTTGTTCACGAATCGCGATGTGCAGGCCCATGTGCAGGAAAGGGTTTGACTCTCCCTGTTCGGGCGTGTAGTCGCTGTCGAGCGCGACCTCTTCATCCGCGAGCAGGGCATGATATTCAGGATGCAGCAGGATGACATCCGCAATCTGCTGTTCCATGTCCTCCAGTGGTTGTTGCGCGCGATATTTTATCCACGCGTTGAAGAAAATACGCCGCATCTCGCGTCGATCCTGGGCGAATATCATACCTGTTCTTCCTCGCTTTCAGTCTTGTTTTTATATTCACATAAATCATAAATCAGGCACGCACCGCAGCGCGGTTTGCGCGCAACACAGGTGTAACGCCCGTGCAGAATCAGCCAGTGATGTGCGTCTTGCCTGAACTCGGCGGGGACAAGCCGCATCAGCTTCCTTTCCACCTCGGCCACATTTTTTCCCGGCGCAAGCCCGGTGCGGTTGGCGACACGAAAGATATGCGTATCCACGGCGATGACAGGTTCACCGAAAGCGGTGTTGAGGACGACGTTGGCAGTCTTGCGGCCAACGCCGGGCAGGGCCTCTAGCGCGGCGCGTTCGTGCGGTACCTGGCCGTGGTGTCTTTCCATCAACAACGCACAGGTTTTGATGATATTGCGTGCCTTGCTGTTATAGAGTCCGATAGTCTTGATATGGTTCTTGAGTCCGTCTTCGCCCAGCTTGAGTATGGCCTGCGGGGTGTTGGCGGCCTGAAACAGCCGCGCGGTGGCCCGATTAACGCTCTTGTCCGTGGCCTGTGCGGACAGAATCACGGCGATCAGCAGCTCAAATGGGCTGCTGTAATTCAGCTCGGTGGCGGGCGTCGGGTTGGCGCGCTGAAGACGCGTGAAGATCGCACGGCGTTTTTGCGGGTTCATTTCGATTCGGTTTTCTTTGTGGACGGCTGTGCAAGCTATTTTATATTGCGTGGGCGCTGCTGCGAATACAGTCAAATTCCGTCAATGCACCTTTCTTCCCGTAGCGCCTACTGCTTGGCGAGCGCTGTCTTTTTTTCGGCGTGGCGCGCTTCACGCTCGGCTTGTTCCCGCGCCAGGCGGGCAAGGCGGAATTTATGGCGCTGGCGCGCAATGTCAGCCTTTTGTTTTTCATGCTCGTGTGACGTGATTTCATCTTTGTAGCGATAATGCTGTACCCGCGGCATAGGGCTCGGGCGCACTGCCGCAGAGGTGTCGCACTCGATGTAATTGAACAGAGGCGTCATGTGAATACAGTCTATGGGGCAGGGCGGCAGGCACAGTTCGCAGCCGGTGCATTCATCGGCGATTACCGTGTGCATCTGTTTCGCGGCTCCGAGGATGGCGTCCACTGGACAGGCCTGTATACACAAGGTGCAGCCGATGCAGAGTTGCTCATCAATCACAGCGAGCATCTTCGGCTTGCTCACACCATATTGGGTATTGAGCGTCTTCGGATTGCGCCTGAGCAAGTCCGCGAGCGCGACGATGGTTGCCTCGCCCCCGGGAGGACATTGGTTGATGTCCGCCTCGCCCTTGGCGATAGCCTCGGCATAGGGACGGCAACCTGCATAACTGCACTGGCGACATTGTGTCTGCGGCAGCAGTGCGTCGATTTTTTCCGTGAGCGGATCGCGTTCGACCTCCGCAGTCAGGGTAATGGCAGCGCAGGGCATGGTCAGCTTTATTATACAGCAGGCCGTGACGGTACAACGCCCAGAGTGGAGTAGACGAAGCTGCGGATGGGCAGCACGACCGCGAGGCTCAAGGTAAAGCTGTACAACAAGACGTCGGCGGGGAAGTGTACGCCAAGGCTGACGCGCGACACACCTACCCATAGCACATACAGGATGGCCGCGATGCGCCCATAGCGGTTGAGTGCGGGCCACAGACTCGCTGCGAGCAGCGCGGCGAACGAGGCATGTCCGCTCGGCAGGCTGTGATGAAACTCCGGCGCGCCGATGCTGTGCACCGCCGCCGCACCCAGCGCGAGCGGAGGGCGGGGGAAGTCGAGCCAGTACTTGAGCATACTCACGATCACGGTGTCGATGACGTAGGCGATGGCAAACACCGCGATCAGCGCGAGCCAACGCAGTGTCTGTTCATGCACCAACGTGGCATGGCGGCGCGTGACGTGGGCCACGTGCGCGACCGCAAACAATGCAATCAGCCCGAGATAATTGGAAAAACTCAAAGGCGCGCCCAACTGCGAGCCGAATGTCATTACGCGGTCAAGTGTGTCGCCACGGATATCGTTAATGAAATGAAACAGCCAGACGTTGGCGCCGTTCCAGTCATACAGGATTTCCTTCATGACGAAGTGCCTACGCGAGCCATGCCTAGGCCCACAGCGCGCAACCGCCCGCAGCCGCAGCACCGGCGAATACCAGCAGCCATTTCTTGCACGTCAACACGGTGATCGACGCAAGCGCAATGGCGATTTGCAGCAGCGTCACGGATTGCGCCAACCCAGACCCATGCTGCGTCTCATGCTCAACTTCGTGCTCGTGTGCACCGTGGACGTGAACATGATATTCCGGCATGCATTGTCTCCTGCTTTTTTAATTGTCCTCCCCATGTAAGGGGGGCGAATTATTTCACGCGCATACCTGGCTGTGCGCCCGCGTGAGGCTCCAATATCCACAAGTCCTTCCCACCCGGCCCCGCAGCAAGCACCATGCCTTCCGACAGGCCGAACTTCATCTTGCGCGGCGCGAGATTCGCCACCATTACTGTCAGCTTGCCTTCCAGGTCGGCGGGCTGGTAAGCCGATTTGATGCCGGCGAATACCGTACGCGGTTTTTCCTCGCCGATGTCCAGCGTGAGTTTCAGCAGCTTCTCCGCGCCTTCGACATGCTCGGCTTTGATGATGCGCGCGATGCGCAAATCAATTTTGGCGAAGTCGTCGATGCTGATGATTTCCATAATGGGCGTAAATCCCCCCGCTTCGCCCCCCCCCTTTGTTAAAGGGGGGATAGGGGGGGTAGGGGGGATTTGGTCAACTTGTCCGCTTTCCTTGCTGGCTACGAGTATGGATTCAACTTGCTTTGGGTCTATGCGGGTCATGAGGTGCTCGTATTTCTTGATGGAGTCCGAGGGAATCAGGTGAATGTTTTCATGCCAATTCAGGGGTGGGATATTCAAGAACGATTCAACCTTTTTAGCCGTCTCGGGCAAAATAGGCTTGAGGTAACAAGTAAGCTGCCGGAATAGATTCAGGCTCACACTGCATACCTCATGCAAGTGATGACCAGCATCGGGATTTTTGGCCAACTCCCACGGCTTCATCTCATCCACGTACTGATTGGCGATATCCGCAAGACGGGAAATCTCGCGCATAGCCTTGGAATATTCACGCTCCTCGTAAAACCTGGCGATAGTATCCGCGCCCAGCTCTAATTGTTTCGTCACCTTGTGACCAAGCGGGGATATTTTGTCTGTCAGTTTACCGCTAAAGCGGTTATGGATGAAGCCGGCAGTCCGGCTCGCAATGTTGATGTATTTTCCGATCAGGTCACTGTTCACCCGCGCGACAAAATCCTCCAGGCTGAGATCAATATCCTCCATCGAGCTGTTGAGCTTGGTTGCGTAGTAATAACGCAAATACTCCGGATTCAGATGATCCAGATAGGTGCGCGCGGTGATAAACGTGCCGCGCGACTTGGACATTTTCTGGCCATTCACGGTGAGGAAGCCGTGGGCATAAACCGCAGTAGGTTTGCGATAGCCGGAGCCTTCCAGCATCGCGGGCCAGAACAGGGCGTGGAAGTAGAGAATATCCTTGCCGATGAAATGATAAAGCTCGGCCTTGCTGTCTTTGCGCCAGTAGTCGTCGAAGTTGATGCCTGTGCGCTCGCAATAGCTCTTGAAGCTTGCCATGTAGCCGACCGGGGCATCGAGCCAGACGTAAAAGTATTTGCCGGGCGCGTCGGGAATTTCGAAGCCGAAATAGGGCGCGTCGCGCGAGATATCCCAATCCTGCAATCCTGCGTCGAACCATTCGTTGAGTTTGTTGGCCGCTTCGGACTGTACGTGGCGTGTTTGAGTGATGTCCGGATTCAACCACTCGCGCAACATGGGTTCAAAATCACCGAGCTTGAAGAAATAATGCTCGGACTCCTTTTCGATGGGCTTCGCGCCGGAGAGCGCCGACACCGCATTTTTCAAATCCGTGGGTGAATACGTCGCGCCGCAGACTTCGCAGCTGTCACCGTACTGGTCTTTCGCGCCGCAGCGTGGGCAGTCGCCCTTGATGAAACGATCCGGCAGAAACATCTCCTTGACCGGGTCGTAGGCCTGCTTGATGGTGCGTTGTGTGATGTGGCCGTTCTTGCGCAGTTTTAGATAAATGTCGCGCACAAACGCCTCGTTCTCGGGCGAATGCGTGGAGTGGTAGTTGTCGAACGCCACGCCAAACGCCTTGAAGTCCGCCTGATGCTCCTGGCTGATGCGTGCGATCAGCGCCTCCGGCGCGATGCCTTCCTGCTGTGCGCGCAGCATGATGGGCGTGCCGTGCGCGTCGTCGGCGCACACGTAGGTGCAGTCGTGCCCCTGCATCTTCTGAAAGCGCACCCAGATGTCTGTCTGGATGTATTCCACCAGATGGCCGAGGTGGATCGCCCCGTTGGCGTAGGGGAGGGCGCTGGTGACGAGGATTTTGCGGGTGTCTGGCATGGCCGTGAGCTGATGTTAAGGTGGCCATTGTAGCAAGCCGAGACGTTACTCATAAGTTCATTATTAATATTGAACCCTCCTGCACGTCCCCGCCCCCTGTTTCGGGGGCGGGACAGGGTGGGGGTAGAGTAAACAGTGTTTTTACTCAGGAGGCACCTCGTCAACAGTGTGCTCCTGACTTTGTGCCTCCTGAGTAAAAGATCACCGCGCGGCAATGAATCCGTGTAAAATTATGCGCTTATGATAGGGGCGGCGCCCCGGAGGATTGTAGTGGAAAATGTTTCCCAATCGCAGGTCGAGGCGGCCTTGCGCGAGGTCATCGACCCTTATTTACAGCAGGACCTGGTTTCCGCCAAGGCGGTAAAGAATATCGCCATCGACGATGGTAGCGTGATTGTGGACGTCGTGCTGGGCTACCCGGCGAAAGGCTATCAGGATACCCTCGCGGCGGGCATTCGGACGAAAGTCGGAGCGCTGCCTCAGGTGCGCGCGGTGACGGTGAATATCTCGTCCAGCGTGGTTGCGCACGCGGCGCAGAAAAATGTAAAGCCGCACGCCAATATAAAAAACATCATCGCCGTGGCTTCCGGCAAGGGCGGCGTGGGCAAGTCCACGACGGCGGTGAATCTCGCGCTCGCGCTGGCGGCTGAGGGCGCCAGCGTCGGCATACTCGATGCCGACATCTATGGCCCCAGCCAGCCGCTCATGCTGGGTGTGAACACACGCCCGACCTCGAAAGACGGCAAAGGCATGGAGCCGGTAATGAGCCACGGCATCCAGTCCATGTCCATCGGCTATCTGATTGACGAGGAGGCGCCCATGATCTGGCGCGGCCCGATGGTCACCCAGGCGCTGGAGCAACTCCTCAACGATACACAATGGAAGGCGCTGGATTATCTCGTCATCGACCTGCCGCCCGGCACCGGCGACATTCAACTGACGCTGGCGCAGAAAATTCCGGTGAGTGGTGCGGTGATAGTGACCACGCCGCAGGACATCGCACTGCTGGATGCGCGCAGGGCGCTCAAGATGTTCGAGAAGGTCGAGGTGCCGGTGCTCGGCATCATAGAGAACATGAACACGCACATTTGCAGCCAGTGTGGACATGAAGAGCATATTTTCGGCGCGGGCGGCGGCGAGCGCATGGCCGCGCAGTATAATGTGGACCTGCTGGGTGCGTTGCCGCTCGATATCAGTATTCGTGAAAATGCAGACGGCGGACATCCCAGCGTGATTGCCGATCCCGCAGGCCGCATCGCGCAGATTTACCGTGAGATTGCGCGCCGCGTGGCCGCCAAGCTTTCATTGCGCGCCAAGGATTTCAGTGCCAAGTTTCCCAAGATCGTGATTCAAAATACCTGACACAACACTATGACCATCAAATCAGACAAGTGGATACGCCGTATGGCGCAGCAGCATGGCATGATCGAGCCGTTCGAGCCGGGCCAGGTGAAGTACACGGACAAGGGGCCGATTGTGTCCTACGGTACGTCGAGCTACGGTTACGACATCCGCTGTTCCAACGACTTCAAGATTTTCACCAACATCAATTCGACCATCGTCGATCCGAAAAACTTCGATGCCAACAGTTTTGTCGATGTGAAGGCGGACGTATGCATCATTCCGCCGAATTCATTTGCGCTGGCGCGCACCATCGAGTACTTTCGCATCCCGCGCAATGTGCTCACCATCTGTCTCGGCAAGTCCACTTACGCGCGCTGCGGCATCATCGTCAACGTGACGCCGTTCGAGCCGGAATGGGAAGGTTATGTGACGCTGGAGTTTTCCAACACCACACCGCTGCCCGCGAAGATTTATGCCAACGAAGGCGTGGCGCAGGTGGTATTTTTTGAGTCCGACGAGATATGCGAGGTATCGTACAAAGATCGCGGCGGTAAGTATCAGGGGCAGACGGGAGTGACGTTGCCAAAGACATAAATCATGTAGGTCGGTTCAAGCACGCAGTGCGGAACCGACATGCGTCGGATCCGCTACGCTTGATCCGACCTACGATAATGGTGCCGAGGAGAGGACTTGAACCTCCACGGGGTTACCCCCACTAACACCTGAAGCTAGCGCGTCTACCAATTCCGCCACCCCGGCGCATCGGCACCTCATGGTGAGATGTGTGCCGAAGGTGCGCACTTTACTCTACAGGCGGTATTTTTTCAATGAAGAAGAAGCAGTCCACTACCACACCGAACCAGGACCCGCATGCCGGGCGCGAGGCGTCGAAGTACGAGCGCCCCATCGCAAGCCGTGAATACATCATGGAATGCCTCGCGGCAGAGGGCGTTCCGCTCAGCCAGGAGCAAATCGCCACCGAGCTGAAAATCCAGGATGAACAAGACCTGGAGGCCCTGCGCCGCCGCCTCAAGGCGATGGAGCGCGACGGCCAGTTGATCCGCAACCGGCGCGGCGGCTACGGCCTGGTGCAGAAGATGGATCTGGTGCGCGGCCGTGTCATCGGCCACCCAGACGGCTTCGGTTTTCTTGCGCCGGAGGAGGGCGGCGACGACCTGTTCCTCTCCGCGCGCGAGATGCGCGTGCTGCTGCACGGTGACCGTGCCATGGCGCGCGTCTCCGGCATCGACCGGCGCGGCCGGCGCGAGGGCGCCATCGTCGAGGTGCTGGAGCGCAATACCACCCGCGTCGTGGGCCGCTTTTATTGCGAGCAAGGCATCGGGTTTGTCTCACCGGACAACAAACGCATCAGCCAGGACATCGTCATTCCCGCCGACCAGCAGGCCGGCGCCGCGCACGGCCAGATCGTGATGGCCGAGATCATCGCCCAGCCCAGCGCCTACGCCAAGACCACGGGCAAGATCGTCGAAATCCTCGGCGACCACATGGCGCCGGGCATGGAGATCGACGTTGCCATCCGCGCGCACAACCTGCCGCTGGAATGGCCGATGCAGGTCGAGTCCGAGATTGCGCGACTCGGCGCCGAGGTGCCGGAACAGGCCAAGCAGGGCCGTGAGGATATACGCACGCTGCCGCTGGTCACGATCGACGGCGCCGACGCGCGCGATTTTGACGATGCCGTGTTCTGTGAACGCGAGGGCAAGGGCTGGCGCCTGCTGGTCGCCATCGCCGATGTATCGAGTTATGTGGTGCCGGGTACGGCGCTCGACGCTGAGGCGCGGCTGCGCGGCACCTCGGTGTATTTCCCGCAGCGCGTGATTCCCATGCTGCCGGAGGTGTTGTCAAACGGACTGTGTTCGATCAATCCGCACACCGACCGCCTGTGCATGGTGTGCGAAATGAAGGTGAACAGCGCCGGCAAGGTGGAGCGTCACCGGTTTTTCGAGGGTGTGATGCGCTCGCACGCGCGCCTCACCTACGACGAAGTGGCGGCGATGGTCATCGAAGGCGATACGGCGCTGGGACAAAAACACGCCTCGCTGCTGCCGCACCTGCAGGAACTGCACGCGCTCTATCAGGCGCTGCGCCATGCGCGCGATCAGCGCGGCGCGGTGGACTTTGAAACCACCGAGACGCGCATCATCTTCGGCGCGCAACGCAAAATCGAAAGCATCGTGCCGGTGGTGCGCAACGACGCGCACAAGCTGATCGAGGAATGCATGATCGCCGCCAACGTCGCCGCCGCTGAATTCCTGCTCGGACACAAAATCCCTGCTCTGTACCGCGTGCACGAAGGCCCCGGCGCGGAGAAGCTTACCGATCTGCGCGGATTTCTCGCCGAACTGGGCCTGAGCCTCGGGGGGGGCGACAAGCCGGAGCCGAAGCACTATGCCAAGTTGCTCGGCAGCATTCAGGAACGCCCGGATACGCACCTGATTCAGACCGTGCTGCTGCGCAGCCTCGCGCAGGCGGTGTACACGCCCGACAATACCGGCCACTTCGGCCTCGCGCTGGAGGGCTACACGCACTTCACGTCGCCTATCCGCCGTTATCCCGACCTGCTGGTGCATCGCGCCATTCGTCACTGCCTCTCGCGCCAGGCCATTGCGAAATTCGATTACACGCACGATGCCATGCAGTCGCACGGCGAGCATTGCTCGATGACGGAACGGCGTGCGGATGAGGCGACGCGCGATGCCGTTACCTGGCTCAAGTGCGAATACATGATGGACAAGATCGGCGAGGAGTTCGACGGTGTCATCTGCGGCGTGACGAGTTTCGGCCTGTTCGTCGAGCTCAAGGATATCTATGTTGAAGGCCTGGTGCACGTCACCGCGCTCAACAATGATTATTACCACTTCGACGCCGGCAAGCATCGCCTGCTGGGCGAGCGTACCCACACGGTGTACCGCCTCGCCGACAAGATACGCATCAAGGTGATGCGCGTGAACATGGATGATCGCAAGATGGATTTTGAACTGGCGCAGACCACAGTCAAAACCAAAGACAAAGGGCAGCCGCCGCAACAGGAGAAGAAGCCAAAATCGCGGCCCAAGCGCAGACGCTCGAAACGTTAAAGCCCAAGAATTTCCCCTCCCCCTCGATGGGGGAGGGCGAGGGTGGGGGTGTGTAAAGCACCTTGTGCATGGACTTTTCACCCCCATCCCAACCTTCCCCCGTCAAGGGGGAAGGAATTTTGAGATAAGTTCTGATCCGGAGTTTGCCCTCATGGCTCATTCAAGACACCTGCTTTTTGTCAGTCTCGCACTGGCTGCACTCCTCAGCGCCGGCTGTGCCGCCACTGCGCGACTCTACTCCGGCCCTGAACTGCCGCGCGATCAAGTCGCCGTCATCGAGGCCAACCCGATGATGCACGACTTCACCGCCCGCGGCGCGCTCTTCGGCAGCGTGGACGGGGCCCACGTACGCGGCACGGTGCTGCGCATCGACGTATTGCCCGGCACGCATACCGTGGAGGTGCAATGCAGCTTCCGTATCAAACCCACGCTGCTCGGCACCGACTTCGACCCACTGACCCCAATCACGCGTCACTCCATTATGCGCCAGTCACGAGTGCCGCTCACGGTGCAGGTGGAGGCGGGTCACACCTATCAGCTCGATGTCGAATTCACGCGCGAGCAGACCTGCAAGCCACTGCTGAAAGACATCACCGTGCGCTGAGCGCTCACTACCGCCATCCATGACTCGCGCAACTGACCTCGTCCACGGCCTGCATGCAGTGCAGGCCGCACTGCGCCGGAATGCCACGGCGGTGACCGGCGTGTGGGTGGACGACTCACGCCGCGATGCGCGCATGCAGGAAATACTCACGCTGGCACAGCAGGCGAAGGTTACGGTGCATAACGTCACGCGCCAGCAGTTGGACGCAATGGCCGAAGGCGCGCCCCATCAAGGCGTAGTGGCGCAATGCGCGCAGGCCAAGGCGCACACCGAAGACGATCTCGACGCCATCCTCACTACGCTCACCGCGCCGCCGTTTTTACTGGTGCTGGACGGCGTGCAAGACCCGCACAACCTCGGCGCGTGCCTGCGCAGCGCCGATGCCGCAGGCGTGCATGCTGTGATCGCGCCGCGCGACAAAAGTGTCAGCCTCACGCCCACCGTGCGCAAAGTGGCCAGCGGTGCGGCCGAGTCCGTGCCGTTCATCCAGGTCACCAACCTCGCCCGCACCCTGCGCAGCCTGCGCGATGCCGGTGTGTGGTTGATCGGCGCCGACGGCACCGCCGACACCAGCCTCTACGACGCCGATCTGAAAGGCCCGCTGGCGCTGGTCATGGGCGGTGAAGGCCAAGGCCTGCGCCGCCTCACCCGCGAGCACTGCGATGTGCTCATCCGCATCCCCATGCACGGCAGCGTGGAAAGCCTCAATGTGTCGGTAGCCACCGGCATCTGCCTGTATGAGGCCGTGCGCCAGCGCGCAAATGTTACTCAGGAGTCAGGAAGTTAGGCCACAATGCTGATGATGTGACTCCTGAGTAACTACACTGTTTTATCTACCCCCACCCTGTCCCGCCCCCTAAACAAGGGGCGGGGACGTGGCGGGTAGTGCATCTTACTTACTGGCTTATGAGTAACTGACGAGTTTGATATGCCAGATCAAGGGAAACTCAATACCACCGCGATATAGCTCACGTATAAAACCCCGTTCACGGCCACGTGCCAGACACGTAACTGGCCGCGCTGCAGCATGAGGCGTATCCAGAGCGCCGCCGCCAAGGTCACCATCACGCCGAGCACCACGTCCAGGCGCGGCCCCCAGGGGGTGAGCATGATGCCGATGGCGGGCAGCAGCGTGCCTTGAAACACCATCGCGCCGGTGATGTTGCCGAAGGCGAGGGTGTCCTTGCGTTTGCGTATCCACAGGATGCTGTTGACCTTTTCCGGCAGCTCGGTGGCGACGGGGATAATCAGCAGTGACAGCAGCAGTGCCGAGATGCCGATGATCGGCGCGACTTCTTCGATGCCATGTATGAAGCCCTTGGCGCCCAGTATCAGCAGTGTCAGGCCCAGACCCAGCTGAAGATAGATCACAGGATAGTTGAGCGGCAGCCCCATGCGGCACAGCAGCATGACGCCGTGGGCTTCTGTGGCATGGCCGTCCTGCACCAGCTTGCTGGAGGCGCGCAGGGTGAGCATGATGTAAATAAAGTAGACCAACACCAGGCCGAAACCAATGGCGATGCGGATAACGTCGAATTCGCGCGGAATGAACAGGGCGATGGCGGCGAGTGAAAAGGCGAGCAGGAAGAAGTTAAGGTCGCGCGTCAGGCCGGTTTTTTCCGGCGTGAAGTGGCCGTTTATCCCGCGGGTTTTCACGGTGGCTACCAGCAGCAGGAACAGGGTGAGGGTGGACAGCATGAGCGGCGCGCCGAGGATGGCGCCGACGCCTATTTCGTGGTTGAGTTCCATGTTGTCGGTGCCTGCGAAAATAGCGAGTATCGGCACCATGGTTTCCGGCAGCGCGGTGCCGACGGCGGCGAATAGCGAGCCCACCACACCCTCGGATATTTTCAGCCGCTCGCCGAGGTGCTCCAGGGCGTTACAAAAGACTTCCGCCGCTACCAGTATCAGCAGCAACATGAGAATCAGGGTGATAAAGATCATGGGTGGGGTGCCTGTGCTGGGGTGTGTTCGATGGGGTGGCTGTGATGCGTTGCGATTATGATAGTATACACGCGTTTTTTAACGTTAATTCAAGGATAGCGACAGCCGTGAACAAGGGCACTGATCTTCTGGGCAGATTCATATTTTCCAGCCGCTGGCTGCAAGCGCCGCTGTATGTCGGCTTGATCATCGCGCAGGGCGTGTATGTCTACCGCTTCATGATGGAGCTCGTCCATCTGATTACCTCCGTGCCCACGCTCACGGAGAACATGATCATGCTCATGGTGCTGGGGCTGATTGATGTGGTGATGATCGCCAACCTGCTTATCATGGTCATCATCGGCGGTTATGAAATCTTTGTCTCGCGGCTCGACCTGCAGTTGCATCCCGACCGGCCGGACTGGCTGAAGCACGTCAGCGCCGGCTCCATCAAGGTGAAGGTGGCGATGGCGCTGATCGGGATTTCCTCCATCCATTTGCTCAAGACTTTCATCAACGCCGAGCAGATACCGGAAGAAACCATCATGTGGCAGGTGATCATTCACGTCACCTTCCTGATCTCCGCAGTGGCGTTGGCCTACACAGACCGCCTGATCAGTCCGGCGCACGAGGCGAAGTGACGCTGCGGCGGGCGTTTCAGGCGGCACGTGATTGCAAATACACCTGTTTTCAAATTACAATACGCGGTTGTTACACCAGCCTAACTCCTTGCCTCACCGCACCTGCGGGAGGCTACTGAGCCATGAGGAGCATTAATGAGACACTATGAGATCGTGTTTCTGGTCCACCCTGACCAGAGTGAGCAGGTTACCGGCATGATCGAGCGTTATCGCACGCTCATCGCCGCCAAGGACGGCAAGATTCACCGTCTGGAAGACTGGGGCCGGCGTCCGCTGGCCTACCCTATCAACAAGGTGCACAAGGCGCATTACGTGCTGATGAATATCGAGTGCGGCCAGGAAACCCTGGACGAACTCACCAGCGCGTTCCGTTTCAATGACGCCGTGATCCGTAATCTGGTGATCGTGCGTGATGAGGCGGTCACCGAGCCGTCGCTGCTTGCGAAGTCGAAGGAAGAGCGCGATGAAAGTGCGCGCCGCAGCGCCGCCGAAGATGTAGCCGGAGAGGCAGAGGCCACTGAAGACGAAGAAGAGGTCGTTGCAGCCCCTTCGGACGCCGCTTGAGCCCACATTGCCCTGTTGAGAGGTAATAACCATGTCACGTTTTTTTCGTCGTAGAAAGTTTTGCCGTTTCACCGCAGAAAAGGTCAAGGAAATCGACTACAAGGATATTGCCGTGCTCAAGAACTATCTGAGCGAAAACGGCAAGATCGTGCCCAGCCGTATCACCGGCACCAAGGCGCGTTATCAGCGCCAGCTCGGAACCGCCATCCAGCGCGCCCGCTTCCTGGCCTTGATTCCGTATTGCGATTCACACCACCCGTAACCGGGCACCCGGCCGGGAACAGGCACGGCTGACGCTGCGGGCGTAACTGGTATGAAGGCGCTGGCCGCATTCATCATGCGCGGGCGTCTGCACGCGGGCGCGGCGGTGGCGATATGCGCCGCACTCGCACTCGTGCTGCCGCCGTTCACTGGGCCGCTGGCCTATCTCAGTGCCGCCGGGGTGGGCTTGGTGACGCTGCGTGCAGGTGCCGCGCAGGGGCTGTTGATTATGGGCGGGGCAGGCGCCGCGCTGGCACTGCTGGGTTTGCTTGCCCTTGGCGGTCCGGCACTGGGCATTGCCTACGCCGTGCTGATTTGGCTGCCGGTCTGGGCTCTGGCCGTGGTATTGCACCGCACCGGTTCGCTCGCGCTCACGCTGGGCTGTGCCGCCTTCATGGGTGCGTTGCTGGTCAGCGGCGTACATCTCTGGAACGCTGATCCGGTGGCCGTCTGGCGCGATGTACTGGAGAGCGGCCTGAGACCGGCGCTGGAACAGGCCGGTGTGATGCACGACCCGGCGCAGATGGATCAGTTGCTGAGCGACATGGCGCGGGTGATGACTGCTCTGATAGCGGCGACCATGGTGAGTACGTTCTGCGTCAGCCTGTTCCTGGCGCGCTGGTGGCAGGCGCTGCTGTATAATGCGGGCGGCTTCCGGATCGAGTTTCATGCCTTGCGGTTCGGGCGCGTGTTTGCGCTTCCGGTCGTGGTGCTGGTCATCGCTGGCGTTGTGGCGCAGGGTGTCATGCGCCAGTGGCTGGTGGAACTGATTGCAGTCGTGGTGGCCGTGTATATGTTTCAGGGGCTCGCCTTCGTGCACCGCACCGTGGCGCTGCGTAACGCGCACCGGATGTGGCTGGTGGCGGTGTACGGGTTGCTGGTGGTGATACTGCCGCAGATGAGTGTAGCGCTGGCTGTGGCCGGGCTGCTTTACAGTGTCGGGTTTGCGGGCATGACTTCGGATGACCGTACCGGGCAATAGCTAATCGTTTGAATTCAAGAGGTGGACCATGGACGTGATTTTGCTTGAGAAGATACAGAACCTGGGTGTGCTCGGTGACCGCGTGCGCGTGAAGGCGGGCTACGGCAGGAACTACCTGATCCCGCGCGGCAAGGCAGCGCCCGCGACCGCGTCCAACATCACAAAATTCGAGGCGCGCCGGGCCGAGCTGGAAGCGGCGGCGGAGGCGACCCTCAAGCAGGCGCAGGCACGTGCCACGGCGCTGGCCGCCCTGGGCGCCGTCAGCCTCGCGCGCAAAGGCGGCGAAGAAGGCAAGCTCTACGGCTCAGTGGGCACTTCGGACATCGCCGAGGCCTTGACCGAGGCCGGCGTGGCGGTGGCGAAACACGAGGTGCGCCTGCCGCTGGGGGCCTTGCGTGTGGCGGGCGAGCACGAGATACAGGTGCACCTGCATCCGGATGTGAACACGCCGGTGAAGGTCACTATCATCGCGGAGGCTTGATCTCTTCGCAGGTACGCGGCAAGGACGCCGCATGTTACAGTGGGCATGTACTTCCCCCACGCTTTAATGGTGTAACCGCATGCAAGAGCTAGCGTATCCTTTTGGGATAGGAGACGTTCCGGACGCGGAGACCTCTGCCCTCAAAATTCCGCCTCACTCCACCGAGGCCGAGCAGGCCGTGCTGGGCGGGCTCATGCTCGACAACAACGCCTGGGATCTCATCGTCGACCGCATCGCGGAAGAGGACTTCTACCGCGCTGCACATCGCCTGATCTTTCGCACCCTGCACGGGCTCGCGGCGCGCGACCAGCCGTTCGATGTCGTTACCCTGTCGGAATGGCTGGGGGGCATCGGCGAACTCGATAACGTAGGCGGACTGGCCTATCTTGCCCAGCTTGCGAAGAATACCCCCAGCGCCACCAACATCCGCGCCTACGCCGAGATCGTGCGCGAGCGCTCGGTGCAGCGCCAGCTCATCCGCGTCGCGAACGAGATCGGCAGCAGCGCCTTCAGTCCGGACGGACGCAGTGTCGCGGAGCTGCTCGACGCGGCCGAGCAGCGCGTGTTTCAGATTGCGGAGCAGAGCTCGCGCGGTCGGCGCAACTTCACACCGATCAGGGAATTGCTGGAGCGTGTCGTCGACCGCATCGATACGCTGTCGCAGCTGGATAATCCGCTCATCGGCGTGGCGAGCGGTTTCAATGACCTCGATCAGATGACATCGGGCCTGCAACCGTCCGACCTCATCATCGTGGCGGGCCGCCCGTCCATGGGCAAGACCAGCTTTGCCATGAATATCGCCGAACATGTGGCGATCAAGCACGCCGTGCCTGCCGTGATCTTCAGCATGGAAATGTCCGCCGAGCAGCTGGCGTTGCGCATGCTGTCGTCGTTGAGCCGCCTCGACCACAACAAGGTGCGCACCGGAAAACTCGACGATGACGACTGGCCGCGGCTCAGTTCCACCGTCGGCATCCTGAGCGAGGCGCCGCTGTTCATCGACGATACGCCCTCGCTGACGCCGATGGAGCTGCGCGCGCGTGCGCGGCGCCTCAAGCGCGAGCACGGCCTGGGGCTCATCGTGGTGGATTACCTGCAACTGATGCAGGTGAACGGCACAAAGGAAACGCGCACCAATGAAATATCAGAAATATCAAGGTCACTCAAGGCGTTAGCGAAGGAACTTAATGTGCCTGTGATCGCGCTGTCACAGCTCAACCGCAACCTGGAAAGCCGTGTCGACAAGCGCCCGGTGATGTCCGATCTGCGCGAGTCCGGCGGTATCGAGCAGGACGCCGACCTCATCATGATGATCTACCGTGACGAGGTGTATAACGAAGCGAGTCCTGACAAGGGTTTCGCCGAGATCAACATCGTCAAGCAGCGTAACGGCCCCATCGGCGGCCTGCGTTTGACCTTCCTCGGCCAGTACACGCGGTTTGAAAACTTCATGCCCAGCGTGTATTCCGGCGAGGGCTATGCATGACGCGCCCCGCGCAGGCGCTGATCGATCTTTCCGCCCTGCAACATAATCTCACGCGTGTGAAGCAAGCCGCGCCCGGCCGCCGGGTGATGGCGATCATCAAGGCCGACGCTTACGGCCACGGCATCGTGCGTGTGGCGCGCGCCTTGAACGAAGCCGACGGCTACGGTGTGGCGAGCATCGACGAGGCCATCGTGCTGCGCGAGGCCGGGGTCACACGCCCGATCACCCTGCTGGAGGGCTGCTTCGAGGCCTCTGAGATGGAACTGATCAGCCGCCATGCGTTGAGTGTGGTGGTACATCACGCTGCCCAGCTCGATATGCTGGAGCGCGCGGCACAGAAATCTCCCGTTACCGTCTGGCTCAAGATCGACAGCGGCATGCACCGCCTCGGCTTTGCGCCGGTAGAAGTAAAGCCCGCCTGGCAACGCCTGACGGCGTGCGCTGCGGTGGCGCAGCCCATCGGCCTGATGACACATCTTGCCTGCGCCGATGACATCTCCCATCCCGCCACGTTGCATCAACTGGAGTGCCTTGAGCGGGCCGCTGCCGGGTTGCCGGGCGAGCGCTCCATCGCGAACTCGGCGGCAATCCTCGGCTGGCCGCAAACCCACGCCGACTGGGTGAGGCCCGGCATCATGCTCTACGGTGTGTCGCCCTTTTGCGGCGGGCGCGCCGCAGAGCATAACCTCAAGTCGGTGATGACGCTGCGCTCGGCGCTGATTGCGGTGCATCACTTCAAGCGCGGTGACGCCATAGGCTACGGCGCCAGTTATGTGTGTCCGCACGACATGCCGGTGGGCGTGGTGGCCATCGGCTACGGCGACGGGTACCCGCGCCACGCGCAGACCGGCACGCCGGTGCTGGTGAACGGCAGGCGTGTGGCGCTGATAGGACGTGTTTCGATGGACATGATCTGCGTGGATTTGAGCACCGAGCAGGGCGCGCGCGTAGGCGACCCCGTGGTGCTGTGGGGCGCAGGCCTGCCGGTGGAAGAGGTGGCCGAACACGCCGCCACGATTGCGTATGAACTCTTGTGCGGCGTGGCGCGGCGCGTGCGCTGCGTGGAAGTCCATGGCCAAGGATAAATTACTTTATACCTGCAACCAGTGCGGCGCGCAGGCGCCCAAGTGGGCGGGGCAGTGCGGCGACTGCGGCGCATGGAACAGTCTGGAGGAAACACTGGTCAGCGGCGCGTCGCCGCGCACCGCGCGCTTTGCCGATTACGCGCCGGCCGTGGTGCAGAGCATGCAGGATGTTGCGGCCGGCGCCGAGGTGCGCCAGTCGAGCGGGCTGGCCGAACTCGACCGCGTGCTGGGCGGCGGTGTGGTCGAGGGCTCGGTGATTCTGATCGGCGGTGATCCGGGCATCGGCAAATCCACCCTGTTGTTGCAGTGCATGGCGGCGCTCTCGGCGCGTCAGCCGGTGCTGTATGTTACGGGCGAGGAGTCGGTGCAGCAGGTGAGCATGCGCGCGCAACGCCTGGGCCTGTCCGTCGCAGCGCTGCGTCTGCTCACTGAAACCCAGGTGGAGCGCATCATTGTCTGCGCGGAGCGCGAACGTCCGCGCGTGCTGGTGATCGACTCGATTCAAACCGTTTATACCGAGGCGCTGCAATCCGCGCCCGGCGCGGTGGCGCAGGTGCGCGAGAGCGCGGCGCAACTGGTGCGCTACGCCAAGCACACCGGCACCGCGCTGTTTCTGGTCGGCCACGTCACCAAGGAAGGCACGCTGGCCGGGCCGCGCGTGCTGGAGCACATGGTGGACACGGTGCTCTATTTTGAAGGCGACGGCGCGAGCAGCTACCGCGTCATCCGCGCGGTGAAAAACCGCTTCGGCGCGGTGAACGAAATCGGCATGTTCGCCATGACCGAGAAGGGCCTGCGTGAGGTCAGCAATCCGTCCGCGATTTTTCTCTCGCGCCACGCGGAGCCGGTGCCCGGCAGCGTGATCATGGTGACGCG
Organism: Gammaproteobacteria bacterium; assembly: GCA_030655395.1. GTDB lineage: Bacteria > Pseudomonadota > Gammaproteobacteria > SURF-13 > SURF-13 > JAQBXX01. The sequence continues at coordinate 27,537 of JAURVQ010000109.1, read as the reverse complement.
CGAAGGCAGCCGTCCGTTGCTGGTGGAGGTGCAGGTACTGGTGGATGAGAGCCATGCGTCCAACCCGCGCCGCGTGACGCTGGGGCTCGATCAGAATCGCCTCGCCATGCTGCTTGCGGTGCTGCACCGTCACGGCGGGGTGGCGATGTACGATCAGGACGTGTTTGTAAATGTGGTAGGCGGCGTGCGCGTGACGGAAACCGGCGCTGACCTCGCCGTGGTGCTCGCGGCACTTTCCAGCCTGCGCAGCCGTCCGTTACCGCGCGACCTGGTGGTGTTCGGCGAACTCGGTCTCGCGGGCGAAGTGCGTCCGGTACAGAGTGGCGAGGCGCGTCTGCGCGAGGCAGTGAAACACGGTTTCAAGCAGGCCATCATCCCTGCCGCAAATGTGCCCAAAGGCGGGCTCAAGGGCATGGAGATACATGCGGTGCAGCGATTATCAGAGGCGCTGGACGTGCTGCGCGGTTAACATAGCGCCCTAAATCTACTGCGCGTCTTTGATGCGGGTGCGTGCGGTGCTCGGAATCCTCATGTACTGCAATGTACACTCCGGTTCCTGCGCTCCACCGCCCCCGCCTGAAAGCCGCTCGCTACGATTTATGACGCTATGTATGCTAACCGAGCGAGGAGAGCTCACGGTTGAGTTGCTCTTCGTCGCCGAGGTTCAGTTCCACCAGGCGCTTCAGATGCGCGATGCTGTCGAGGTCGATGTGATCGCAGCGCAGCCCGATGTGCCCGGCCTCGACGTGCGCCACCGTGCCCTGCATGCGGATGACGACGTCGTTATCGAGCACCAGCTCGGCGAGGAGTCCGTCCCCGGGCTTGCCGGGCCAGTCCTGCGGCTGGCTGAACAAGGCCCCCTTGAGCGAAATGTCGATCAAGGTGCTGCTCCAGTGCGTTGCGCCGTGTGACAGTCGCACCTGGGCGTCGAACTGTATCCGGGTGTAATGCCGGTGATCCGGTTGCGCGCTCTGTGTCATGGACTGTACCCCGTGCGTTGGTATTATGAGTGACCCACCGCTATCCTATCACAGCCATATTCCCGCCCCCAATGCGCTTATGACCATGAAATCGAACGGCCTATGACCGCCACCGGGTTATACGGATATGGCGCGGTGCTGGCGATGGTGCTCGCCGGTCTCTGGTGGCTGGGGCACCGTCTGTGCGCAGTGTGTGAGGCGGCCAACGGTACAGACTGGGGCCATGTCTGGCTGAACCGTCTCGACGGGCTGAACCGTTTGTTCTGCCGTCATTATCACCGGCTGAACCACGGCCCCATCACACTGCCGCCGCAGGGCGGCGCGCTGCTGGTCTCCAATCACGTCTCCGGTCTCGACCCCCTGCTCATGATCGCCGCGGCGCAGCGCCCGCTGCGCTTTATCATCGCGCAGGAAGAATACGAGCGCTTCGGGCTTAACTGGCTGTTTCGCGCCCTCGGTTGCATACCCGTGGCGCGCGAGCAGCGCCCGGAGCTCGCGTTGCGCGCTGCGTTACGCGCACTGGAGGCGGGCGAGGTGGTGGCGCTGTTTCCGCACGGGCGCATTCACCTGGACGGCGATCCGCCGCGCGCACTCAAGGGCGGGGTGGCGAGACTCGCTGCGCTGAGCGGTTGCCCGATCTATCCGGTGCGCATCACAGGTGTCAGCGGTGCGGGGCGGGTGCTCGGCGCGGTGGTGCGGCGCAGCCGTGCGCGGCTGGTAGGTTTTCCCGCGTTGACTTGTGCCGGCCACACCGCAGAGGATTGTCTGGAGGAACTGGCGCAAGTGCTTAATGGGCCGACGCACGACATGTCAACCGATTCTTGAGCACTGCGTTGATGACCATGTACCCTAAAAACCCATCCTCAAGGAGAGCACCATGAAGACACACATCGCAGTTGCAGGCCTGCTGGCCTTGTTTGCCGCCGTGCCGCTGTTGGCCGACGATAGCGCGCATCCTGAAGGGAAGCTCGATCAGCGCGGTGACGCCGTGAACCAGAAACTGGACGACAAAGGCGATAATATTAAACAGCGCTTCGAGGAGCGCGGTGACGCCGTGAAGAAACATTTTGATGAGAAAGCCGCCGAGGCACGCGCTAAGGGGCATGAAGAGCAGGCCAAGCGCTTCGAGCAGAAAGGCACGCGCATGGAGCATAAGATGGATATGAAAGGCGAGCGCGCGGAGCATCACATGGATCGCAAGGGCGACCGCATCGAGCAGCGCATGGCACACAAGGCGGAGCGTAGACACAAGTCTGAGCAGGCTGATAAGCATGAGCGCGCCAAGAAGCAGAAAGACGCCAAGTAAATAGTCTGGTATTTAAGGTAATTACCATGTGGGCTGCTGCCAGGGTTCTGAGTAGCACACTCGATAAGAGGGAGGAGGGCACGCTGGATTCTACCCAGGCGCTGGACCGGTTTCTCGCCGGTGTAGAACGGCGTGCCTTCCGCATGGCTCAGCTTGCCACCGGCAACGTTGAGGACGCGCTCGACCTGGTGCAGGAGGCCATGCTCAAGCTCGCGCAGCACTATGGCCGTCGTAACGAGCAGGAATGGGGGCCGTTGTTTCACCGCATACTTCAGAGCCGCATCCGCGACTGGTACCGGCGCAGCCGGGTACGCAACCGCTGGCGCGTCTGGCTGGGGGGCGAGGAAGGAGAGGAAGATCCGCTGCATAATCTGGCGGACACCGACGCTCCGGGTCCGGCACAACTTCTCGCAGGGCAGCGCGCAATGGGCGCCCTCGAGCAGGCATTGCAGAAGTTACCGTTACGTCAGCAACAGGCCTTTCTATTACGCACCTGGGAAGGTTTCGATGTCGCCGCAACCGCTCATGCCATGGGTTGTTCGGAGGGCAGTGTCAAAACGCATTACTCGCGTGCAGTGCATACCCTGCGCGTATTGTTGGAGGGCCATCAGCCATGAATACAGATCAGGAGCAGGGTTTTATCAAGTCCGCACGCTCCGCCCTGGATGCGAGCGCGAATGCGCTCGATGCGCACACGCTGTCGCGCCTGCACAGTGCGCGCAGCCGCGCCGTGGAAGCCGCAGGCCAGCAGCCGTCATGGCGCACGCCGGGCTGGTTGTTACCGGCCGGTGCGTTAGCCAGCACCGCCTTGGTGCTTGTGGTCAGCAGCGTGTTGTGGATGTCCAACCCATTAAACAATCATGCAGTCTCGACACCGGAGGAAGGTGAGATTGTGGTATCGGACGAAAATCTGGAGATAGCCACCGACTACGATTTTTACCACTGGCTGGATGAGCAAACCGCCATGCAGGCGGAGACCTGAGTCAGATGCCAATGAACATGCGATTTCAGCGTATCCTCATCGCTGTTTTTGTATCCACGCTGTTTGGCGGCGCGGCGTTTGCCGCTCGCGCCGAGAACGCGTCACCAGACACAGCGCCGGCCACAGCAGAGCAACATCAGCCTGCGGGCAAACACAAAGGCGCCAAACGCTGGCAAGAGATGACTCCGGAGCAGCGCACCCAGGCGCGTGAGCACTTCCAGCGCTTCCGCCAGCTTCCGCCGGAAGAGCAGACACGCATCCGTGATCGCTATCAGCACTTCAAGAAACTGCCACCGGAGCAGCGCAAGGAACTGCGCGAGCAATGGGAAAAGATGTCGCCGGAAGAGCGCAAGGCATTGCGCAAGAAACGCAGCGAGCACCGCATGCAGCAGGACAGGAAACTACCCCCCGCGCAGCCATAGCCGATCATCTGTGTAGGTTGGGTTACGGCGCAAAAACCGCGCCTAACCCAACCTACATGACTCTTCCATCTCACACAGCCCCGCACACGCGGTGAATAACAGCACAGGGCGTATCCTTTTCCCGGGCCAGAGACGCGCCGCGCCACGCGCGTAAAGACGCATTTGTTCGCGGTAAGGTTCCGCGAGTTGCGCGAGGTTGCCGGCGTGCGCCGCCGGATGAGTTTTGTAGTCGATCACCCACACCGTATCCGGCGTAATAACGAGCCGGTCGATAATTCCATGTACGTTGCGATCCTCATCCTCATAAAGCAGAGACATCTCGTTGTACGCCGCCACAAAGGCGGCGGGGTCGAACAGGAAACGGAGCGAGGGATGCTGCACCACGCGCACGGCCTCGTCCCACCAGGTTTGTAATGCAGGGTCGGTCACATCCAGCAGCAGTTCATCGGCCAGCGGTTGCAGTACATCATTGCGTAACGGTGCGGATTCCAGCGTGAGTCGCTCAAGCAGGCGATGGATGGCGCTGCCGCGTGTGCGGGCAGCGTCCTCATGTTCGGTGTCTGCTACGCTGTGGCCAGCGCGGCTGGGTGAAATCGTGCTGCTGCTGCCGGTGGTAATCGGCCGGGCGAGACGTGCATCGAATGCCGGCGGTGCATGCGCTGCCGCCGTGGGCGGCAGCGTCAATGGCGCAGGCAGTGTGTCAGCCTCCTGCAGCCATGAGGCGTGCAGTGGATCGGCCTCCGGCGCAACGCGTTCGGCAATCATTCCGTACCAGCCCAGATTATTTCCTTTCTTCGGCGCGCAACCGGAGATATACAAAAACTGCTGCGCGCGCGTGAGCGCGACGTACAGCAAATTCATCTCCTCGCGTTGATCAAACTCTTCCTGCGTGGTTTGCAGTTCGCGGCTCAGGCTATCTTGTGCAGCGGCGGTTGTGTGCAGCAGAAAATGGCTCGGGCGTGCTTCTTGCGCGGGCCAGTGTATGAGCGCGCGTGCGCGCCGTGCGGACTGCACCACGGTTGCGTCGGCCACAAACACCACCGGCGACTCCAGCCCCTTGGCGGCATGTATAGTGAGGATGCGTACGCGCGGCTCGGTGGCGGGCGCCGGGGCTTCATCCGGTGCCTCCTGCGCCGCCTCGCGCAGATCGCGCAGCCGCGCGCGGAATGCGGTGGGGCTGGGATAGCGTCCGCTGTCCACTTCCAGCGCCAGTTCGATAAAGCGCGTGAGGTTGGCGCGCACCCGCGCCCTGAGCGGTGCGGGGTATGCGGCCTCGTACCGCGCGAGCACATTGCCCTCGGCATAAATGCGATCGAGCAGATCATGCACCGGGATGTGACCTGCGCGTTCACGCCACGCGGCCAGCCAGTGATGCGCGCGGCGCAGCGGGGCGTCCGCTGCGAAGGCAGGGGCGAGCGCGGCGAGACGGTCTATCCAGTAGATATCGTTGCTTCCGGAGGCAAGCTGCATCAGATCGGCGTCGCTGCATGCGAACAGCGGTGAGCGCAACACCTGGGCGAGCGCGAGATTGTCGTAGGGCGTCATCAGCACGTCGAGCAGGGCGATCATGTCCTGCACTTCTAGCGTATCGAGCAGCGTGCCGCGGTCGGCGCCGATGAAGGGAATGCCGGCAGCGCGCAGCGCGCTTTCATAGGCGTGCACATGGGTGCGGTTGCGCAGCAGAATCAGGATGTCGTTGTAATCGACAACACGCGCCGTCGCGCCGTCCGCTATCGGCGTGCGCGCCTCCATGAGGGCGCGTATGCGCTGCGCGACCTGAACGCCTTCCTGAGTGTGACGGCGGTCGGTGTCTGTGCTGCGCGGTTGTTGCAGCGGATTACGCAGTGCGCCGGACGATGAGGGCTTATCCTCGCCGTTAGCGTGATGGATGAGCGGCAGCAGCTCGACACGCCCCCACAATGTTGTCCGATGTGTGCTGTGACGCTGGAACGACGGTAGACGTTCGTAAAATACCGCGTTGAGAAATTCGCAGATGACGGGCGCAGAACGCCACGAGGTGTCGAGCGGGTAGCTCATGGCATTGAGATGTTGCTCCAGCCAGCTGCGTGCGGCACTGAACAGCTCCGGGTTGGCGCGCCTGAAGCTGTAGATCGACTGCTTGAGATCGCCCACCAGAAACACGCTGCGGCTGCGCTCCGTTGGCCCCGCCGCCAGTTCCTGCAACAGCGGCAGCAGCAGGTGCCACTGGGTCGGATTAGTGTCCTGGAATTCGTCCACCAGAAGGTGGTCGATGCGCTGATCGAGTTTGTATTGTACCCACTGTGCATTGTCGGAGTGATTCAGCAGTTGACAGGCCTTCCATTCCAGATCGCTGAAGTCGAGCAAACGCTGTTCATTCTTGATGCGCTGGTAGTGCGCAATCAGACACGCACCGGCGACAAACCAGGCCGTGGAGAGCGCCGCTGTAGTGCGTCGTGCCTCACGTTCACGCGCCTGCATGACCTGAGCGCAAAGTTGCTCATGCAGTGTGATGAAGCGTTCCGAACTTTTATCGCCCAATGCCTTGGTAAGTGTCGCCGTGATCGGGCGTGCGCGCGGAGCACCGTCGGCCTTCAGAAAAACGGGGGTGATTTCATGAAAGTGGGTTTGATCTTTCTCGTGGGTGGAGAGCGCTGCATGAATCAGCCCGGCATCCCGGCGGTTGGTTGCGGTGGTGTGTTTCAGCAGCAGCGCGGCGAACTCGGCGAGCAGGGCGCTGGCCGCGGGGGCGAAGAAATCACTGCAGGCGTCGCCATTCTCATCCAGTTGTAACTGCCGCGCCAGTGTAGCGGAGGCATACTGCACCGGGTCTTGTTGGGCTTCGGTGTAGGCCCACCAGTCGCTGCGGTGTTGCAGAAATTCATTCAGCGCAGTGCGCGTGCCCGCGAGGCCGCCGGCGTGATCGAACAGCACCTCAAGCGCGTGCGCGAGATCGCCCTCGGGCGCAGCGGTCGCCTCGCCGAACAGCGCCTCCATGGCGCTGCGCTCGAGCACACCGCCTTGCTCGATCAGCTCGAAATCCGGAGGTACTGCGGCCTCCAGCGGAAAGCGGCGCAGCAGCTCCTGGCAAAAGGCATGAAAGGTCGTGATCTTGAGGCTGTGCTCGCTTTTCAGCAGCGCCTCATATAAACCCTGTGCGCGTGCGAGCATGGCCTCGTCCGGCGCCAGACCCATTGCCACCAGTTCCGCATGGAGTGTGGTTTCATCACAGCGCGCGAGATCGAACAGGCGCGCGCTCAGGCGCGCCTGCATCTCGACCGCGCCTTTGCGCGTGAAGGTGATGGCGGTCAAGGCGTCGGGCCGCGCGCCGTCCAGCAGCAGGCGGATGATGCGGGTGACGAGCAGCCAGGTCTTGCCGGTGCCGGCAGAGGCCAGCACCACCACGTTGTGTTCCGGTGCGCTAGCGTTACTCATAAGTCAGTGAGTAAGACTGCGCTCTCCGCCACGTTCCCGCCCCTTGTGTAGGGGGCGGGACAGGGTGGGGGTGAGTTAACAGGGTATTTACTCAGGAGACACCCCGTCAGCAGTGTTTCTTGTGTCTCCTGAGTGAGGTGTGTCATGACGGTTCGTTGAGCCACATCTGTTTGCGACACAAGCCTGACATTGCGCAATAAGCGCAGGTTTTTTCATCGCCCCACGCTGGCAGCGGGGCGCCGCTGCGCAACTCTTTTAGCAGTGTAACGAGGCGTTGCTCGGTGGCGTGCGCAAGGCGGGTCAGCGCCTCACCTTCGAGATACGCGGCGGAGGATATTTTTTCGGTTTTAATGGCCACATATTCCACCCGCGTCACGGGCAGGGCGGACGCCTGCGCGAGCAGCGCATAAAACGGGAGTTGTACCGCTTCGCCTGACTCGACATCGTCTTGCGTGGGCAGGGCCGCACCGGTTTTGTAGTCAATGATGGCGCTGCCATGATCGTCGTGGTCGATACGGTCCAGCCGGCCTTTGAGTTCGATATCCGGGTACACGCGCTGCATCTCCACCTCGCAGTCTGCGACCTGCCAGTGTTGCGCGCGCTCGATCTGCCAGTCGAGATAGCGCGGCAGCACGGCGAGCCAGCGTTTGAGCCAGCCGCGGTGTTCGAAATTGTCTTCGAGGTCCTGCGCAAATACGGCATGGCTGATCTGGCTGAGACAGTCCCCGGCGTCGGCGCGGTTTTCCTGTGTCAGCGCCGCCGTGAACGGGCCGGGCAACCCGGCTTGGCCGCGATGAAATGCGCTCAGAATGCGGTGTACACGTTCGCCGTAATCCGATTTTTGCAACCGCTCGCGCAGGGCCTCCACCGGCTCCAGGCGCAAACAGCGCGCGGCAAAAAACTGGTACGGGCAGTCGATCATCTGCTGATGCGCGCTGGCCGAGAGCGTACCGGGCACCAATGCCGCATCTACGGACGGACGCGGGTAGGTCATAGTCTGCGGCACGACGGCGGTATCGGAGCGGAACACCTGCGTGCGCGTGTCCTGCAGCAGGCGCGCGAGTGTTTCGTCTTCGAGGTCATGTTGATAGGCGAGCCGGTGGAAGGATTGCAGCATTTCCAGCCACGGACTCGGACGCACGGGCTGGCCCTGCTGTTCGCGGCACACGGTAACGAGTACCTGCGGCGCGCTTTGCAGCAGACGGCGGCAGTCGTGATAGCGCCGTGTGAGGGTGTCGTGCGGCGTGGGCAGGCCGAGCTCGCGGCGTACCGCGCTATTGAAATAAGGCGAGGCATCGGCGGCGCCCGGCCAGTGCGCGGCGTCCGCGCCGGCGATCACGATGGCGTCGAAGCGCATCAGCGCCGTCTGCCTCAACGCCAGCACATGCACGCTGGCGTCAATCGCGGCGGGGAAGAAATTGGCGCGCTCCAGCGTGCGCGCCAGCCAGACGCGGAAGTCCGTCCAGTCCATGCGCAGCGTGCGTCCGGCGAGTGCGTGCCGCATCGCCTGCAGTTCGCGCAGCATGGATTGCCCCGCCGCGTCTGTCGCCCAAGCCTGTGTGATGCCGAGCCGGTGCAGGCTTTCCTGCAAGGCGTTGAGCAGCGCCTCCGGTTTATGGCGCTTGCCCGCCATGAACAACAGCAGCGGCGCGGCCGCGTGCTCCAGTTGATCCAGCAGTTGCGCCACTGCCTGTGCCGAAGCGGCGAAGCTGGCAGGCAGGCGCGCCTGACGGTAAGCGAGATGTTTGCGATAGCGCGCCAGACCGCGCATGACATTTTCGTGCAGGATGATGTCTTGCTCGAAGCGATAGACCGTGGCCAGCAGCCCCGTGCGTTCCTGATCGGCGAACACGAACGGCGACTTCAGTACATCCAGCAGCGGCAGGCAGGCGAAGTCCTCTTCCAGCGTTTGCAGCCAGCGTTCGAGTACGCTGGCGGCGCTGGTGGTGGAGAGGGCCCAGCCGGCGTCGTCCTGCACCGCGACCTCGGCACGCTCCAGCAGTGCGCGCACCCGGCGCGCGAGGCGCCGGTCTTCGGTGATGATGCCGATATGGGTTTTGCCTGCCAGCAGCCAGAGCCGTATTTGCAGGTCTATCGCCTGCGCCTCGTGCTCAGGCGCGCCTGCCGTGAATACGCGCAGGCTATCCTGCACCGGGCTCGCCGGCTGTTGCTGCGCAAACGCCTGCGCCCGGAGGCGGAGCGGTGTTGCGGGCGGGGCGTAAACAGAGTTAATGAATTGTGTAATGTTATCGATACATATATTTGATTCAGTTGTATTTTCTATTATATTCATCAGGGCAAGCAGCGGGGCATCAGGATGATAGTCCGTGGGCTGAACGGATGCGGCGGGCACGCCGTGAATCAGCCACGTCAACCGGCCTTGCCCGGCCAGCCGGTGTGCCCAGGCCAGCTCGACCGGCGTGAGGTCAAGGCCGTCGCCGAGATAGAAATGCAGGTTTGCTGTGGTCTGGTCGAGACTTGCCGCGAGCTTGTGCACATAGGCACTGTTGGCATCGGCAGTGCCCTCGGCCTGGAGCTGCTGGTGCCAGGCGCGCCAGAGGGTGTGGACGAGATTCGCTTCACGGCTCAGCCCACTCACTTTGGAGGTGACACCGTAGGCGGTGAGCAGTTGCTGTGTGAAATGCCCCAGATCGTCCGGCAGGCGCACGGCATGGAGCGTCAGCTCGTCGAATAACTGCAACAGGCTGTCCACCAGCCGCCAGGGATTCTCCCCGCCGAGCAGGCCGGGATGTTCGGCGAGTGATTCGGCCAGCAGGAGTTCTGCTGCGTGCCGCGCCAATGTGTGGCCATGGTGAGCAGGGGCACGCGCAACCCAGTGGCGCAGCGTGGTGATGTGGGGGCCGAGCAGTGCCGCATGGCTGCGCTGCCGTGCCGCGTCGAGCAGACAGTGCCGCAGACGCGCTGCGGAGTGCAGCTGCGGCAGCAAAACCACCACGCGGCTCAGGTCAGCCGCGTGGTGGTCGAGGAGGTGGTGGGCAAGTAGAGTAAGCGGATCCTGGTGATAAGGCACCAGGAGGGGCGTGGTGTGAGCGTGTTCCGTCACGCGCGCACCATACTTTCAAGAGCGCTCTCAGCGCTCAAGCTGAGCGAGCTTGCCCTTCACGCCGTCCCACTCCTTGGCGTCGGCAGGCGGCTCGCCCATTTCGGTAATCACCGGCCATTGCTTGGCGAGTTCGGCGTTGAGTGCGGTGAACTCTTTCTGGTCTGCGGGCACGGCGTCTTCGGCGAAGATGGCATTGGCCGGGCACTCGGGCTCACACAGTGTGCAGTCGATGCATTCATCCGGATCGATGACCAGAAAATTGGGCCCCTCGTGGAAGCAATCCACCGGGCACACCTCGACACAATCCATGTATTTGCACTTGATGCAGTTTTCGGTAACGACAAAGGTCATGTAACCAGCTCCAATCCAATAGCACCTAATACATCTATATTATCATTTTTTTGCCGGTTTCGTAGTTGAGCGTCGTACCTGCGGCATGCCCTAAAGCGATGGGAAAAGGCGCATAATACGCAACTATAATTGGCGCCTATCCTGATGACCCTCCACTACGACCTGCACAGCCACTCCACCGCCTCCGACGGCACGCTCAGCCCGGCCGAACTCGTGACGCGCGCCGCGCGTCAGGGCGTGGATGTGCTCGCGCTCACCGACCACGATGTCACCGACGGCCTGAACGAAGCGCTGGCTGCCGCCGAGCCGCTTGCGATCACCTTGCTGCCGGGTGTCGAGGTGTCGGTGACGTGGCAGGGGAAGACCCTGCACATCGTGGGCCTCGGCATCGACCACACCAACGCTACGCTGCAACAGGGGCTGGCGCAGATGCGCAGCTTTCGTGACTGGCGCGCCGGGGAGATGGCGCGGCGTCTGGAAAAACACGGTGTGGAGGGTGCCTACGCGGGCGCACGCGCCTATGCGCGCGGCACCATCCTGAGCCGCACTCATTTCGCGCGCTACCTCATTGAGCGCGGGCACGCCAACGACATGGGGCAGGTATTCAAGCGTTTTCTTACCCAGGGCAAGCCGGGTTATGTGCCGGGCGAGTGGGCGACGCTGCCCGATGCGCTGCACTGGATTAACAACGCCGGCGGGCAGGCCGTGATCGCGCATCCGGCGCGCTACAAACTCACCGCCACCCGCCTGCGTCAACTGCTGGGCGAATTCAAACAGCACGGCGGCGCTGCTATCGAGGTAGTGTCGGGCAGCCACAGCCGTGACGACTATCACGCCATGGCCAATTACGCGAAGGAGTTCGACCTGCTCTCCTCCTGCGGCACGGACTATCACGGCCCGGAACAGCCGTGGCTCGAACTCGGCAGGCTCCCGCCGCTGCCGAAGATCTGTGTGCCGGTGTGGAGCGGATGGGAAAAACTTCCGCACTGACCCGTCAGGAAATCCCGTGCAAATTTTCCACCCTCATCCGCAGAATCCGCAGCCGCGCCTCATCAATCAGGCGGTGGCGGCGATACGCGCGGGGGCCGTGATCGTCTACCCTACCGATTCGTGTTACGCGCTCGGCTGCCACATCGGGGACAAGACGGCGATGGAACGTATCCGCCGTATCCGTAATGTCGGTGACAAACACAATTTTACCCTGGTGTGCCGCGATCTTTCCGAGATCGCCACCTACGCCATGGTGGACAACACGGCGTATCGTCTGATGAAGACGCTGACGCCGGGGCCTTACACCTTCATTCTGCGCGCGACGCACGAGGTGCCGCGCCGTTTGCAGCATCCCAAGCGCAAGACCATCGGCCTGCGTGTGCCCGACAATGCCATAGCGCTGGCGCTGCTGGAGACGCTCGGCGAACCGTTGATGAGTTCCACGCTGATCATGCCGGGCACGGGCTTGCCGCTCAATGACATCGAAGAGATGGAGGCGTTGTTGAAGCATCAGGTGGATATGATCATCGACGGCGGCAACTGTGGTCTGGAGCCGACGACGGTGGTGGACCTGGTGGAGACGCCGCTGGTGACGCGCCACGGCAAAGGCGACGTACAGCCCATCACGGGCTGATATCCTGCCGCCTGCGGCGTGAAGCTACAGGGCCGCCGCCAAACCGGTTATAATCCGCCGATGGAAGAATTGAGTCTGTTGCAGCGCATCGCCGTGTGGGCGCTGCCGGTATTGTTTGCCATTACGGTGCATGAGGTCGCCCACGGCTGGGTGGCGCGTAAACTGGGCGACCCCACCGCGATGATGCTGGGGCGCCTCACGCTCAACCCTCTCAAGCACATCGATCCCTTCGGCACAGTGTTATTGCCGCTGTTCATGGTGATACTCAAATTCCCGTTTATCTTCGGCTGGGCGAAACCGGTGCCGGTGACGTGGGAAAACCTCAAGCACCCCAAGCGCGACATGGCGCTGGTGGCGGTGGCGGGCCCGGTGTCCAATCTGCTCATGGCGCTGCTGTGGGCGGGGGTGATGAAGATCGGCGTGATGTCGAGCGCATCCTTGGGTGGGGTGGCGCAATTCATGATTTATGTCGGCGGGGCGGGCATCTTCATCAACGTGATTTTGATGGTGTTGAATCTGATGCCGATACCGCCGCTCGACGGCGGCCGCGTGCTCTCGGGCCTGCTGCCCGGTCCGTGGTCGTGGCAACTCAACCGCATTGAACCGTACGGCATGATTATCCTGATCCTGTTGCTTGTGAGCGGGGTGTTGAGCAGCATCCTCAATCCGCCGGTGCAGGCCTTGCAGGGCATGTTGTACTCGCTGGCCGGACTTTAGGGAGGCCACGCTTTGAGTTCCCTACCTGCACAACACCAGCGCGTACTCTCCGGCATGCGTCCGACCGGGCAGTTGCACCTCGGCCACTATCACGGCGTGCTGAAAAACTGGCTGCGGCTGCAGCACGAATACGAATGTTTTTTCTTCGTCGCCGACTGGCACGCACTCACCACGCACTACGAAGACCCCGCCATCATCGGCGAGAGCGTGTGGGACATGGTGATCGACTGGCTCGCGGCGGATATCAATCCCGGCGCCGCCAAGCTGTTCATCCAGTCGCGCGTGCCGGAACATGCGGAGCTGCATCTGCTGCTGTCGATGATTACGCCGCTCGGCTGGCTCGAGCGTGTGCCGAGCTACAAGGACCAGCAGGAAAGGCTCAGGGAAAAGGACCTCGCCACCTACGGTTTTCTCGGTTACCCGTTATTGCAGAGCGCGGATATCCTGATATACAAGGCCGGTCAGGTGCCGGTGGGCGAAGACCAGGTGGCGCACGTGGAGTTGACGCGCGAGGTGGCGCGGCGCTTCAATCATATGTACGGACGCGAGCGCGGCTTCGAAGAAAAGGCCGCGGCGGCAGTCAAAAAGCTCGGCGCGAAAAATGCCAAACTCTACGACGAATTGCGCAAGCGTTATCAGGAGCAGGGCGACCATGCCGCGCTCGATACCGCGCGCGCACTGATCGAGGCGCGCCAGAACATTACGCTCGGCGACCGCGAACGTCTGTTCGGTTTTCTGGAGGGCGGCGGGCGCATCATTCTGCCTGAGCCGCACGCGCTGCTCACGCCCACGCCCAAGATGCCCGGCCTGGACGGCCAGAAGATGTCGAAGTCGTATAACAATACCATCGCGCTGCGGGAAGACCCGAAGTCTATCGAGACCAGGATGCGCGCCATGCCGACCGACCCGGCGCGTGTGCGCAGAACCGATCCGGGCGAGCCGGAAAAATGTCCGGTGTGGGCGCTGCATCAGGTATATTCCTCGGACGAGGTCAAGGGCTGGGTGCAGCAGGGTTGCCGCAGCGCCGGCATCGGCTGTCTCGACTGCAAAAAGCCGCTCATCGAATCGGTGCAGGCCGAGCTTGCGCCGATCCGCGAACGTGCGGAGCAGTTTGTTAAAAATCCCGCGCTGGTGCGCAGCATCATCGCCGAAGGGTGCGAGGCCGCGCGCGATGTGGCGCGGGACACGCTGGACGAAGTCCGTCAGGCGATGGGATTGGTGTACCGTTGAGCGCGCGATGATGCACACCGAGACGACAAGCATTGAACCCGAGGCCGTGCAGAGCGAACCACCGCTCGCCATGGTGGAGGGCGCGCCGGTCACGCGCATGCCGCTCGATCTCTATATACCGCCCGATGCGCTGGAGGTCTTTCTCGATACCTTCGAGGGGCCGCTCGATCTGTTGCTCTATCTCATCAAGCGCCAGAATCTCGATATCCTGAATATTCCCATCGCGCGCATCACCCAGCAATATATCGAATATGTCGATCTGATGCAGGGCCTGCGGCTCGAACTTGCGGCGGAATATCTGCTGATGGCGGCGATGCTCGCGGAAATAAAATCGCGCATGCTTCTGCCGCGCCCGCCGCTGGCCGCCGAAGAGGAAGACCCGCGCGCGGAGCTGGTGCGCAGGTTACAGGAGTACGAGCGTTACAAGCAGGTTGCCGAGCAACTGGATGCGCGTCCGCAATTGGGGCGCGACGTATTTCACGCGCTGGCGACGGTGAATCTCGCCGAACGCAGCCGGCCGCAGCCCACGGTGAGCCTGGAGGAGCTGCTGCACGCATTCCAGGAGGTGATGCAGCGCACGGTGATGTACACCCACCACCATATCCGGCGCGAGCCGTTGTCGGTGCGGGAGCGCATGTCTCATGTGCTGAGCCTGGTGAGCGCGGACAAGTTTGTCGAATTCAGCGCGCTGTTCCCGCTCAGCGAGGGGCGCAGCGGCGTGGTGGTCACGTTTCTTGCGTTGCTTGAGCTGATTAAAGAATCCCTGATCGAGCTGGCCCAGAGCGAGACATGGGGACCGATCTACGTGCGGGCGGCGAGCACTCTCCATGAATCCTGAGCAACTGAAAAATCTGATCGAGGCGGCACTGTTTGCCGCCGGAGAACCGCTGAGCATGGAGCGGCTGCTGGCGTTGTTCAGCGACGAAGAGCGCCCTGCACGCGAGCAGGTGCGTGACGTACTTGCCGCCTTGCGTGACGAATGTGCGACGCGCGGTATCGAGCTGGTCGAAGTGGGCAGCGGCTTCCGCTTCCAGGTAAAGCAGGAGTTGAGCCCGTGGCTGGCCCGCCTGTGGGAGGAGCGCGCGCCGCGCTATTCGCGCGCATTGTTCGAAACGCTCGCGCTCATCGCCTACCGCCAGCCCATCACGCGCGGCGAGATCGAAGAGGTGCGCGGCGTCACGGTGAGCAGCACGATCATGAAGACGCTGCTGGAGCGCGAATGGATACGCAGCGTCGGCCACCGCGACGTGCCGGGCAGGCCCGCGCTGTATGGCACGACACGGCAGTTTCTCGATCACTTCAATCTCAGCAGCCTGGAGCAATTGCCGCCGCTGCCCGAGACCAGCGCGCTGGATACGGTGTTTCACGCGGAAGCGGAGGCCATGGCGCACGCGATTGAAATCCCAGTTTCGGGCGAGGTTGTGGATGCGGATGTGACCTCAGCGTCACTTAAACAAAGTGAGTGAAAAGCTGCAAAAGGTGCTGGCGCGTGCGGGCTACGGTTCGCGGCGCGAGATTGAGGGCTGGATCAAGGCCGGGCGCGTCACCCTGAATGGCGTGCCGGCAAATCTCGGTGATCGCGCCGAGGTGCAGGATAAAATCCTGATCGACGGACAGCCGGTGCCGCAACACAGACTCGGCACCGGGAAATGCCGCGTGCTGGTCTACCACAAGCCCGAAGGCGAGATATGCACGCGCGACGACCCCGAGCAACGTAAAACCATCTTCGAGCGGCTGCCGGTGTTGCGCGCAGGCCGCTGGATCGCCATCGGCAGGCTCGATATCAACACCTCCGGCCTGATTCTGCTCACTACCGATGGCGAGCTGGCACATCGTCTCATGCACCCGTCGCGTGCGGTGGAGCGTGAATACGCCGTGCGCGTGCTGGGCGAGGTAGATGCCGCCATGCTCGCGCGCCTGAAGCAAGGCGTGATGCTGGAGGATGGCGACGCACATTTCGATTCCATCGCCGACGCCGGTGGCGACGGCGCGAATCACTGGTACCACGTGGTGCTGAAGGAAGGCCGCAAGCATGAGGTGCGGCGTCTGTGGGAATCACAAGGCATCACGGTGAGCCGGCTCATCCGGATACGCTACGGTGACATCCAGCTTGGCCGCACCCTGCGCCGCGGACAATCTAAAGAACTGGAGTCGGAAGAACTCAACGGCCTGCGTGTGCTCGCCGGTCTGGAGCCGGAAACAGTGCCAGCCTCGGCTGAAAAGGTGCGTACGCCGCGTCGCCCCAGCCCACCCAAGCGGCGCATACGCGGCGGGTAACGACTCTAACAACGTATGCGTTTCACGACGGTATACCGGAAACTCTACCGTCAACACGGGCCGCAGCACTGGTGGCCGGGCGAGACGCCGTTCGAGGTCATGGTGGGCGCGGTGCTCACGCAAAATACCGCGTGGAGCAACGTGGAAAAGGCCATCGCCAATCTACGCTCGGCACGTCTGCTGGACGCCGCAGCCATCATCCGCACTTCGCCCGCGCGGTTGGCGAAGCTGCTCACGCCGTCCGGCTATTTCAATGTCAAGGCGCGGCGCCTGCGCAGTTTGTGCGCATGGTATGTCGAGCAGGGCGGCTTCGACGCACTGAACCGGCGCGACACGCCATGTCTGCGCGCCGAACTCCTCGCGCAACACGGCATCGGGCCGGAGACCGCGGACGATATCCTGCTGTACGCCTTTGAGCGCCCGGTGTTCGTGATCGACGCCTATACGCGACGGCTGTTCGGGCGCCTGGGACTTATCGCCGGTAATGAAACGTACGAAGTGCTGCGCGCCGGGATGGAGCGGCGCCTCGCCCGCAGTGACGACCGGATCGCGCTGTTCAACGAATTTCACGCGCTGATTGTGGTTCACGTCAAGGACATCTGCCGCCCGCGCCCGCGTTGTGACTCGTGTTGTCTGGCGCGTATCTGTCCTTCCGCACAAAAATAAAGTTATAGCCTGCGGCCTCTTTTCTTGGGCGCGCGCTTGGTATAGGCTACGGATCAAAATCGAAACACTTAAAGTGCTACCAGAGGTACGGCCATGAGCAAGATATCGAGACGCGATTTTGTCAAGCTGACGGGCGCGGCACTGGCGGCCGCAGGGCTGGGTGGGCATGCGGCACCCGCCGATGCGGCGCCAAAGTCCGCAGCGGTGCACTCGCGCGGCAAGGCCTATCTGCCCAAGGCCAGGGGCCCGCGCGTGGTGGTGGTGGGCGGCGGCACCTCCGGTCTCACCATCGCCAAGTATCTGAAAAAGGAAAATCCAAAATTCGACGTGGTGCTAGTGGAAAAGCGCGCCATGTACAGCTCATGTTTTGCCAGCAATCTGTGGTACGCAGGCGTCATCAATCTGGAGTTTCTCGCCGGACACAGTTTTCTCGACGCGGCCAGGAACGGCGGCTACACCTTCTTTAGCGCCACCTGCACCGGCGTGGATCGCAGCGCGCGCAAGGTGCATACCGATCAGGGCGAGATCGCCTATGATTACCTGGTGCTGGCGCCCGGCATAGACTACGACTATGAGCGCATCGGCATCAAGGATCCGGACACCGAATACCGCCTGCGCACCGAGCATCCGGCCGGCTGGATGATGGGAGACGAGCACGTCTCGATCAAACGCAAGATCGAAAACTTCAAAGGTGGAATTTTCGTGCAGACCGTGCCGGGCGGCAACTTCCGTTGCAAGCCCGCGCCGTACGAGCGCACCTGCATGATTGCGGCTTACTTCAAGAAACACAAAATCAAGGGCAAGGTGCTGGTGCTGGATAACAACCCCGACATCGCGGTGAAGAAGGCCGGATTTCACGCCGCGTTCGATGAGCTGTACAAGGACTATGTGGAATATGTACCCTCGATCAACATCACCGGTGTGGACGCGGACACGAAAACCATCGAAACCGAGTTTGACTCCTATAAGTTCGACGAGGCCGCGATTTATCCCGGAGTACGCGCCTCAAAATTGATTGAAGTGGCGGGCCTGGTGGATGCCAAGAGCCCGCAAAAAGAGGCGCGCATAGATGTGCAGAAATACCACGTACCGGGCGACCCGCGCGTATACGTGACCGGCGACAGCCGGCCGATGGGCTTCCCCAAGAGCGCACACCTCGCCAACAGCGAGGGCAAATACGTGGCCAAGGTCATCGCCGCGCATGCAGCGGGCAAGGCGATGGATTGGACCAGCCCCGCCAGTTTGTGCTACTCGATGGTGAACGCGGAGCCGAAAGAGGCGATCAGCATGTGGGTAAGCTTTAATTACGACAAACAGACCAATGCGTTCAGCCCCGCCAAGGAAGGCACCGGCACGGATGAAAAGCGCGATGCCATCAAGGGCGAGGCCACTCTCGACTGGGCAGAGGCGTTATACGGCGATATGTTTGGCTAAGGATTACCAAGGATTAATATCATGGATCTGACGTGGACGATGTTTGGAGTGGCGGCGACGGTACTGGTGGCCGCCTTTCTCGTGTCTGTATTGTTTGGCAAGCGCTAGGCTGCGCACGTAACATAAAGTACGGTGCGCCGCGTTTGCTCTCGTGGCCCTGAAAGCCCGTTTTGACTGCGAGTCACGTGCTTCTCTTTTCCGCTCTCACCGCCGCTACTGTCTTCGCACTCTCCGTGTGGATGACCTCATTGATGCGTGATTACGCATTGCGCCGAGGTGTATCGGATATCCCTAACGAGCGCAGTCTGCACAGCGTGCCTACCCCGCGCGGCGGCGGACTTGCGATTGCCGTCACCTTTTTTACGGCAACGGCGGTGCTGGCGTGGGAGCAACTGATCCCGTCAAATCTGGCGTGGGCCCTGATCGGCGGCGGCGGACTGGTGTCATGGATCGGCTGGCGCGATGACCGGTACCATGTCGCGATTCAATGGAGGCTGCTGGTGCACGTGGCAGCGGCTGCATGGGCGCTGTTTTGGCTGGGTGGCGTAGAAATTCTGGGTGACAGAAGTCTTCCCGCCGCATTCACGTGGCTGGGCTGGGCGGTTGCCGTGCTCGGTATCGTGTGGGCCACCAATCTCTACAATTTCATGGACGGCAGCGACGGCCTCGCCGGCGCACAGGCGCTGTGTGCTGCCAGCGCCGCCGGCTTCCTGCTGTGCCTGAACGGTGCCTTTGGCGTTGCGCTGACGACATTCAGCCTCGCTGCCGCGAGCGCCGGTTTTCTGGTCTGGAACTGGCCGCGCGCCAGAATCTTCATGGGCGATGTCGGCAGCGGGCTGCTGGGTTTCATATTTGCCGTGCTCGCACTCGGCACGGAGCAGTCGGGTGATCTGCCGCTCACCCTATGGTTGCTGCTGCTCGCTGTATTCATACTCGATACGGGGTACACCTTGGCCGCGCGTATTCTGCGCGGAGAAAAATGGTATGCCGCGCACCGCTCCCACACGTATCAGCGCCTGATTCAGGCAGGTTACAGTCACCGTCAGGTTCTGCTGGGCCTGATCGGTGTGAACGTCATGGTGCTGTGGCCGCTGACCATGCTCGGCTGGAGCAGACCTGTTTTATTGCCCATCATATTGCTCACTGTTGCTGTCGGTGGCTGGGTGGTATGGCGCTGGGTGTGGCAGCATTATCCGGCCTCATGAAATGAGAAGATGACCTGTGTTACATTACCTCCTTATGGAGCGTATTACTCAGGAGTCACAAAGTAAGGCTACATTACCTTAGGGTGTGACTCCTGAGTAAAAACCCTGTTTACTCTACCCCCACCCTGTCCCGCCCCCTAAACAGGGGGCGGGGACGTAGCGGGTAGTGCATCTTACTTGCTGACTTAATGAGTAAATAAACTCACTATGCCACTCTCCCGATATCGCCACTTCATGTTCATCACCACAGGCCGCCGTGCGGCGGTGGCGTTACACGACCTGGTCATGGTGGCGCTGGCCTGGTGTATCGCCTCGCTGCTGCGTCCCGACTTTCCTGATGCTGCTCTCTGGCACAATGCCCTGCGTGTGCTGCCGCTGGTGGTCGTGGCGCAAGGGCTGATGCTGTGGTGGATGGGTATTTACCGAAGTGTCTGGCGCTTCGCGAGCATGCCCGATCTGTGGAATATCATGCGCGGTGTCGCGCTGGGCATGCTGGCGGTCAGTCTCACATTGTTTTTATTCAACCGGCTGGAGGGTGTGCCGCGTTTGACGCTGCTGCTTTACCCGTTCGTCCTCATGATCCTGCTCGGCGCGCCGCGCATGGTCTACCGGATGTGGAAGGATCACAGCCTCATACTTTCTGCGACAGGAGGCCCGCGCAAGCGCGTGCTGATACTGGGGGCGGGGCGCGCCGGCGAGAAACTCATGCGCGATATGCTGCATGACAACGCGTATCTTGCGCTCGGCTTTCTGGACGATAACCCGAGCCTCGCGGGCGCGAAGATTCATGGCCTTCCCGTATTGGGCTCCATCGAGCACATGCCTGCGCTGGTGAAGCACAAACAGGCGGACATGATCATCATTGCCATGCCCTCGGCCAGCAGCGCCCAGATGCAGCGCGTGGTGGGCCTGTGCGAACAAACCGGCCTGCCGTTCCGGACCATGCCGCGGCTGGATGATCTGATCGCCGGGCAGACGGTACTCAGTGCGCTGCGTGAAGTGGCCATCGAAGACCTGCTGAGCCGTGAGCCCGTCACGCTCGACTGGCACTCGATTGCCGCGGGTCTGTGCGGGAAGACCGTGCTGGTCACCGGCGGCGGCGGTTCCATCGGCGCCGAGCTATGCCGGCAAATCGCGCGTCTTGAAGTCTCTGCGCTGGTGCTTTACGAAAGCAGCGAGTTCAATCTGTACAGCATCGAAAAAGAGCTGCGCGCCGCGTTTCCACAGCTTGTGCTGTATCCGTGTCTGGGCAATACCTGTGACCAGGCCGCAGTCGAGCATGTCTTCGCCACCTACCGTCCTGATCTCGTATTTCACGCGGCGGCCTATAAACACGTGCCGATGCTGGAAGGGCAGGCGCGTGAGGCGGTGCACAACAACGTGCTCGGCACGCGCCGGGTCGCGCTCGCGGCGGACAAACACGGCTGCCAGACCTTTGTGCTCATTTCAACGGACAAGGCCGTCAACCCCACCAATGTCATGGGTGCGAGCAAGCGCGTCGCCGAAATCGTATGTCAAAAGCTCAGCCGACGCTGCGCTACACGCTTTATTACCGTACGTTTTGGTAATGTCCTCGCCTCGGCTGGGAGTGTGGTGCCGCTGTTCCAGAGTCAGATTGCCTCCGGTGGTCCGGTGACCGTGACGCACCCGGAAATCACGCGCTACTTCATGACCATCCCCGAAGCGTCCCAGCTCATCATGCAGGCCGCGGTGATGGGGCAGGGCGGGGAAATCTTTGTGCTCAACATGGGTGCGCCGGTGCGCATCGCCTATCTTGCCGAGCAGATGATTCGTCTCTCCGGTAGGATACCCGGCAAGGATGTCGAGATTGTTTATACCGGTTTGCGACCGGGCGAGAAACTGTATGAAGAACTGTTTCACGCAGAAGAGAATCTGACCGGCACCGCGCACGGCAAGATATTGCTGGCCCATCAGCGCGACGTTGATGAGCGGGAGGTGGCCGAGGTGATGGATAAGATGGAGCAGGCCTGCGCGGCCTATGACGAGATCATGCTGCGCCAGCTTATCAAACGGCTGGTACCTGAGTTCATTGATGCGCCGTTGCCGCCCGTCTCCAACGTCATCAAATTCAATAAATCCAAAGCATGAGTGCAGGCATCACCAAGGCGGTATTCCCGGTCGCCGGCCTGGGCAGCCGCTTTCTTCCCGCCACCAAGGCCAATCCCAAGGAGATGCTGCCGATCGTCGACAAGCCGCTGATCCAGTATGCAGTGGAGGAGGCGGTGGCGGCGGGCATCACCCAGATGATCTTCGTCACCAGCAGTAACAAGCGCGCCATTGAAGATCACTTCGATCGTTCCTATGAGCTTGAGCAGGAACTGGAGCAGCGCGGCAAGAAGGACCTCCTTGCCATGGTGCGCGGCATTCTGCCCAGGGGAGTTACCTGTGCGTATGTGCGTCAGCCGCAGGCGCTGGGGCTGGGGCATGCGGTGTTGTGCGCCAGGGATGTGGTGGGCGAACATCCCTTTGCCGTAATACTGGCCGACGACCTGATTGACGGCGGCGAGCGCAACTGTCTCGCGCAAATGACGGCGCTCTACAGCAGGCTGGCGTGTTCGCTCATCGCCGTGGAGCAGATCCCGGCCGCCGACACCGACAAATACGGCATAGTCAGCTCGACGCCTCTGGAGTCCGGCCTGGGGCGGGTGACCGCGATTGTAGAGAAGCCCGCGCCGGCAAAGGCGCCATCGACACTCGCAGTGGTGGGCCGCTACATCCTCACGCCGGGAATTTTCGGCATCCTGGAAACCCTGGGCGGTGGTGCGCATGGCGAAATTCAGCTCACCGATGCGATTGCGAAACTGCTGAACTCGGAGCAGGTGCTCGCCTACCGGTTCAGCGGCAAGCGCTATGATTGCGGCAGCAAACTGGGTTATCTGGAGGCGACCGTGGAGTATGCCTTGCGCCACCCTCATCTGGGCAGGGAATTCAGCGCCTATCTGGATGCTTATTGCGCCGCACGCAAGACCACGCCATGACCTATCTCGGCGCGGAAGATTACGCCCATGGCACGCAATCCGTCACGGGCGTATTGCTGACCAACCTGGGCACGCCGGATGCCCCCACGCCTAAGGCGTTGCGGCGCTTTCTGGGCGAGTTTTTGTGGGATCCGCGCGTGGTGGAGATGAACCGCGCACTGTGGTGGGTCGTGCTGCACGCTATCATCCTGCGCATTCGCCCGGCGCGTTCCGCGCACGCCTATCAGAAGGTATGGAGTGAACGCGGCTCGCCGCTGCTGGATATCTCGCAACGTCAGACGGCAGCGCTTCAGGCCGCGTTACACGCACGCTTCAACGGCCCGGTAGTAGCGGCACTTGGTATGCGTTACGGAAATCCGTCGATTGCCAGCGCTTTGCGGCAACTGCGTGAGCAGAATGTGCGGCGTATTCTGGTGCTGCCGCTATACCCGCAATATTCAGCAACCACAACCGCCTCTACCTTTGATGCCGTGGCCGCCGAGCTGAAAACCTGGCGCTGGTTGCCCGAGCTGCGCATGATCAATCATTACCACGATAATCCCGGCTACATCCGGGCACTCGCGGACAGCATCCGCGAGTCATGGAGCGGACGCGCACCGTCAGAGCGCCTGTTGTTTTCATTTCATGGCATACCCAAGCGCTATCTGTTGATGGGCGACCCCTATCATTGCGAATGTCTCAAGACCGCACGCCTGGTGGCGGAAAATCTCCAGCTTCCGCAACACCGCTGGCATGTCGCGTTCCAGTCGCGCTTTGGGCGTGAGGAATGGCTAAAGCCTTATGCCGACCACACCCTGCGTCAGTGGGCCGCGCAGGGCGTCAGGAGCGTGGATGTCGTGTGCCCCGGATTTGCCGCAGACTGCCTGGAAACTCTGGAAGAAGTGGCCATGGTGAACCGTGACATCTTTCTTCATGCCGGCGGGCAGGACTATCACTACATTCCCGCGCTCAATGATCGCGCTGCTCATATAGAGGTGTTGTGTGATTTGCTGCAGAAACATCTGCACGGCTGGCCGGAGACTGATGCTGCCTGGAATGCAGCGCAGACTACACTTGAAAATGAGACCACTCGCCAACGCGCACTTGCTCTCGGTGCGGCGCGCTGATTCAGGTCTGTATTGGTTCAATCAAATGAGATGGATTAAATGCAACATGGAAAACATGCGTGCCCATGTATTTCAGGCTCACATTATCGTCGTGATAAAAAATTAAAATTGATTGCACTTTTGACATTTGTGTTTATAATGTTGACTGCTCTTAACCTGTGGAGGGAGTTAAAACAACCATGGCTAAAATGAAAAAAGCAGCAAAGAAAACCAAAGGCAAAGTAGCTAAAAAACGCGGACGTCCGGCAGTGAAGAAAAAGGCAGGCGCCAAGATGACGCGTGCAAAACTCAACGCGGCAAAACTGAAACTGGCAAAGCGCATCGCGGCCAAAAAGCGTGCGGCGGAAATAAAGGCCAATAAGGCGGCACGGCGCGCCAAGATGCTGGTAGCGCGTGCGGCCGCGAAAAAGAAGGCCGCGATGGACAAGGCTGTAGCCTCGTTCGTCAAGAAATGGGAGCGCAAGTATCTCAGACAGGCTGCGGCGCTGCGACGCGCGGCCCGGCGCGCAGCGGCGAAGCGCAGAAGGCTGGCGCGTATCGCACGGCGTGAAGCACGGCTGGCGGCACGCAAGCTGGCACGGCGCAAGTAAAACCCGTAGCGGCTGGACACGGCGGCTGAAATCTTCGCCGCTGTGTGAGGGAGATTGACGGATCGGACTGGGCCGGGAAATCGGCCCAGCGGTCTGTTTTTTAGATGAGTCCGTCGAAAAGCTGAATGTCCACCAGGCTTCCCGCCTCAACATTGCTGCGCTCGGCCGGCAGCACGATAAAACAGTTGGCCCGGCTCATTGACGTGAGAATGCCGGAGCCCTGATCCCCGGTGCTGTGCACCACCAGATTCCCGTTTGCATCGCTTTCAACCCTGCCGCGCTGAAACTCGGTACGCCCGGGGGCCTTTTTCAGGGGCCCGCTACACACCACTTTAATCATCAACGGTAGCGCCACGCTCTCACCCATCAAGCGCCGCAACGCAGGCTGTACAAACTGATAAAACGTCGCCATCACCGATACCGGATTGCCGGGCAGCCCGAAGAACAGGGCGCTGCCGACCTTGCCGAATGCGAGCGGCTTGCCGGGCTTCATGGCGACCTGCCAGAAGTCGACCTGTCCCAGCTCTTCCAGTGTCTGTTTGATGAAATCCGTATCACCCACCGAGGCCCCACCGGAGCTTATGACCACATCCGCCGCATGACTGGCCTGACGCACCGCATTCCGCACCGCCTCGCGCTGGTCGCGCACCACGCCCAGATCATGCACGGCGGTATCCAGGCGGCTTAACATGCCATGCACGGTATAGCGGTTGCTGTCGTAAATTTCTCCCGGCTTCAGAGTTTCGCCCAGTGAGCGCAACTCATCGCCCGTCGAAAAAATAGCCACGCGCGGACGGCGCACCGCGCTGACTTTTTCGATGCCCAGCGAGGCGAGCAGGCCCAGATCCGCCGGGGTGAGCCGTTTACCGGCGGGTACGGCGACCTGTCCTGCCGCAATGTCCTCGCCGGCCGCACGCACGTGTTGTCCGCGCTTGTGTCCTGCGCCTATGCTGACTGCCTCACCGTTGCGCCAGACCTGTTCCTGCATCACGACGGTGTCGGCCCCGGCGGGGAGAAGGGCGCCGGTCATGATGCGCACACACTCGCCAGCCTGAGGGGTCTCTGAGTAAGGCCTGCCGGCATACGCCGTGCCCACTACGCGTAGCTCGCGCGTGCCTGAGACGGGCAGATCACCCGCGGCAAGCGCGTAGCCGTCCATGGCCGAGTTGGCGTACGGAGGTATATTCAGTGTTGAACGGACGTCTTCGGCAGTGACGCGGCCAAGCGCCATGCGCAGCTCAATCCACTCACGCTCCCCGAGCGGTTGCACGGCGCCAAGGATACGCTGCCGCGCTTCGTCGGCACTCAACAGGGAGGAGGTCATCGGGGGAGCCCAAGATAATGCAACATGAAGTCTACAGTGCTCTGTGCCGAAGTCATGCGGATGCCACTGATGCAGTTTTCATTTTTTCTTCCAGCAT
Source organism: Gammaproteobacteria bacterium (assembly GCA_030655395.1). Taxonomy (GTDB): domain Bacteria; phylum Pseudomonadota; class Gammaproteobacteria; order SURF-13; family SURF-13; genus JAQBXX01. The sequence goes on along the minus strand of JAURVQ010000109.1, from coordinate 1,749 downwards.
GCGGCATTCATCCATGGTGTTGAGGTTCACAAACGCTTCAGGCTGATCGGAGAAGTCCGCGACGGCTGGAGCGTGACGCCACAGCCAGTCTTCCACCCTCCGGTTACCCGCGTCAAGATAGTCAAGCAAATCGGCGGCCAGCGTGCGCTGCATCAGCGCAATGACCGGATGCAGGCGTCTGCCGTCGTGTGCGACACAGACGGTTGCGCCCCGTTGGCGCACGCCGGCCAGCATGCGCTGCACCAGGTCATGCGGCAGGCAGGGCGTGTCGCAGGGTACGCTGAGCACATATTCGGTATCAGCGAGGCAGAGGGCGCGGTGGATGCCCGCCAGCGGTCCCTGGTATCCGGAAATCACATCCGTAAAAACGGGCACGCCATAAGCCGAATAATGCGCAACATTGCGGTTGGCGTTAATCAGGATGCTGTGCACCTGACCGCGCAGCGTTGCCAGCAGATGCTCCACCAGGGGCAGACCCGCAACATTCATCAGCCCTTTATCGGCACCGTCCATGCGGCGCGCCCGCCCGCCCGCGAGTATGACACCTGTTACCGTAATGGATGACATGAGAGATATGAGCCCTAAATATCTCATGACAGCAAATGCCATACCATCATGATAAATCGCACTGGAATCGTGCTTGAGCGAGGTGTTTGCGTAGTCGCAGCAGAAAATATGCACCAATTTCGTGAATCAAAACCTTGCGCTGTCTTCATTTGGTGCGGATTTACCTCACGGATATCATTGGGGGTCAGTGCTGTGCTAAAAATAACTTATACAACAACAAGATGGAAATTAAAATGGCAATTGGCCCGCAACTTGCTGAACAGCTCTCAATTGGATTCGAAGCGTAGAGCTACCTATGAAAGAGAAATTGGTTCTGGTCGGCAACGGCATGGCGGGCGTGCGCACCCTGGAAGAGCTGCTGAAGATTGCGCCGGATAAATATGAGATTACCGTGTTTGGCACCGAGCCTTACGGTAATTACAACCGTATTCTGCTGTCACCCATGCTGGCGGGCGAGAAGACGCTGCCGGAGATCATGCTGAATGACAGACCGTGGTATGCCGAGCACGGCATCACGCTCCATTCCGGCGCAGAGGTAGTACAGATAGACCGCAAAAGGCACCGCGTGACCGCCGCGGACGGCACAGTGGCGGAGTACGACCGACTGCTGCTCGCCACGGGTTCCAATCCATTCATTATTCCAGTGCCGGGGCACGATCTGCCGGGCGTGGTGACCTTCCGTGATATCCGCGATGTGTATTTGATGATGGACGCCGCGAAAAAATATCAGCACGCGGTAGTCATCGGCGGCGGTCTGTTGGGGCTGGAGGCGGCCAATGGACTGATGCGTCAGGGCATGAGCGTGACCGTGGTGCACATCAACGAGACGTTGATGGAACGGCAACTGGATAAAAACGCGGGGCTGATGTTGCGTAAATCGCTGGAGCAACGCGGCATGCACTTCCACATGCCCGCGCAAACCGTGGAAATCATGGGCGAGGAGCGCGTGCGCGGTGTGCGTTTCAAGGACGGCGCCGAGTTGTATGCCGATCTGGTGGTGATGGCGGTGGGCATCCGGCCCAATATGGAATTGGCGAAAAAGGCGGGCATCCACTGCGAACGCGGCATCGTGGTGAGTGACACGATGCAAACCTACGATCCCGCCATCTACGCCGTAGGCGAATGCGTGCAGCATCGTGGCCAGAGCTACGGCCTGGTCGCCCCGCTGTTCGAGCAGGCCAA
>JAURVQ010000098.1 GCA_030655395.1 Gammaproteobacteria bacterium | reverse complement strand
GAAATTGAGCAGCACCACGCCTTTTTTCATGAGTTTCAGGCGCTGTGCATTGATGAGATGGCGCGTCGCGTCATTGAGCGGCACATGCAGCGAGATAAAGTCAGCCTTCGACACCAGATCATCCACGCTGACGGCCTGCTGCACGTTGGACGACAGTTGCCACGCGCCCTGCACCGTGATGCCCGGGTCGAAGCCGATTACCTTCATGCCAAGCGCGAGCGCGGCATTCGCCACCTCGCGCCCGATGGCGCCGAGGCCGATCACGCCCAGCGTGCGGCCCGGCAGCTCGAAACCGACGAAATCCTTTTTGCCCGCTTCGACCAGCTTGTTCAGCGTGGCGTCGTCGCCTTCAAGACGGCGCGCAAAATCCCAGCTCTGGCAGATGTTGCGGCATGCGAGCAGCAAGCCTGCAATCACCAGTTCCTTCACTGCGTTGGCGTTCGCACCCGGCGCGTTAAACACCGGAATACCGCGTGCGGAAAGTTTTTCCACCGGGATATTATTCACGCCCGCACCGGCGCGCCCCACCGCCTTGAGCGTAGCGGGAATCTCCATATCGTGCATCTTGAACGAGCGCAGCAGAATGGCATCCGGCTGCGCGATCTCGGACGCGATCTCGTATTTGTCGCGCGGCAGGCGGTCGAGACCCAGATCAGAAATGTTGTTTAACGTTTGAATTTTGAACATGTCGTCCTCTTAAAAACAGTCACAAGTCACAAGATAAAAAATCAAATAGTAGTTTGCCTTTTCTTGCTACTTGCAACTTGTTACTTGCTACTTTTTTTAACCATTGCGGCGCTGAAAATCACGCATGAACTCAATCAGCGCATCCACACCCGCCTCCGGCATTGCATTATAGATGCTCGCGCGCATGCCGCCCACCGAGCGGTGGCCGGCAAGCGCGAGCAGACCGGCCTTTTTTGCCTCGGACAGAAAGACGCTGTCGAGCTTCTCGTCCGGCAGCGTGAACGGCACATTCATCCATGAGCGGCAGGCGGGATCGACCGGGCTCTTGTAGAAACCGGAGCCGTCGATGGCGGCGTAGAGCTTGTTCGCCTTGCGCTGGTTGCGCTCGGCCATGCCTTGCAGGCCGCCCTGACGCTTGATCCAGTCGAACACCAGACCCGCGAAATACCAGCCGTAGGTCGCCGGCGTGTTGTACATCGAACCGTTGTCGGCGTGGATTTTGTAATCGAACATCACCGGCGTACCGGGAATAGTCTGGCCGATCAGGTCATCGCGCACGATGACTACGGTGAGCCCCGCCGGGCCGATATTCTTCTGCGCGCCGGCGTAAATCACGCCGAACTTTGCAACGTCCACCGGGCGCGACAAGATGGTTGAGGACATGTCCGCCACCAGCGGCACATCACCGGTCTCCGGCACCCAGTGAAATTCCACACCGCCGATGGTTTCGTTCGGCGTGTAATGCAGGTAGGCCGCCTGACGGTTGAGTTTCCATGTTTGCTGCGCGGGAACATAAGTGAAATTTTTGTCTTCCGCGCTGGCCGCCACGTTCACCTTGCAGTAGCGCTTGCCCTCGGTAATGGCCTTCTTCGACCATTCGCCGGTGTTGATGTAATCGGCCTCACCCTTGCCGCGCAGCAGATTCATCGGCACCATGGAAAACTGGCTGCTGGCACCGCCCTGCAGAAACAGCACCTTGTAGTTGGCCGGGATCGCCATCAGCTCGCGCAGACTCGCCTCGGCGCTCTCCGCGATGGACATGTACTCCTTGCCGCGATGACTCATCTCCATCACCGACATACCGCAGCCGTGCCAGTCCAGCATCTCGTCAGCGGCCTGACGCAACACCTCTTCCGGCAACACCGCCGGCCCGGCGCTGAAATTATACGCGCGTGACATAAAATTCCTCATTGCCATTATTCATTCGGGTTCCTGCTCCACTTCCACATCGCCGATGCGTTCGATGCCGATAAGTTTTTCGTTTTCCGCCGGACTGATGAGTTTCACGCCCTGCGTGTTGCGCCCCACCTGCGACACTTCGCTCGCGCGCGTACGCACCAGCGTGCCGCCGTTGGTGATGAGCATGATCTCATCGGCCTCAAGCACCCGCACCGCACCGATGACCCGCCCGTTGCGCTCGGTGGTCTGGATCGAGATCACACCCTGTCCGCCGCGTCCGTGCCTGGGATAATCTTCAATCGGTGTGCGCTTGCCGTAACCGCGCTCGGTGGCGGTAAGCACCGCGCCGTCGTCGGCGATGATGAGTGATATCACGCGCTGCCCTTCGCCTAGACGGATGCCGCGCACGCCGCACGCGGTACGCCCCATGGAGCGAACGTCCTGCTCCGGGAAGCGGATCACCTTGCCGGTATCGGTGAACAGCATAATATCCTTGTCGCCTTCAGTGAGCGCCACGCCCACCAACTGGTCGTCGGCGCGCAGATCGAGCGCGATGATGCCGCTCGGACGCGGACGCGAAAATTCCGCCAGCGGCGTCTTTTTCACCGTACCCTGCGCGGTGGCCATGAACACATAACGGTCCGGCGCGAACTCGTGCACCGGCAGGATGGCGTTGATGCGCTCGCCCTCCTCCAGCGCCAGCAGGTTGATGATCGGCTTGCCGCGCGCGATGCGTCCCGCCTGCGGCAGTTCATACACCTTCATCCAGTACACCTTGCCGCGGCTGGAGAAACACAGAATCATGTCGTGCGTGCTGGCGACAAACAATTTTTCGACAAAATCCTCGTCGCGCACGCTGGTGACCGCCTTGCCGCGTCCGCCGCGCTTCTGCGCGCGATACAGCGCCAGCGGCTGCGACTTCACGTAGCCCGCGTGCGACAGCGTCACCACCACGTCCTCGACGTTGATGAGGTCTTCGAGCGTGAGGTCTTGATGGTCGCGCACGATCTCGGTGCGGCGCGCGTCGACATAGCGCTCGCGTATCTCGATCAGTTCGGCGCGGATCACCTGCATCAGGCGCTCGTTGGTGGCCAGTATCTCGAGCAGACGGGCGATGCTGTCGAGCAGTTCCTTGTACTCGCTGATGATCTTGTCCTGCTCCAGACCCGTGAGGCGGTGCAGACGCAAATCGAGGATCGCCTGCGCCTGCACCGGCGACAGACGGTAGCCGTCGTCACCGAGGCCATACTCCGGCATCAGATCGGCGGGGCGCGAGGCCGTGGCGCCGGCACGCGCGAGCATGTCGCTGACGGCGCCCGCCGCCCAGCGGCGCGCGACCAGCCCTTCCTTGGCCTGCGCCGGGTCAGGCGCGGCCTTGATCAGCGCGATGACGGCGTCGATGTTGGCGAGCGCGACCGCGAGCCCTTCGAGGACATGGGCGCGTTCACGCGCCTTGCGCAGCTCATAGACGGTACGCCGCGTCACCACTTCGCGCCGGTGACGGATGAACAGCTCCAGCGTCTGTTTGAGGTTCAGCAGGCGCGGCTGGCCGTCCACCAGCGCCACCATGTTGATACCGAACACGCTCTGCATCTGGGTGTGGAGGTAAAGATTATTGAGCAGCACTTCGGCAATCTCGCCGCGCTTCAGCGCGATCACCATGCGCATGCCGTCCTTGTCGGACTCGTCACGCAGCTCGGAAATACCCTCGAGCCTTTTTTCCTTGACCAGCTCGGCGATCCTTTCCAGCAGGCGCGCCTTGTTCACCTGATACGGCAATTCGTTGACGATGATGGTTTGCCTGCCGTTCGCCTCGTCCGTCTCGATCGCGGTGCGGGCACGCACAATGAGGCGTCCGCGCCCGGTGCGATAAGCCTCGTGGATACCGGCCACGCCGCTGATGATGCCGGCGGTGGGAAAATCCGGGCCGGGAATGTACTGCATCAACGCCGCCATATCGAGCGTGGGATCGTCGATCAGCGCGACGCAGGCATCGACCACCTCGCCCAGGTTGTGCGGCGGGATATTGGTCGCCATGCCGACCGCGATGCCGCTGGAACCGTTGACCAGCAGATTGGGAATGCGCGCCGGAAATACCACCGGCTCGTGTTCGGACTCATCGTAGTTGGGGACGAAATCGACCGTTTCCTTGTCGAGGTCGGCGAGCATCTCGTGCGCGATGCGGGACATGCGCACTTCGGTGTAGCGCATCGCCGCCGGAGCGTCGCCGTCCACCGAACCGAAATTGCCCTGGCCGTCGACCAGCATGTAGCGCAGCGAGAACGGCTGCGCCATGCGCACGATGGTGTCGTACACCGCGGTGTCGCCGTGCGGATGGTACTTACCGATCACGTCGCCGACTACGCGCGCGGATTTTTTATAGGGCTTGTTCCAGTCGTTGCCGAGCACGCTCATCGCGTACAACACGCGGCGGTGCACCGGCTTGAGACCGTCGCGCACATCGGGCAGGGCGCGGCCCACAATCACGCTCATCGCGTAATCGAGGTACGACTGTTTCATCTCCTCTTCGATGTTGACGGGGAGGACTTCTTTGGCGAAATCAACCATCAGCGGGAGTCAGTTGCAGCGTGTGTCGGAGATGTGAAAATCAAGGCGATTGAACACTGTTTTTATGAGGCTCTAGGATAGCATAATCACCCCCTGCCCGGCACTTAAAATAAGGCGAAATACGGAGCTTTACACCCCCATCAGCGCCGCAATCTTTCGTGCATCCGGCGCCAGCACCACACCACGCTCGGTGACCAGCGCATCGATGAGTTCAGCGGGTGTGACATCGAACACCGGGTTCCAGGCCGATGCCCCGGCGGCGGCCACCGGCTGACCCGCGAGCGTCAGCACCTCCTGTGGCGTACGCGTCTCAATGGGGATGTCGGCGCCGCTGCGCAGCTTCGTGTCAAACGTCGAGGCCGGTGCCACCACCATGAACTTCAGGCCGTGGTGGCGCGCGGCAAGCGCAAGGCCGTAGGTGCCGATCTTGTTCGCCGTATCGCCGTTCGCCGCGATGCGGTCGGCGCCCACGATCACCCAGCGCACCTCACCCTGACGCATGAGCCAGGCCGCCGCGCCGTCGGCGATCAGCGTCACGGGAATGCCGTCCTGCACCAGCTCCCAAGCCGTGAGCCGCGCCCCTTGCAGCCAGGGGCGGGTTTCGTCGGCATACACGTTATTTACCTTGCCGGCGGCCCAAGCCGCGCGGATCACGCCCAGCGCGGTGCCGTAGCCGCCGGTCGCAAGCGAGCCGGTATTGCAGTGCGTCAGCACCCCGCTCCCGGCCTCAATCAACGCGGCGCCCAACTCCCCCATGCGCCGGTTGGCCGCAATGTCCTCGTCGTGGATGCGCCGCGCCTCAGCGAGCAAGACGGGGCCGGGGTCGCCGGTAATGTCCGCGAGATGCGCCTGCATACGCGCGAGCGCCCAAAACAGGTTGACCGCGGTTGGGCGCGAGCAGGCCAGCGCTGCAATATCGGCCTCAATGTCCGTGCGCCAGGTGGCGGACGAGAACGCATAGCGCTGTTGCGCCGCAAGCACCACACCGTAGGCCGCTGCAATACCGATGGCGGGCGCGCCGCGTACCGCCATGGTGCTGATCGCTTGGGCGACCGCCGCCGCATCCCGGCACGACAGATATTCCGTGTGCTGCGGCAGCCGGCGTTGATCGAGCAAGCGCACCCTATCCTCTCGCCACTCCACGGCACGCACGCTGTCGTAGCTGGAGTAAGCAGCGGGGTTGTCCTGCCCCGGGCAGGCGGTATGACTGTGATTTGACACTGAATTTATCCCTGTCCCGTCGGAAATTATGCTAGATTAGCCACAAATACGGGTCTATTATGCTCTCAATCAAAGAGCTGCATCCAGCAACCCATATATTGTTGTCACGCATCGCCATAAAGTATAGTGGTATAAGAATTAA
>JAURVQ010000060.1 GCA_030655395.1 Gammaproteobacteria bacterium | reverse complement strand
GAAAAACCGCGATGCCAAGGTCGTCGCCTTCGTGCACGCGGAGACCTCCACCGGCGCACAGTCCGATGTAAAAACCCTGGCCGGCATTGCGCACCGTTATGGCTGCCTCGTCATCGTGGACGCCGTCACCTCGCTCGGCGGCTCGCCCCTCAAAGTGGACGAATGGGAGATTGATGCCATCTACTCCGGCTCGCAGAAGTGTTTGTCCTGCACCCCCGGATTATCGCCGGTGAGTTTCAACGAACGCGCGGTGGAAAGAATCAAGACGCGCAAGACCAAGGTGCAGAGCTGGTTTCTGGATTTGACACTGGTGATGGGTTACTGGGGCAGCGGCAAGCGCGCCTATCATCACACCGCACCCATCAATGCACTGTACGGCCTACATGAAGCGCTGGTGATCTTGCAGGAGGAAGGTCTGGAAAATGCCTGGGCGCGGCATGCGCGCAATCATCAGGCGCTGAAGGCGGGCGTCGAGGCGATGGGCCTGCGCTTTGTGGTGAAGGAAGGCGAACGTCTGCCGCAATTGAACTCGATTTATATTCCCGACGGCGTGGACGACGCTACGGTACGTGCGGCACTGCTCAAGGATTACAACCTTGAAATCGGCGCCGGGCTCGGTGCAATGGCCGGAAAAATCTGGCGCATCGGCCTCATGGGCTATGCGAGCAACCCCACCAACGTGCTCTTTTGCTTAAGCGCGCTGGAAGAGACGCTGGGGCGCGTTAATGCCCCCATCAAACGCGGCGCGGCTGTCGCCGCTGCACACCAAGCGCTGTTCTAGCAGATCACACCGCGCCGAGCAGTTTTAGCATGCGCGCCAGCGCATCACGCAGATTGTCCATGCTGGTGGCAAACGATAACCGCATATAACCCGGCGCACCGAAGGCGGAGCCCGGCACCAGCGCCACGCCGATTTCGTTCAACAGATATTCGGCGAGTTCCACGTCGTCTTTCACGCGCAGGTTGTCGATCACGCCCTGCATGCTGGGGAAGGAATAAAACGCGCCCGGCGAAGACAGGCACTGCACGCCCTTGATCTTGTTCAGCGCGTCCAGCACGAAGTCGTGACGCTCCCTGAACTGCCGCACCCAGTCTTTCATGAATGACTGATCGCCTTCCAGCGCCGCCTGTGCTGCGGCCTGTGAAATCGAAGCCGGGTTGGACGTGCTTTGCGACTGGATATTCTTCATCGCCGCGATGAGCGGTTTCGGGCCTGCGGCGTAGCCGATGCGCCAGCCGGTCATGGAGTAACTCTTCGACACGCCGTTGATGACGATGGTGCGCGCGGCCAGCTCCGGGCAGACGTTGAGAATATTGCAGAACGGCATGTCGTTCAGCAAGATATGCTCATAGATGTCGTCGCTCGCAATCATTACCTGCGGATGGCGGCGTAGCACCGCGCCGAGCGCGGCAAGTTCGGTGCGCGTGTAAATGGCGCCGGTCGGATTGGACGGGCTGTTCAGCACGAACAGACGCGTGCGCGGCGTGATGGCGTCTTCGAGCTGTTGCGGCGTGATCTTGAATTTCTGCTCGATGCCCGCATAGATAATCACCGGCACGCCTTCGGCGAGCAGCACCATGTCGGGGTACGACACCCAGTAGGGCGCCGGGATGATCACCTCGTCGCGGGGATTGAGCAGGGCCTGCGCCAGATTGTAAAAGCTGTGTTTGCCGCCCACCGATACCAGCACCTGATCGGAGGTATAATCGAGGCCGTTCTCGCGGTGGAACTTGTCGACTATCGCCTGCTTCAGCGACGGCGTGCCGTCCACCGCAGTGTACTTGGTGAAACCGGCATGGATCGCCTGGATCGCTGCCTGCTTGATGTGTTCCGGGGTATCGAAGTCCGGCTCACCCGCGCCGAGCCCGATGATGTCCTTGCCCTGGGCCTTGAGCGCGGCGGCGCGCGCCGTCACGGCGAGCGTCGGCGAAGGCTTGATAAGCTGTACCCGCTTCGAGAGTTGCACGTCCAAACCAGAATTCCTCAATAAGATTTCAAAACTTGTTTACTATACTGGAATGAGCGAAACCAGCCAACGCTTTACGCTGCACGCACCCTTTACCCCCACGGGCGACCAGCCCGAGGCCATTGCGGCATTGACCGCCGGCCTCACACAGGGCCTGGCGGGGCAGACCCTGCTGGGTGTGACCGGCTCCGGCAAGACCTACACCATCGCCAATGTCATTGAAAATGTACAGCGGCCCACCTTGATCCTCGCGCCCAACAAGACGCTCGCCGCGCAACTCTACGGCGAGATGCGCGAGTTCTTCCCCGATAATGCGGTGGAATATTTCGTGTCTTATTACGACTACTACCAGCCCGAGGCCTATATAGCCTCCACCGACACCTTCATCGAAAAAGACGCCGCGATCAACGAGCACATCGAGCAGATGCGCCTGTCCGCCACCCGCGCGCTGCTGGAGCGCGAGGACACCATCATCGTCGCCACCGTGTCGGCGATCTACGGTTTGGGCGATCCGCAGTCATACCTCGGCATGGTACTGCACCTGAAGCGCGGCGACAGGGTCGACCAGCGCCACATCCTGCAGCGGCTCACCGAACTGCAATACGCGCGCAACGAGATCGAGCTCTCGCGCGCGACCTACCGCGTGCGCGGCGATGTGATCGACGTCTTCCCCGCCGAATCCGACAGCGAGGCGGTGCGCATCGAACTGCTCGATGAGGAGATCGAGGCGCTGTCCTATTTTGACCCGCTCACCGGCGAGATACTGAAGCGCGTGCCGCGCCTCACCATTTATCCCAAATCGCATTACGTCACGCCGCGCGCCATCATGCTGAATGCCATCGAGCAGATGAAGAACGACCTGCGCCTCCGGCTCGAGGAATTTTACGCCGCCAACAAACTGGTCGAGGCGCAGCGCCTGGAGCAGCGCACGCGCTTCGACATCGAAATGATCAACGAGCTCGGCTACTGCTCCGGCATCGAAAACTATTCGCGCTATCTGTCGGGGCGCGCGCCGGGCGAGCCGCCACCCACGCTGCTGAGCTATCTGCCGCCGAACGCACTGCTGGTGATTGACGAAAGCCACGTCACGATCCCGCAACTGGGCGGCATGTATAAGGGTGACCGGTCGCGCAAGGAAACACTGGTGACCTACGGCTTCCGCCTGCCGGTCGCGCTCGACAACCGCCCGCTGCGCTTCGACGAGTTCGAACAGCAGGCACCGCAGAGGATTTTCGTCTCCGCCACGCCGGGACCGTATGAACACGAACACTCCGGTGCGATCGTTGAGCAGGTGGTGCGCCCCACCGGTCTCATCGATCCGGAGATCGAGATACGCCCGGCGACGGCGCAGGTGGACGATCTGCTGTCGGAAATTCACAAACGCGTGCGGGTGAACGAGCGCGTACTCGTCACCACCCTCACCAAGCGCATGGCCGAAGACCTCACCGAGTACCTGAACGAGCACGGCGTGAAGGTGCGTTACCTGCACTCGGACATCGAAACGGTGGAGCGCGTCGAGATCATCCGCGATCTGCGCCTGGGCGAGTTCGACGTGCTGGTCGGTATCAACCTGTTGCGCGAAGGCCTGGACATGCCGGAGGTATCGCTGGTGACGATACTCGACGCCGACAAGGAGGGCTTTCTGCGCTCTGAGCGCTCGCTCATCCAGACCATAGGCCGCGCCGCGCGCCATATTCACGGCAAGGCCATCCTGTATGCGGACAAGATGACCGGCTCCATGCAGCGCGCGATAGACGAAACCGACCGCCGCCGCGCGAAACAGGTCGAGTACAATAAACTGCACGGCATCACGCCGCGCGGCATCGAGAAGGCCGTACACGACATCATGGAGGGCGCATACACCGGCGCGCCGTTGCCAGCCAAAGAGTATGCGCGCGTGGCGGAGACGCTCATCGAGTATGCCGCGCTTCCTCCCGCAAAGATGATGCAGAAGATCAAGAAACTGGAGCAGCAGATGCACAAGCACGCACGCAATCTGGAATTCGAGCAAGCGGCGCAGATACGCGACGAGATACACGCGTTACAGGAATACCAGCTCGGCCTGGTGGACAAAAAGGCAGGTTAGCCATGAAATTTTTGAGACCGATGTGCACGTTGCTCTGTGCACTGGTAATTTACACACCTGTGGCTGTGGCTGCTGACGACTCATTGCTCACTGGGGAAGAACCCGCACCCACCGAGGAGGAAGCCGCAGGCGCCACCGAAGCAGAGCCTGCGGCTGTTGCTGTGCCCAGTTTCCACGAGGCCTACGTCGCGGGCAGCATCATTCAGCTCACGCCGAAGTACACCGTCATCGTCCGCAAGAACATCGCCGCGCTGGACACCCCCACGCCGTCGGGCGCAAACGAAGCAATCTCTCTGCTTGAATTTCTCGATGCCCAGGGCGTGCTGCTGTATGAGCAGCGCTTCCCCCTGAGCATGGACGACAGCGGCTTTAACGAGCCGTGCTCAGTCAACCTCAGCCAGCGCGTTATCGCCAAGCGTCCTTTCCTGTTACTCGAATATGGCTGTGACCGGACTGCACCCGGCTTTCACACCTACCGCCTTTTAACGCTCGACGCTGAACAGCGCCTACACCAGGTGACCGCGCCGCTCGACGGCATCAACGGCGAAATCATCACGCCTATGGTGGCCAATCCATACAGCAAACATCTCAACGTACGTCTGTGGACCGGCTATTTCGATCTCGTGATCCCGTTTGTGTTCGACCCCAAACAACACGCGCTGACGATCGACTACGGCAAACGTTACTTTGCCGTTGAGCAGTATCAGCCGGCGCAACTCCGTCCGCGCCCCGAAGGCAACAGCGCAGCGCTCTACGATAAACCTGAGGGCAAGGTAAAAGAGACGGTGCAGGCCTCACCCACCAGCCGCGTGAAATTTCTGCGCGCGTACGTCAACGGCGAACTCGTCACCGAGGGCGAACTGCCATGGGTAAGCGACGTCGGCGCGGTGAAATGGCTGGAGATCGATATCGACGGCAAGCGCGGCTGGCTCAACCTGGATGACGCCGCTGCGCTGGGCCTGCCTGAGTCAGGTTGAACCCATGCCTGTGCGCGTGGTATTTTACGCCCTCTTTGCAGGCGCGTAGCTCAGTGGTATAGCACTACCTTGACATGGTAGTGGTCGGTGGTTCGATCCCACTCGCGCCTACCAATTCAAGGCAGATACAAGAGAAAAGAGGCAAGA
>JAURVQ010000094.1 GCA_030655395.1 Gammaproteobacteria bacterium | reverse complement strand
ATACACTTGACGAGTTGCGCAACGAAATCACCGTCGGTGCGACACCCACCTCGTTCGAACCCAGCATCGACTACGTGGTTACCAAGGTGCCGCGCTTCACGTTTGAGAAATTCCCGCAGGCCGACGCGCGTCTCACCACGCAGATGAAGTCGGTGGGCGAGGTGATGGCGATCGGGCGCACCTTCCAGGAATCGCTGCACAAGGCCTTGCGCGGCCTCGAAACCGGCGCCGACGGCTTCAATGAAAAGGTTGATCTCAGTGCGCACGACGCGCTGGAAAAAATTCGCCATGAGTTGCGCGTGCCGGGCGCGGAACGGCTGTGGTATCTCGCCGATGCGTTCCGCGCCGGTCTGGGCGTGGATGAGGTGCACGCACTTACCCGCATCGATCCGTGGTTTCTGGTGCAGATTCACGAACTGATTGCGCTGGAATCCGAAGTGCAGGCGCAGGGTGCGGCGGCGCTGAATGCGGCACGCATGTTTGCGCTCAAGCGCAAGGGTTTTTCCGACCGGCGGCTCGCGCATCTGCTGGGCATGAGCGAAGATGCCGTGCGCCGCAAACGCCATGAGCTGAACGTGCGTCCGGTCTACAAGCGCGTGGATTCCTGTGCGGCGGAATTCGCCTCCAGCACCGCCTATATGTATTCCACCTACGAGGAGGAGTGCGAGGCGCAGCCGACGTCGAAGAAAAAAATCATGGTGCTGGGCGGCGGCCCGAACCGCATCGGCCAGGGCATCGAGTTTGATTACTGCTGCGTGCACGCAGCGCTCGCCATGCGCGAGGAAGGATTCGAGACCATCATGGTCAACTGCAATCCGGAGCCCGTGTCCACCGATTACGACACCTCGGACCGCCTCTACTTCGAACCGCTGACACTGGAGGATGTGCTGGAGATTGTAGCGGTGGAAAAGCCGTTCGGCGTGATCGTGCAGTATGGTGGACAGACGCCGCTGAAACTGGCGCATGGGCTGGAGCAGAACGGCGTGCCCATCATCGGCACCACGCCGGACTCCATCGACATCGCCGAAGACCGCGAACGCTTCCAGCAGATGATACACAAGCTCAAGCTGCGCCAGCCACCCAACCGCATCGCGCGCACTGTGGACGAAGCCGTCGCCTGTGCGCGCGAGATCGGCTACCCGCTGGTGGTGCGCCCCAGCAACGTGCTGGGCGGCGGCCCGAACCGCATCGGCCAGGGCATCGAGTTTG
>JAURVQ010000091.1 GCA_030655395.1 Gammaproteobacteria bacterium | reverse complement strand
GATAGTTCATTCGCGTAGGCATTCCCTGCTCCCTGCATTTGATCGACATTGACCAGGACTATGCTGAGCACCGGCAATATCAGCGCTGCGGTGGCGAGCGAAATACGACCTGTTTTGGTAACCGGTGTGGAATCGATGCTGCGGATAATGGGGCGCAAAAACCAGGTAATAGCGGCAGCGGTCATGCCAATGGCCAGCATGATCCAGCCCACTGGATAGGACTCGCGAATATTGCTTATGACCTCGTGCGTATAAAGCAGATAGTCCACGGCAATGAAATTAAAGCGCGTGGAAAATTCGATCCAGAACGTTGCTTCGGCCACAACCCCAAACAACAATACCGCAACAGCGCTGCATAGCCAACCCATACGCAGCACACCGTGCCAGCGGCTTGCGCGCCAGCGGTTCGGCAGCAATACTTCATACAGGCATACTGGCGCAATGAGTATCGCAATAACCGCCAGGTCAAACCACAGTCCTTTGGCTAAAATGCCCGGCCAGAATGACAATTCGACCAGATCAAAACCGGTATATAGCGCCAGCCCGACGCGGGTCGCGCCGAAGATAGCCAGAACAAGCAGCGCTACAAGAAGAGAAAATGATGAAATCGCGCCACGCCCTAGCTGGTTAAATATCTGCATAATTTGGTTGTCTGTTACGAAGTAATCAATGTGCCAGAGTGGGGCATACCCGATTCCATGGACACGTGCACTTTGAGGTCAAATCCAGCCTGCTATTTCTCACCCGGCCACGCGGCGATTACCAGCAGCGCGCCCAAGCCGCCCAGGAACCAGGTCAGCAGCGGTGCATCACCCAGCATCGTGGGTGCAAAACCGTCGAGGCCCTTGATGATGGCGGCGCTGATGATGAGGGCACTGCCGACGATGACGGCGTAGTTGCGTTTATGCGCGCGCCGGATTTCGCGTCGCAGTTTGGCGATTTCGTCCGACTTCCATTCCACCTGCAATTTTCCATCGCGCGCCTGCTGCAACAGATCATGTACCAGCAGCGGCAGGTCGGGCAGTTTTTCCGCCCACACCGGCGCGTTGGCGCCCAGTGCCTTGAACAGGGCACGCACGCCGACCTGTTCGCTCATCCAGCGTTCGAGAAACGGCTTGGCGGTCTGCCACAGGTCGAGCGCGGGATAGAGTTCGCGCCCCAAGCCTTCGATGGCGAGCAGGGTCTTTTGCAACAGCACGAGCTGCGGCTGCACTTCCATGTTGAAGCGGCGCGCGGTCTGAAACAGGCGCAACAGTAACTGGCCGAAGGAAATCTCGCTCAACGGGCGCTCGAAGATAGGCTCGCACACGCTGCGGATCGCGGACTCGAATTCATCCACGCGCGTCCCCGGCGGCACCCAGCCCGCCTCGACATGCGCCTCGGCCACGCGCCGGTAATCGCGGTTGAAAAAGCCGAGCAGATTTTCCGCGAGATAACGCTGGTCGCGCGTGGTGAGCGTGCCCATGATGCCGAAATCCACCGCCATGTAACGCCCGTCGTTGGCGACGAAGATGTTGCCGGGGTGCATGTCGGCGTGAAAAAAATTGTGGCGGAAGACCTGCGTGAAAAATATCTCCACACCGTTTTCGGACAGGCGCTTGAGATCGACACCGTGAGTGACGAGGCTCTTGATGTCGCTGATCGGGGTGCCGAAGATGCGCTCCATCACCATCACGTTGCGGTGCGTGAGCGGCCAGACGATCTCCGGCACATACAGCAACGCAGAGCCCGTGAAGTTGCGGCGCAGTTGGCTAGCATTGCCCGCTTCGCGCTGGAGGTCCAGTTCATCGTGCAGGGTTCTATCGAACTCCGCGACCACTTCGCACGGGCGCAGGCGCTTGCCTTCCGACCAGTAGCGCTCGGCCATTTGCGCAATAAAATAAAGCAGGTTGAGATCACGCTGGATGTCTTTTTCCACGCCGGGGCGCAGCACCTTGACGATGACCTGCCTGCCGTCAAACAGCCGTGCGGCGTGTACCTGCGCGATGGACGCGGCGGCGAGCGGCGTCTCATCAAACTCCTGGAACACCTGCGCCACGGGTTTGCCGTACACCTGTTCGATGATGCGCCGCGCCTGTTGTCCGGGGAAGGGTGTAACGCGATCCTGCAACAGGGCCAGCTCACCGGCGATGTCTTCCGGCAGCAGGTCGGGGCGCGTGGAGAGCAGTTGCCCGAACTTGACGAAGATCGGGCCCAGCTCTTCCAGCGTCAGACGAATGCGCTCACCGCGCGGCGCGCGCTTGCCGCGCAACCAGTACCAGGGCAGGAAATACACCAGATAGCGCACCGGGCGGAACAAATGCGTGGCGAGTATGACTTCGTCGAGGCCATGCTTTACCAGCACGAAGCTGATGTGCAACAGACGCAGCAGTTGGCGCGGTGCGGTCATTTAAGGACGTCCTTTCCGGCGAATTGCCGTTGCAGGCGAGTGATGCGTTGCGCGACGCGCGCCGTGTCATCGCGCAAGGTGTCCACGGCGCCGAGGAATTCTGCCACCTCATCTGCAGCAGGCAGATTGCGCGCCTCTTCCTGCTGATACTCCGTAAAATCACGCCCCAGCGTGGCGAGCGTTTGCGCACCCCATGCACGCGTGCGGCGCACGGCATGGCCGATGTTGTGCGCTACCACATCGCCCGTGACTTTGGAGAGATGCTCTTCCCAGTCGATCTCGATGTTGTCGAACAGCGCCTTGATGCGCTGGCCCAGTTCTACATCACCGTTGAACTCCACCGTGCCGGAGGAAAACGCCGCGCGTGAACCCGTGCCCGCACCCATATGCAGTAGCGCGCCACTGCTGCCGCGCAGCCGTGCGGCCACCGGCCCCTCATAAGCGTTATGCACGCGGAAGGTGTCTGTCTCTGCCAGCAACACCCATTCCCATCCGAGATCGGTAAGCTCTATGGCCACCGCCTTGCCGGACAGCGTAGCGAGCTGGCGTTGACTGTCCGGATCCAACGCCAGATAGCGATTCAATGCGGCCTCGAATACGACGGCCAACGGGGTAGGCAATGGGCGACTCAAAGGGCACCTCTAAAAATGCGTCTTTTGCTCCAATACTGCGTTGCAGCTTGTCTCCGCTGCTCACATACTAACTTGTATGCTGTGCTGTACAGGGACGTACGAATGTCGCGGGCGCAGGACGCGCAGGACGCGCAGGAGCGACCGCTGCTCGCCTGCGCTGTGCCTTGTCTTGAAGCAAAATCCATCATTTTTAGAGGCGCCCTACAACTTATGCCCACGGTGCAGCGCAACAATGCCGCCGCTCAGGTTGAAATATTCGCAACGTTCAAGACCCGCCTGCTGCATCATCTGTTTGAGCGTTTCCTGATCCGGATGCATGCGTATCGACTCGGACAGATAGCGATAGCTGGCCTCATCCCCGGCAATCAGTTTGCCGAGCATGGGCAACACCTTGAATGAATAAAAATCATACGCGGGTTCCAGCGCCGGCAGTCGCGGCTTGGAGAACTCCAGCACCAGCAGGCGTCCGCCCGGTTTCAACGCGCGCTGCATCGAGGCCAGCGCCGCCTCCTTGTGCGTGACATTACGCAGGCCAAAGGCGATGGTGATGCAATCGAAGCTGTCGTCGGGAAACGGCAGGCGCTCCGCATCGGCCTGCACGTAGGTGACGTTGCCGACCACACCCGCGTCCACCAGACGTTCGCGCCCCACGCCCAGCATGGCGGCGTTGATGTCGGTAACGACGAGCGCGCCCCTGGCGCCCACCTTGCGCGCCAGCAGACGCGCGATGTCCCCAGTGCCGCCCGCAACATCGAGCACATGCTCGCCGCCGCGCAGGCCCGCAAGCTCCACCGCAAAACGCTTCCACAGCCGGTGCGCGCCGAACGACATGACGTCGTTCATCACGTCGTAGCGGCTCGCCACCGAATCAAACACAGCACCGACGCGCTGACTCTTTTCAGATTCGGGTACGGTTTCAAAACCGAAGTGGGTATTCTTTTCCATGCGCTAACTCAGGCCGAGCGGATCACACCCGCCTGCTGCAAACGAGTGAGGTACTCGCGCCATTTCTCATCAAGGTGCGCACCGAGCTCGTACAGATAATTCCACGAGTACAATCCGGTGTTGTGGCCGTCGTCAAAGTGCAGGCGCACGGCATAGCTCCCCACCGGATCAATCGCGCTAATGTTGACCTGTTCCTTGCCCACCTGCAACACCTCCTGCCCCGGCCCGTGGCCGCGCACCTCCGCAGAGGGCGAATAGACACGCAGATATTCGCACGGCAACTGGAAATTCATACCGTCATCGAAGCGCACTTCGAGCACGCGCGATTTCTGGTGCAGATTGATTTCCAGCGGACGCGGTTTGTTGTGTTCGTCTGGCATGGCGGCGCTACAGGGCATCTCTAAAAATGATGGATTTTGCTTCAAGACAAGGCGCAGCGCAGGCGAGCAGCACAGCATACACGCCAGTATGTGAGCAGCGGAGACAAGCTGCAACGCAGTATTGGAGCAAAAGACACATTTTTAGAGGTGCCCTATAGGATGTAACGCGTGAGGTCTTCATCCTCGACTAATTTGCCGAGATGCTCGTCCACGTACGCCGCGTTGATCTCGACGTGGACGCCTGCCTTGTTCGGGGCGTCGAACGAGATCGTCTCCAGCAGGCGCTCCATCACGGTATGCAGGCGGCGCGCGCCGATGTTTTCGGTGCTCTCGTTCACCTTCCACGCCACCTCGGCCAGACGCGCGACGCCATCCTTGGTAAAGCTCAGCTCGACGCCTTCCGTCGCAAGCAGCGCGCTGTATTGCCGGGTGAGCGAGGCGTCTGGCTCGGTCAGGATGCGCACAAAATCCTCCACGCCGAGCGCGTCCATTTCCACGCGGATCGGCAAGCGGCCTTGCAGCTCCGGAATCAGATCGGACGGTTTGGCCATATGAAACGCGCCGGAGGCGATGAACAGAATATGGTCGGTCTTCACCATGCCGTACTTGGTGGACACCGTGCTGCCCTCGACCAGCGGCAACAGGTCGCGCTGCACGCCCTCGCGCGACACATCCGCGCCGGCGTATTCCGAACGCTTGGCGATCTTGTCGATCTCGTCGATAAACACGATGCCGTTTTGCTCGACGCTTTGCAGTGCACGCGCCTTCAGCGCCTCTTCGTCGATGAGCTTGGCGGCGGCTTCATCGGTGAGCAGCTTGAACGCCTCCTTCACGCGCAGCTTGC
>JAURVQ010000089.1 GCA_030655395.1 Gammaproteobacteria bacterium | reverse complement strand
TATTTGTACAACACCTGCCTTAAAAGCGATTTGCCGTGGACACCACGAATCTTCATGGACAGCGGTAGCTTCCAGGAACATTCAACAACCCTGTGGTCCAGAAATGGCACACGTGACTCCAAACTTACACCCATGCTGGCCCGATCTACTTTGACGAGAATATCGTCCGGCAGGTAACTCACCGTATCCAGATACATCATGCGCTGGGTAAAGTCTTCCAGATTCGCCCATCGATTGCGATCTGTAAGTACAGTGGGCTCGCTGGCGCCCAAGACCACCGTAGCCGGGTCCTTCCAATGAGACACCAGCCCCAAGTACATCGCCTCCGGGCTATCGACCGCAAGAATCCCTGCCAGCTTGTGGAGTTTGTCTCCCGGGCTTCGCTGCCTGAGTTTTCCCGGCAAGACAGCAGCACAACGCTGAAAGATTAAATCCCAGGACTGCGGTGGCAACGTCCTCAATCCTCCAGCTATCAACCCCCTCAACCCTCGTGGCATCCAACCGATTTTTCTCCAGATACTTCTGCCCCAAAAATAGCGGTTGTAGCCGCCGAACAACTCGTCGCCTCCATCACCGGAGAGGCTCACCTTGACATGCTGCCGCGCGAGTCGAGAAACAAGAAAGGTGGGAATCTGGGAAGAGTCTGCGAAAGGCTCATCGAAGAGTTCTGGCAACCTCGGGATGACATCCATAGCTTCTTGGGGTGTCACGTAAAGCTCGGTGTGATCCGTACCCAAGTGCCTGGCTACCGCCTTGGCATGCTCGGCCTCGTTGTAAGCTTCTTCGTTAAAGCCGATGGTAAATGTTTTCACGGGGCGAGGGCTTTGCGCCTGCATGAGCGCCACGATGGTGGACGAGTCGACGCCGCCCGAGAGGAAGGCGCCGAGCGGCACGTCGGCGACCATCTGCCGACCGACTGAGCGGGACAGCAACCGCTCCAGCGCCTCGGCCGCCTCCGCCTCGCTGCCCGCGAACGGCTCGGAGGCGCCGCGCTCGGCGGTCTCCCGCGCCGACCAGTAGTGCACTTCTTCGCACGAGCCATCGGCCCGCACCGAGAGGATCGTGCCAGGCATCAACTTGCGGATTCCTTGATAGATCGAGTGCGGCGCGGGGATGTAATTGTGCCGCAGCAGCAGCACCAGCGCACCGCGATCAATTTCGCCGCGCCACTGTGGATGCACACGCAGCGCCTTCAACTCCGAGGCGAAGACGAGGGTGCGGCCCAGCCAGCCGTAGTAGAGAGGCTTCTCGCCGAGCCGGTCACGGACGAGATGCAGCACGCGTTTCTCGCGGTCCCACAGGGCAAAAGCGAACATGCCAGCCATGCGTTTAAGCGCCGGGACCACGCCCCAGCGTGCCACCGCGGTGAGAATCGTTTCAGTGTCGGAGTGGCCGCGCCAGCGTATAGTGGGATCAGCGGCTTCTAACTCCTTGCGAACGTCGGCGTGGTTGTATATCTCGCCGTTGAAGGCGATGACATAACGGCTGCAATGAGAGCTCATCGGCTGATGGCCGGCGCTGGAAAGATCGAGGATGGATAGACGGCGGTGGCCGAGCGCGACGCCAGCCGCTGCGTCCACCCAGACGCCGGAATCGTCCGGACCGCGGTGCACCAGTGCTGCGGTCATGGCCTCGACCGCAGCACTGGCATTCGCACCCGGCTCACCCCTGATACCGGCGATTCCGCACATGGGCTAGGTTCGGTAGCCGGCCTTGACGCCAACCGCACACCAGTAAGGCAGCCGGTCGGAGAAGCGGATGCAATCGAAGCCCGCCGCACGCAGCATGGCTTCGATCTCGGTGCGCGTGAAGCGCTGCTCGATGCGTGTACCGAAGCGGTCAAGAGCATCCGTGCGCATGGTGTAGAAGGAGCGGTCGCGGTAGGCCGCAAGTGGCCACGCAGCGGGGAGCAGACTGGCCGCATCGAGCAACTTGGCCAGTCTGGCCAAAGGCCAGTAGACGATCACGGCGATAACGTCGCACACGGCGTTCCGAGGTCTCACCGGCAGGCGCGAGATCGCGCGCCGCACCCAGTCGCTCAGCCGCCACAGCGCGCGAAACCACTGCGGACGATTGTCGAACGCGTAATAGAGATAGACCAGGAACGGCGCGCCGGGCTTGAGCGCCCGTGCCACCGAGCGCAAGGCGGCCAGCGTGTCCGGCACGTGATGCAGCACGCCGAGCGAATAAGCAAAGTCGAGCGACTCCTCGGCGAACGGCAGCTCATCCACACTGGCATGATGAAAGCGCACGTTACCGGCCCGATCGAGATTCCTCCGTGCCACGTCCAGCGCAGCCTCGCTGGCATCCACCAAGTGCAGTTCGCCCACGAGCGGCGCCACGAGCATCGCCCAGCGCCCGCTGCCGCAGCCGATGTCGGCGCCCGATGCGCTGACAGGCAGTGTGCCCCACGGGAATATGGAGAAGTAATCCTCGAAGATCGCCTGCCGCTCGTCGGGCGGGAGCCCCCCTTGGGTAAAGCGGCTCCACTCTTCGCCGAAGCCCTTTACGACCCGGTCGTCCTTGTGGTGCGGCAAGCTCGTCATAGACACCTTCATCCGGATCACGGCAATATTGGCGCATGCGCGCCGCAGGTAAATCCGAGAGAGGCGAAGACCGCATCCCAGCGGGCCAGCAGCCTGTCTTCCCCGAACTCGTGGTCCGCATAGGTTTTGCCGCGGCAGCCGGCATCACAGCGCGCCGCTTCGTCAGCAAGAAGGCGCTCTAGGGCGGGCAACCACTGCTCTTTATCCCTGCATGTCAGATCCAAGCCCGCGCCCTGCATGGCACGCACATACGCCGGAGTGGCCGAGGCCACCACAGGCATGCCCATACGCCAGAACAGTAACAGCTTGTTCTCAGGCTTGCCGGCGATAAATGGATCGTCCAGCACGAGCGGGATTACGGCGATATCGCAGGCACAGATGATGTCGGCGCAATCCTCCTCTTTCCACTCATGCAGGTGAACATCGGGAAAGATTCGGCGCGCAGCTTTCAGGGTGCTGCTCCTGCCGTATCTACCGAGATAGCGGTAATACTCAATATCCGTCACCAGATGCAACTCGACGGGATGCTTTTGCCGCAGCTTTTCCAGTGCGGATCGGATCAGGTCAAGAGAGCCCAGCGTCTGCGGCATGCCCTCCCACACCAGCCGGAATGGCTGGCTGGCGGCGTAATCGTGCTTGACAGTGCGGGTGACCATGCTGTGCGCGTCGAGAATGATGTGGACGTTGCTGCAGAATGGAGAAATATCGCGTTTCTGCTCTTCAGTACTACAGACCACCGCATCGGCGCGCTGACACATCGCCTCAATCGCCTTCCAGTGATCAAGTTGCGGATAGTGGCTCTGGCGCGTTACGAATTTGGCCAGCCCACGCAGCCGGCCCTTGATGTCGCCTCGGGGGATAGCCAGATAGGAATCGATCAAATCATAGACCAGACGGCCTTTCGGGTATCGGCTCCACACACTGAGATCGGCACGTTGTGACAGGATCACCACATCGTACTCCCGAGACGGATCGGCGATTTCGAAGCGGAGGTTTCTTGCACGCGCGTAGTGCACAAACCGGCGTCGGTCTCCGGGCGCGTCCAACGCCGGAGTCATGGGTACATAACCGATACGCAGACCCAGGGTCATGCTTTCGGGACGTCCCGATTCACCGCCAGCCACTGCGCAAACTGGCGGATGTCGGCAATGCCCTCCAACGTCTGCAGGCCGTGCCACTGAGTTTCAGCATCGCTCTTCCGCCCCGAGGACAGTAACCGCACTAGGCGTTTCCAACTCTCCTTGTCCGCGACCGCGGCGAGCAGCCCAATCCAGTCGGGGAAAGACAGCAGGCCGAGGTGGCGCAGGAAATCACCGACCGTGATCGCGCCAAGCTTCTTTTGCATATACCAAGCATAGACCTGGCGCCGCACGTAGCCGGCGCGATCCACCTCCACACCCTTGAGCAGCTCGGAGTAATTCCGCTTTAACAGGTTGAGCCAGACATGCATGCCGTTCATCAGCTCATTGCCGGGCAGCCGCCCCTCGAAATCGGCAGCAATGCCAAGGTAAGCAAGACCGCTGCTTTGCTGGTTGCTGTAGACGTAATGGCCGAACGACTTGGGCGAGACGCCGACCACGAGCAGCTTCTCCGGAGAGAACACCCAGTTCTCGGCAGTGAGCAGCAGCGAGTTCAGTGCGTAGTGGTCGGGAAAGGGCGGCTGGAACGTGCCGCCGTGGATCTTGCCGAAGACCTTGCGTCCAACCAGGGTGGTCTGCATGTTGAGCGGAATGCGCACCTTGAAGCTGAACATGTCACGCACGATGGCAAAACGCTGCTCCGGGCTCAGCATGCCCTCCTGCACCAGGTCTGGGCCGAAATGGAAATGCGCCTCGTTGTAAAAGCTCTGCGGGTTGCCGCCGATCGAACCGGGCGCGACATAGGAATAGGCGTTGTGCACCACGCAGTCGGGCTGGCGGTACTGGTTGAGGATGCGCTCCATCCTGCTGAAATAGCCCGGCAGCAGGTAATCGTCGTCCCCCATCATCAGGATGTAATCACCCGAAGCGGCGCTGAGGGCGTTGTTCCAGTTGTCGGTGACCGACGCCGGCGTTTCCAGCCGTAATGCCTTGACGCGCGGGTCTCCGGCAAATGCACGGATGACCTGCGGCGTTTCGTCGGTGTTGGCGTTATCGGAAATCACCAATTCCAGATCGGAATAATCCTGATCCAGGATCGAGCGGATACAGTTTGCCAGGAAAGGGCCACCGTTGCGGGTGGGGAGCAGCACTGAAAATTTCATGGTGATGTTTTTTTTCTGAAAACGATCGTATACGCGCTACCGTTGAAAGCCTTGCGGTCAAACGGCATCATGATTAGGCTCAGCGCGTAGCCCAGCACGAACATCACACGCTGCATGAACTTACCGGCAAAGCGATTCATCAACAAGCGCTGCCATCCAAAGCGGTTCCAACTGCGCGCATCGCTGTCATCGCTGGTTAGATAGACCCGATCCAGCCCCAACTCCTGCGCCTTGCGCGCGAGCAGGGCCGCCGGGATCAGGGTGAGATGGCGCGGCGCGTCGAGGTGTGGCCAGCGCCTGCCCATAAGCCGGAACTGAAACGCGTCCGGGTTGGGCATGGCGATCACCAGCACGCCGCCGGGCGCAAGGTTCGCGGCCGCGGCCCGCAGGAAGGCAAGCGGCTCCGGCAGATGCTCCAGCACATGCCAGATGGCGATCACCTCGTGCTGCGGTAGCGTCGGCATCACGCTGTGCGGGCTGTTGCTCTGCCTCACATTGACTCCAATGTTTTGGCGCAGGAATTCACAGCAGCGCGCGTCCATTTCGATCACGTCCACCACGAAGCCTGCCTGTTTTGCCTGCCAGGCGAACACGCCGAAGGCCGGACCGATTTCCAACAGGCGCCCACCACGCGCGAATTTCAGCACGGTCTCGATCTTGTTTCGATCCTTACCGGCGACTGCCTTGAATTGCTCCAGGGCAGGGATGTCGTAATACTCGCTCTGGTAGTAGCACGAGAGATCAGCCGGAGGCTCGGGCAGGAAAACCGCTTCGCAGGATGAGCACATCAAGTAGCTGAAGCACGCGTCCGAAACACGACGATTTTCGTCGCCGGCATAAAACAGGAATGCGCCCGCGCTGCGGCAAAACGGGCATAGGCGCAGAGTCAACGGGTCCACCTTGGGCAAGAGTATTCTGACTTTACTAATGCGGTCCTGACCGAGGAGTTCACTTTACCATCCTCAGTCCTGGGCATCCTCACTTCCGATGGGCCGGGGTTCGGGGGGCATGTCTCGAATAGGATCGCCGCATCCTGACCACCCATGGGAAATCCCAATTTATTCGGCGATGCCAAAGATATGCCTTGCCCACAAGCCCCCCGGTCAGCGTCAATAGCTTAAGCACGGCGAAGGAGGCCTTGTCCAGAAGCGTTGAATTTGGCCTCAACCCTCTTAACCGGCTGATAAAATCTAATTGATTCTGGATCAGCCGGCGATAATGGCGCATCTCAAAACCATACCATCCCCTCTCTTCCCACACTTTCACAAATTTTTCAGGGAAGAGTGCGGCGTATTTTGGCGATCGCATTAATTGGGTTGTCTTCTCAAACGTCGCCCGGGACAGCTCCGCGTTGTTGAAATGAGTCTCGGCATAACCCGCATCCAACACCCGCCAGGTCGCAAGCACCTCGGGTATGAAGCAGGCCCCGCATTTCAGGGCCACAACCATATCCACAAGATGGTCCGCATAGTGGTATAGCTCCGGTATGAAGCCGCCGGTCTCGCGCAATATGGCGTCGCGCCGGCAAATGACCGTATGCCCTGTGAACCAGAAGCCGTAGCGAGTCAAGGTGGCAAGAACCTTCTCCGGCGGCAGAAAACAGGCAGTTGGAGAAATCACCGGTGATTTGACCCACCCCTTATCCTCTCCGTCCACTCCGATTAATTGCAGTAACGCCGAACACAGCCCCGCTTGTGGATATTGCGCCAAGAGTCCCATCGATTTTCCAAAGAAGCCTGAGCAGACCCGGTCATCAGCCGCCGCGAAATAGATGTACTCGCCAGTAGCAAGGCTCAACCCTCGATTGGCTGAGAACCAAACGCCTTGATTCTGCTCATTGCGATAGAGATGAACGATCGGATCCTTCCGTGCCAACCCTTCTATTACTTCTACGCTGTTATCCGTTGAGCCATCGTCAATGACGATCACCTCCAGCGGCCGGTAAGATTGGTCCAAGATGGCCTGCAGAGCCGCTGGAAGATAGTGCGCGTGGTTATAGTTACAGACGACAACCGATAGCGTTCCCCTTTTCAACGGATTCAATCCTTATGGCCGGCGCACAGAGTGTGTGGCTGCTTCCATATACTCAATGGTTTCAGAGATGCCTTCCTTCAGGCTATATCGCGGCCTGAACCTGACTTCATCACGCAACCGACCAATATCGGCAATCAAGGCGTCCGGCTCGCCGACAGAGGTCGGGGTCGCGCCCAACTGCACCAGACTGCGCTTGTTCAGATAATCGGCGATGGTGTAGATGACATCCTTAAGCGGAACAGGCATTCCGGAGGCAATGTTCACGGCGCCCTTCACATCGCTACCCAGCAGTCCGACAAAGGCAGCCGCGACATCTTCCACGTGCATGAAGTCACGCACCTGGTTGCCGTGCGTGCAGCGCGCCGGCTCATCATGCAGGAGAGAATTGATGACAGAAGGAACCAGACGTGATGGATATTCGCCGGGACCGTAGAGGAAAAATATCCTGCCCCAGGCGCTCGATATGCCCACCTGTCTTGACCATGCATCGAGCAATATCTGCGTGCTGTACTTGCAGGCCCCGTAAAGTGTCGCCGGCCGGCAGGGCGTAAACTCCTCGGCACAATAATCGAATTTCCAGTCGTATTCGGCACAGCTACCCGCCATCACTGCACGTTGCCCGCCCTGTTCTGAAAACGCCTGCATCAAGCCCACTGTCGCCTTGACCCACGCGAGATTTTCAGGCGCCGTCCAGTACTTTCCGGGCACCGCGTACCACGCAAAATGCAGCAAATGGGTCGGCCTCACTTTCTCCATCAACGAGGCTATTTCACCCGATTCCAATAAATTTGCACAATGCCAAGTGATATTTTCGCCATGTTCTTGTGGCGATTTCCGGGAGGAAACAGCATGCACTTCATAGCCGGATTCGCGCAGCCGGGGCAGGCTGTGGCGGCCGATAAATCCGGTCGCGCCGGTCACCAGCGCTCTTTTCACAACACAAAATCCGGATACTGGCGGTCTCTTTCAGAGATCACCCGTTCTGCTGCAGGCGGCCACTTGATCCCGAACGCGGGATCATCCCAGCGCACACTCCCAGAGGCCTCTGGACAATAAAATTCGGATATCTGGTAAAAAACTTCCGTATCATCAACCAAGGTCTGAAACCCATGGGCAAAGCCGGGGGGGATGTAAATCATGCGCCAGTTTTCGGCGCTTAACTCCACCGCGACCCATTTCTTGAAGGTGAGAGACTCCGGCCGCAGATCAACAATCACGTCGTAAATCGCGCCGTAAGTGCAGCGCACCAGTTTGGTTTCCTCGCATGGCTTACCTTGGTAATGCATGCCGCGCAACGTCCCGCACTTCTTGTTGAAGGATATGCTGCACTGTGCGATATCCGTATTGAGGCCGTGCTTCTCAAACTCCCGGCGGCACCAACTGCGGGCGAAAAATCCTCTTTCATCCATCGCCGGTTCAATATCGATGACATAAGCGCCATCAAGCCCAGACGGTGAAAAGTTCAAGCAATCACCTCCACATGAGGAATCGGGATGACGAATTTCGCACCCCATTCACGTACATAAGACATCTGATCGATGATTTCACCCTTGAGGTTCCACGGCAGGATCAGCACATAGTCAGGCCGGGTTTCCGCGAGTTTCTCCGGCGCAAAGACCGGGATACGCGTGCCGGGAAGATAGGTACCCTGCTTGTGCGGGCTGCGGTCCACGGTGTAATCCAGGAAATCCGTACGGATGCCGCAATAGTTGAGCAGGGTGTTGCCTTTAGCCGGCGCGCCGTAGCCGACAACCGTTTTCTTTGCGCGCTTCGCGCCGATCAGGAAATCGAGCAGCGCGTACTTGGTTTGGCGCGCCTGCTCGGCAAAGCCGGCGTAGGTTTCCAGCCTGTCGATTCCGAATGCGGCTTCCTTATCGCGCATCGCCGCGACACGTGAGCCGACCGCACATTTGCCGGTTTCAGGATGCTGCGCAAAAATGCGGATCGAACCACCATGTGTGGTAAATTCCTCGACGTCGAACAGTGAGAGACCGTGATGAGCGAATACTCGCTCCACGGTCTGGAACGAAAAATACGAGAAATGCTCGTGATAGATGGTGTCGAACTGGTTTTCCTCTATCATCCGCAGCAGATGGGGGAATTCCATGGTGATCACACCATTGGGCTTGAGCAGAATTTTCAGGCCGCGCACGAAATCGTTGATATCCGGCACGTGCGCGAGCACGTTGTTGCCCAAGAGCAAGTCGGCGCGGGTGCCGGTCGCCGCCAATCCATCGGCGGTTTCAGCGCCGAAGAACTTCACCAGCGTTTTGATTCCCTGCTCTTGCGCGACGCGCGCCACATTTTCCGCCGGCTCGATGCCGAGCACCGGGATGTCGTGCGCCTTGAAGTATTTGAGCAGATAGCCATCATTACTGGCGATCTCGACCACCTGATGCTCGCGGCCCAAGCTGAAACGCTCGATCATATAGTCAGTGTAGGCCCGGCAGTGTCGCAGCCAAGATTCCGAATAGGAGGAGAAATAAGCGTAGCCGTCGAAGATATGTTCGGGGCTTGCAAATTCCTGCAGCTGCACCAACAGACACGACTCGCACACGTAGGCATGTAGCGGGTAGAACCGCTCCATGCGCTCCAGCGCGTCAGCCTTCACGTAGGCATTTGACAACGGCGACATGCCAAGGTCGCAGAAGGTGCGGGAAAGGCCGCTGCCGCAGAAGCGGCATTGCTTGGAATGAGGCGTCAACGTCATTTCGGTTCTCAGGTCGTTTTGCTGTGTAAATCACGCCACGCGGAAATCGCACCCGCGATGCCAAGCGCGACCAGCATCATGAGGTAGCCGTAGCGGGTGCGATAGAGACTGCCGACATTGGGCATGATGTAGGTGTAGATCAAGAGCAGGATGGTGCAGAAGCTGAAGGTCAGCCAAGTTTCAATTCTTCTGCGCCACAGCCACAGGGCATAAGGCAGAAACAACAGCACGCAATACACGACTATCATTTCCAGCGCGGAAATACGGCGCATCATAGTGTTGGCCTCGCTGCTGCCCTGACCGAGCCATTGTGTCGGGAAAGGCGCGGCAAAACCGATCTGCAAGGCCCGGGGCAGGTAGGGAATGAAGTCCACGGCACTGCGAAACAGGACATCGGCATCCACCATGCTCGCACCTTTCGATTGCGCGTAGCCTGAGCGTATCATGCTGAGCGTAAAGAATATCTCGTCGAGTGAAGCAGGCAGCCAAGCGGTCCTCTGCCAGCGAATCTGCTCAACTTCGGAAAAATCACCACCAAGCCCCAAGTGCCGCGCACTATAAGTTAGCACAGTGGCTGCGCCATCCATGCCCCTGCTCTCATGGAGACCCCTGCTCTCATGGAGACCCTTGTTCTCATGGATGCCCCTACTCTCATAGACACCCATGTCCTTATAGACGCCCAATGTCACAGGCAGCGCCAAAACGATCAGCACGGACACCACGACCCGTGATGCCGGAAGTTGCCGCCGCAGGCCGCGGAAGATGAACAAAGGCACCAGCATCAGGACAAAGATGACGCCGATGCCTTGCATCAGATTGACGCCGTACGGACGGACGACCCAGATCAGCAAGCAGCCTACAAAAATCCAGAGCAGGCCACGCAGTGGTTCTCCAGCGCGCCCTTTCCAGGTTTCCAGGCGGGCGAGCAATATCCAGCCGTACAGGCTCAGAAAGATGCCTGCATAGTAATAACCGTCCTTGTGTATCTGCGCGTACCAAGTCAGCGCGGAAGGAAAGAGCATGAAGGGCAGCACGCAGACCAGCGCATGGCGAAAGTCGGGGACAAAGGATTGCATGATGCGTACCAGCACCACGCCGGTTGTGGCATGAACCGCGGCGTTGAGCGGCACCAGCACCCAGGGATGGGGAACGGTGAGCACATACAGCGCCGCCGCAATGCCGGACGGTGCCTGGTTCCATGGCCGCAGTTCCCATGCGGACCAGCCCTGCGCACGGATTTCCGCGGCATGATCTACAGCCATCGCGTGAAACCCGACCCAGTCACCCCCTACCAGCAGGCCGTTTCCGGCATGGAGTCCGGGGAGCAGATGGGGCAGCACCACCCATTGCAGTAACAGCGCCGTGGCGGCGGCGAAGACGAAAAAAAACGCCCAGATGCGGCTTGGCGTGACAGAAGGGAAATGAAGTGCGGGAAACGATCTCATCGCTAGTCCGCTTGCCTGGACGCCCGCAGCTTCAGTGCGCTCAAGCAGCCTGCGAGCCCAACTCCCACTAGCAACATAAGGAAGCCGTAGCGCTGGCGGTGCAGGGAACCGAGGTTGGGGGTGGAAAAGGCATAGACCAGAACCAGCATCGTACCGAACACAACGGGCAGCCACATTTCCACCTTGCCGCGCCAGTGCCACATGGCATATGGCAGGAACAGCAGCGCACAATACACACCGATCATTTCCACGCCCGCCAGCTGACGCATGAGAGAGCCGGCCGTACTAGCCCCCGGTGTGATCCAGTGGATGGGAAAAGGGGCAAGTAACCCGATCTGGGCAGCGCGCGGCAGATAGACAACAAAGTCGGACACACTGAACAGCCGCACATCGCGGTCTATCATGCTGCCCGCCTTCTGATGCTGCTCCATGTCGGGCTCCCGAAGAATATATCCGTCGCGCTGCACGGCGAGCCACAGGAATTTGTTTTCGATCAAGTTCGGCAGCCACCCGCTGGCGCGCCAATGATCCCTCACAAGCGCTTCACCATGACTGTCAACTGTTAAGCCCGTCGTAGAAGTCGCTTCCGGCACTTTGTAGCTGAGTTTCGTATCGACTGGCGCGAGTCTGAGCAGTAGCGGTACCAGAAACAGGACGGCAATCGCCGCGGTGCAGGTCTTCCAAGGCAGTTGTTTTTTCACGCCGCGCACGATGAACAGCATGGACAGTCCCGTGGCAAAAACAAAACCCACCCCCTGCACCACCTGGAATGAATAGGTACGCACCAGCCCCATCAGGGCAACCCCCGCACCGATCCAAGCCAATCCCGCCAGCACCGTTCGCCAGCCTGATTGCCAAGTCGGCAGACGCGCGAGCAGCATCCAACCGTAAAGACACAGGAACGCACCGGCAAAATAAAAGCCATCCTTGTGTATCTGGGCATACCATGTCATCGCTGACGGAAACAGCACGAAGGGCAGCGCCGCGCACATGGCGGTGAAGTCGTCACCGGTCAGATACCGAGCGATGCGCATGAGCGTGACAGCGGCCGTGGCGTGCAGGGCCGCATTGAGCGGGATGAGCACATACGGCTTGGACACGGTGATGGCGTAAATCGCGGCGGCGATACCGGCCGTTGACTGTCCTTCAGGTCCTGCCGTCAACTCCGCCGTGGGCCGCAAGGTCCAGGCCTGCCACCCTTGCGCGTTTATTTTTTCCGCAAGCCTACTGGCGACTTCATGAAACGTCACCCAGTCGCCGCCAACGAGCAAACCGTTTCCCGCATGCAGTCCCGGCAACAGGTACGGAAGCACGATTAGTTGGACAGTGAGAGCAATTGCGGATGTTGTGCAAAAGACGGCAGCCCAGAATACGCGATACGGCGCCTGCTGGAACCAGACGCGCAGGTTGTCTATGTTAACCATATAAAGAGATTCCTCACGTACTCGTGTGGGTGATGATCATGGGTTATACAGGCATCTGGCAGCTTGCAAGTCCGTATCTTGAGCCGCAGACACGGGCGCCCGAAGGTAAAGAGACGTGTCTAC
Organism: Gammaproteobacteria bacterium; assembly: GCA_030655395.1. GTDB lineage: Bacteria > Pseudomonadota > Gammaproteobacteria > SURF-13 > SURF-13 > JAQBXX01. The sequence goes on along the minus strand of JAURVQ010000089.1, from coordinate 21,475 downwards.
AGTACATCACTTCTTTTTATCGAACTCCATGACAACCCCATTCATCTCTAAATCTTACCAGCACAACTTTTTCATTATGTCGCTTATTGTAAATCGCAGTTCATGAAGCTTGCGCCAAAAGACCACGGGAAGGTACGTGGCACAGTAAATGGCAAAAAACAACGGGCTCACCCACTTGTGCGGCCCGAGCGCCTGCCGGGCTTTAAGAGCATTGTCTTTTTGCATCTCCGCGACAGCCTGCCAGTACCCGATCTTCGCGCCCAGATAGCGCAACTCTGCGGCATATGTCCGGTCAAAGAATGGCTCCAAGTCACGTAGTTTATTCAATATGTAACGATATTCTTCGGGGTATTTGTCAGCAAACTTGATGCTTGCCATCCCGGAGTGAATCCGATACACCGCTAAAGGCGCATCAACGTAATGTGCATTGCTTGAATGCAGCAGCCGCATGAAAAGATCGTACTCTTCGGACATGTTAAGGCTCGGGTCAAACAGGGTACTCAACCTCTCCAAGGCAGACAGCCGAAGCATCACAGTCTGCAGGTTGACCGGATAATGGCGGAGGAACGACCGAAATACTCTCCCATGAGGCTGAGGCTTGGAATACCCGAGATATCTGTGGTCACCTGGCGAAGGCAGGAAGTAGAAATTGCTGTAAACGAAATCGACGTCGGCGTGCTGCAAAAACACGTCAACCTGGGTACTCAGCTTTGCCGGTAGCCATCTGTCGTCGGTGTCAAGAAAGGCGACCAATTCTCCATGCGCACGGGCAATTGCCTCGTTCCTAGCGGCACCCAGAGGAATCGTGGCGTTGCTGCGAAAATAGCATAGTCGTTTATCACACCGTCTGGCGATCTCCGCGCTTCGATCAGTCGAGGCATTATCGTAGAAAACGATCTCCCAATGAGAATAGTCCTGGGCGTAGATTGAGTCAATGGCTTCCTGGAGGTATTGCTCCCCATTGAAACAATTCATGATCACTGAGACCAGGGGCTGATCCATTACTTCACCCATGGGCAGAGAATCGAAATACCCGCGATACTGAAGCGGCCGTTATGATGCGGCCCATCGCACCGCTCTCTCTTTGGCAAGAATTTCATAAAGCCGGATCTGCTTAGTCGTAAAGGCCGCCATGTCACCCTCACCAGCGTGATATCGCTGGTACCACTCTGCGGTCATCCTGACCGTTTCCTCGAAGGAAAGAATTGCTTGCCAGCCGAGTCTCTGGAGTGCCTTATCACAGCACAGCTTGAGTAATCCGGCTTCCGGTTTTTCCGTACCGGATTGTGTTTGCTGGCTCCACGACCCGGCAGTCCAGGTTTTGAGCATTTCCTCAACCAGTTTTGAGACGGGTTGATTGACTTCGGCCTTCGGCCCGAAATTAAAAGCCTCGCCCGCGAGCCCAGAATGTCCGCCGACTAGCTCGGCGCCAAGCCAGAGGTAGCCGCTAAGTGGCTCCAAAACGTGTTGCCACGGCCGTGTTGCTCTTGGGTTGCGAATGAGAGGCGCCTCTCCGTTAGCCCAAGCCCTTATACAGTCCGGAACGATCCGTTCTCCAGCCCAGTCGCCGCCGCCAATCACGTTGCCGGCGCGAACGGTGGCAAGTCGCTTATCGCCCGCCGCGAAAAACGAACGCCAGTAAGTGCTGAAAGCGATTTCTGCGCAGGCCTTGGAAGCGCTGTAGGGATCCTTGCCGCCCAAGCGATCAGTCTCCCTGTATCCGTAGTCCCATTCCACATTCTCGTAGCATTTATCGCTGGTGATCACTACGCCAACCTTAATGGACGGAGTGCGATGAACAGCTTCAAGGAAGTTGACGGTGCCCCCCAGATTCGTGTCAAAGGTCAGCGTGGGCTCATCGTAGGAGGCTCGCACCAGCGGCTGCGCCGCCAGATGAAAAGCCATGTCCGGCTGAAATTCCCCGAAGACGCGCACAAGTTCGTCCAAGTTCCTGACATCCCCCCGGAAATCTTTCACGCGTGCACTCAGGTTCAACACCTCGAAGTTGGACGGTTGCGAAGGAACGCCGATGGAGAAACCGGCGACTTGCGCCCCCAGTTGCGACAGCCACTGGCACAACCACGACCCCTTGAAACCGGTATGCCCGGTAACCAGGACACGCCTCCCTGAATACAGACCTTTAAACATCAGGCAGACTTTTCATGTGGCAAGCGCCGGGTAATTCCGGCAAACACGGCCATCACCATTTTTTCCAGGGCGCCGCACCGCTTGCCCACAAATGATCGAGATACTGGCGATCCCTCAGCGTATCCATGCACTGCCAGAAACCCTCATGCTTGAACGCCATGAGCTGCCCATTTCTGGCAAGAGCTTCAAGCGGCGAGCCTTCCAGGACGGTCTGATCGCCGGAAAGATAATCAAACACGCCGGGCTCGAAAACGAAAAAGCCGCCGTTGATCCAGCCTTCCCCAGTTTGCGGTTTTTCCTTGAACTCCACGATCCGGTCACCGTCAAACACGATCCCACCGAATCGGGCAGGCGGGCGCACCGTCGTCACGGTGGCAAGCTTTCCATGCGCCTTGTGAAATGCCAGCAGACGATTCACATCGACATCGGATACTCCATCTCCATACGTCAACATAAACGTTCCATGTGGCCGCAATGTCGACTCCAACCTGTGCAGACGACCGCCCGTCATAGAATCCATGCCGGTATCGACCAGCGTAACCTTCCAGTCCCGTTTGGATTGGCTGATGTGATTGACCGCCCCGGTTTTCAAGTCGATGGAAAGGTCGCTGTCCAGGGAATAATAGTTAAGGAAATACTCTTTGACGGTTTCGCCCTTGTACCCCAGCGCCAAGGAAAACTCGTTGAATCCGTGGGCGCCATAGATATTCATGATATGCCAAAGAATTGGGTGGCCTCCAATCGTAACCAAGGGCTTGGGCTTCAAACTTGTTTCCTCGCTCAGGCGTGTTCCCAAGCCGCCACACAAAATAACCACATTCATTGCACATCCACCATGTTAAAGGTTATACCAAGGCTCGCTCTATTACTCCCGCCACTCGGTCGACGTCAGATACGGTCAATCCGGGATGCAGGGGCAACGACAATATCTCATTATATAGCTTCTCCGCCACTGGCAGCTTGACGGCACCGTGGCCGAACTTCGACAAAAGGTGATTCGGCTTATAGTGCAGGCCCGCCTCAATATCGTTTTCAAGCAGGGCAGCCCTGACGATGTCGCGCTTGCCACCCAAAATCCGTATCGGCATGATGTGGGGGACAACGGCTGACAAGTCGGCTCCGAAAAGCCTGATCTGGGAAAGACCTTGCAGCTTCCTAATGTAGTGCTCCGCAAGGGAGACTCGCGCGGGCTTGAGGTCACGTTCGAACCGCTTCAATTGAACCCGCCCTATCGCCGCCATGATGTCACTCATGTGGTAACGCCAGCCCTGCTCGGTAACATCGAAATCCCAACTTCTTTCGCCCCGGAAACGCTTCTCGGTGTCCTTCTGCACGCCGAGAAGGCGGGCATCTTGGACCTTCGCGATAACCTGCCCGTCCGCCGATACAACGGCACCGCCTTCTCCCGAAGTGATATTCTTGATCCCGTCAAAACTGAAACACACCACGTCCCCGAAACTGCCGACCCTCTTCCCCTTGAACTCGCAGCCAAACGCATGGGCAGCGTCCTCAACCACCCGCAAGCCGTGACTCCCGGCGAATGCGTAAACAGCGCCAATATCCCCGGTAAAACTCGCGTAATGAACCGGGATGACCGCCCTGGTTTTCGGGGTGATTCTTTTTCCCGCGTCTGATAAATCCAGCAATCCGGTATTTTCAGACACATCACAGGCGACGGGAACGGCACCGCACGCGGAAACTGCCTGGAATGTCGCGACATAGGTCAGGGTTGGCACAAGAACTTCGTCGCCCGGGCCAACGCCCACAGCCTGTAAAGCCAGGTGAAGGGCGGACGTGCCGGTATTCACGCAGGCCACGGAAACGCCACCGCCGATAAACGAGGCCAACTCCTGCTCAAAGCACTGCGCTTCCGCGCCCATGCCGAGAAAGCCGCGACGAATGATCGTGGCCACGGCTTCTATTTCCATCTCCCCCACCAGGGAGCGGGACAGTCTAATCAAGTTTCCTCCTCTCCACACAGCAACCTCTTTCCACAATCATGCCGCCCATGATTCCCTTTCCCTTGAGGCCGCCGGATTGCAGGTGACGCTTCAATCGCAACACGGTCATGGTGTTGACGCTGGTATCGACCAGTGACACCTGCCAACCCCTCCGTCGCGGGATTGGAGAAATTAACATCTAGCCTAGATTCAAGAATTAATTTTTTCATACAAGTAGGCCACAGTATCGCTACTTAAATCGGCTTCACCATCAATCAAGAAGTGCTTTAACTCAGGATATCGAAACAATAATTTAAAATTATTAGATATTGGGTACTCGGATCCAAGCAAACTTTTGCTCCCGTCAGAATAAACATTCGGGTAACGGTCATGATTCATGTGAAAAATATACCGCGATGCTAGAGAAGCAAGACGAATGAAATTCGATGCTGCCTCCGGATTCATCTCTCCAAGAGAGCATTCATTGAAAAAAATATCAACATTGTCTGAACCTAGCTTCTCCATCTCGAAAGATGGCATAAAAATCAAATCATATTTCCGGTGAACCATCGGCTCATACCGTGACTCTCCATAAAGAAGAGTTTTCTTTTCCGGGAAAGCGAGCATGAGATAATAAGCTGCAACACAGAGTGTTTCGGGTAGATCAAAATCAACATATGTTGATGGCCCAAGATCGCGTAACGAATAATAAGCAAGCCTACCAGACCCGCCACCCAACTCAACGACAATCGGATGAGAACTATCACGGACAATTGATCCAATTAAACTGCCATATATCTCGCTAAAGAAAGAGTCAATGGTCACCAGTGTGTTTTCTATGTAGGCACCAGATAAATTACCATGAGATGGTCGCTTTAGCGCATTAATTGGCTTCCTATCAGCATAATAATGGCGCCAAAGTGCAACAAGATTTGAAATAACCTGTCTCAGGTGAGCTCGCCCGCATGGGTTCTGATTGCTTTCCCGGACAAACAGCCCCTCTTCAATTCCCGTGTACTTTTCCCATACACCAAAGTTTGCAAGAAAGTGATGGAATCTACTTATATCCTTTGATTCCACCGATTGCATAATATTTGCGTAGGCATTATCAAGTTGCCCTTGCCACAATGATGATGGGAGATAAATGCTTGATGCAGCTCTCTGAGCTTCTTTCATTTTAGAGTAAGATTGAAAAATCCGCTGAACGACCGGTTGCTCATATTTTGGTGGTGAAATATAGACCGGGCAATGAATTACGATATCTCTATTCAAGGCCAAGGCGGCAAGGCTTTTAATGAATACTCGTATTCTTCTGTGAAGAACCCCCAGCAGACGACCTTGCTGATAAGCGACCCACGCTTTCCTTGTTAACACGGATAATTTTGTTTTCATATTGAAAGCGGTTTCCTTTAAAAGTTCTTATGACAATACGAGAAGCAGCAGCCGTTCAAAACTCACCGTCGCAGAGGATGACTGTTTTCATGAATCCAAGCTTGTCCGCCTAATGTTTCTTCGATTTGACACTCCGACTTGCTTCAACGACCAGATATCCAATAATGCGTCCGCTTTTCGCGATCGATGAGACGCGTGCCGTCGACCAACCTCTCGCCGAGACCATGAAACCATGCCAAGCATTGGCGCCGAAGCCGCTCACCATCGGCACTGGAATCCCAGGTGGCAATAGAAATGCCGGGCCGATTTTCAGTCAACCTCGGTTCCGGGAATCTGGTTGTGATCCAAACCGTCAATGGCTGCCCGCCCCATGGCCAGTACGGCTTCGTGGGCGCTGCCTCCAATGTGGGGGGTAACCAGAAAATTGGGGAGGGCCAGCAGTTCTTGATCCGGGGGTGGCTCTACCGCGAATACATCGAAGGCCGCGGCTGCCAGGCGCTTGTTCTGCAGCATCTGCTTCAATGCAGCCTCATCGACCAACTCGCCCCGGGCGACATTGATCAGCACGGCGGTAGGCTTCAGCATTGTAAGCCTGTGGGCATCAAGCATGCCACGGGTGCTCTCATCCAGGGGAACATGCAGGGTAACGATGTCGGATCGCACCAAGAGAGTCTCAAGGCTTACCGGTTCAACGTTGTGTGCCGCGTAGAAATCGGGATAATCCCGAACATCGTTCACCAGAATTGGACAGTCGAAGGCCTGCAACAAGGGCACCAAGTCCTTGCCGATATGGCCACAGCCAATAATGCCGACGGTGCGCCCTGTCAGATGGCCCCCAACATGCTGGCGCCAAGTGCCCGAGAGAACTTCGCGATGGGCCGCCGGCACGTGGCGCAGCATGGCGATGGCAAACGAGATTACCAACTCGGACACGGAGCGGCGGTTAACCCCGCCGGTCCAGCCCAGGCGCTTGCCATGAGCACGCATGGCCACCATATCTATCATGTCGAGTCCAACACCATATTTGCTGATGACCTTGAGTTCGGGCAGACGGGACAGTACCGCCTCATCAATAGTCTCAAGGGCGGTGATCGCCTTGTCATGCCCGCTCAGAAACTCGACCAAGCTGTCGCCCTTTAACTGGAGACCCGCATCGTTGAAGGTGACCTGTTGATACCGCGCCATCAATTCGGCGCGCAAAATGGTATTCTTGGAGAAGGAACGGGAGCAAACCGCGACTTTGGCGGTAGAACTCATCCATTAATCTCCACGAAGAACTCTGCGCATTGAGAGCGAAATATTTCATCCGGCAAAACCTGTACCTGCTGAATTTCAGCCCGGTCACCCATCGGGAAAATCAGGCGTAGCATAGTGCTCGTATTCTTCTTGTCCTTCATAAGTGCGGAAAGCATTGCATCGAGCGGGATCGGGGTTCTTGCATATTTTCCATAATTTTTACGCAGAATAGAATGCATCCGATGGTAATGCTCCACCGGCAACAAACTGCGCTTTGCGGCAATGTAATTGGCCATATCCATGCCTATGGCAACAGCAATGCCATGAGGCACTGCGTAATGCGCGGCTGACTCGATGGCATGGCCAAAGCTATGGCCATAATTGAAGATGTTGCGAATCCCGCGATCAAACTCGTCCTGCTCAATGTAGCGCTGCTTTATCAGCAAAGCCGCCCGGGTATATCTTAAAAGCACGGCTCGATCATCAAACAACCGATCGAAATCAGACGTCAACCGATCAAACGCAGCTATCCCATCTATCGCATGCACCTTGATGATTTCTCCAACACCCGATCGAATGTCCCTGTCTTCGAGAGTTTCAAGAAATCCTGAATGGATAAAGATATTCTGAGGGGGGTTGAAGGTGCCGAGAATATTCTTGGTCGCACCCAGGTTAATGGAGCTCTTTGAACCGATGCACGAATCTGCCTGGGCCAGCAACGTCGTCGGCACAAAGCGCCAGGAAAGTCCTCGCAGCAGCGTGCTCGCAATGAAGCAGGTGATGTCCTGGATGATGCCACCACCGATTGCAACAAGGGTGTGGTCACGCCGCACCTTGTTCTGAACCAGCCGCTCAATAACAGGTATCGTTCTTTCTATTGATTTATTTTCTTCCGTTGCCTCAATAACAATGGCATTGGGATGATGAAGAATTGCATGGAGACTAGAGGCATATAATCGCGCCACATTGGCGTCAACCAAGAAATGAGGTTCGCCCTCCAGAAGCCTCGCCGGGTCAGATAAGAGTGTGTCGTCAAAATGTACGGTATATGCCCCTCTGTGGGATTGAATTATCAACTGCTCAGACACGACTGAAGCCTCCATCAATGGCTATGTTTTGGCCGGTGAGGTAAGTGTTCTCTTCACTGGCGAGCCAGAGGACCAAACGAGCAATTTCATCAACCTGCCCGAGTCGACGTGCCGGCACAGTGTCCACAAGAGACTGTACCCCTGCTGCACCCAGCACGCGGCGGGTTAATTCAGTATCAACAAAACCTGGCGCAACGCTGTTCGCAAGGATGCCATCGGCTGAATGCTCAGCAGCCAAAGCTAATGTCATGCCATCTATTGCAAATTTGCTGGCAGAATAAGATGCACGGTGTTCCTTGCTGATCTTTCCCCAGATGGATGACACATTCACGATGCGGCCCCATCCTTTATTTTTCATTGCAGGTATCGCAGCCTGACAAAGCAAAAATGGCGCAAAGACATTTACCTGCTGTATAGAAAGAAAATCATCCGGGCTGATCTCCACAAATGGCGCAATCCTGTTGATGCCCGCATTATTAACAAGCACATCAGGTTCGGCATGGCGCACATGGCGAGCACAAGCCTTGATTTGCTCAACGTCCGAGAAGTCAGCAGCAACCCACTCTTGACAAGCATCATCCATTCCACTGCTTTTGCCAGTGCGGGTTCCTATTACCCAGGCGCCCTCGGATCGAAACGCTTCGGCAATTGCCCGACCTATTCCCCTTGATGCACCCGTGACAAATACCTTCTTGTCTGAAAAACGCATACTTATTGATCCTTATATAGGCCGGACATACCGCATCAGATACGCCCCTACAAGGTGATCGAGAATCATGTGTGCGTCCTCGGCGGGGCCATATTCCTTGGGCTCGGTGGGCACATGGATACCATCATCTGCCATCGCTTTCATCTGGCAGCCGTCGAAAGCCGTAATGGCAACGGTATCGGCTAGTCGGCCGATACCACACAACTGGCGAACAAAAATTTCTTCCAAGCCGGAATCGTTTGCCAATACCGTGATGACCTCCTGGTGGTCGGTCAGGCCAATCACATGAAATGGCTTGTCATAGCTATTCAGTCAATCGACTGATCATTGGCAAAATGACTGGCTGTCGCTGCATTGCCCCATTGTCAATAAAATAAGCGGTGGCCATTCTTTTCCGTGCATCGAGCAAATCGAAATAGCGATTACAAATACTATAGGATCATGGGTAAAAACACGGCCAAGATGGCTCATGGCGGAGTTTGATTTTCGGGATCGGGTATGTTGTAGGTTTGCCGCCATTTCGGGTCGGCATAATAAATTTGATATACCAGCTTCATCGTATTGAGCGCATCCAGCGAGGAGCCGCTCTCAACTGGCTTGTTGGACAATATGCTTTCGGCAAAACTGTTGATCTCATCGTCCCATGAAGGATCGCGGTTATAACGAACCATCTCCTCTCTGGGATCGCCGCCATCATTATCGTGATCAGCCCTGACCACTGTCAGAGTCTCGGCTCCGTAGCTCTTGGAACTGGACAGAATTCCGCCGAGAATAATGCTGCCGTTGGCAAGATTGATATCAAGATTAAAACGGTGCCGCCATTGAGTAGCCGATGAGTTGAGCATTGCGACAATTCCATCCTCTGTTCGCATCAGCGCATAGGCATTATCTTCGACGTCATACCCAAAGTGACTGTTCGAAATAAAGCTTTGAATTTCGTTAAACTCGCCGGCGAACAAGCGCATCAAATCAACCATGTGTATCCCTTGGTCAAGCAAGACACCGCCGCCGGCAATATGCCGCTTGGTACGCCAGTAGGGCTGGTTGAAGGTAATTAATTTTGATTTTCCATAGACCCCCCGCATATTGATAATGGGGCCAAGCTCTCCGGATCGTATCAGGCGAAGCGCATCCTGAACGGATTCATGATGGCGATGGTTGAAGCCATACATGAGCTTGAGGCCGGGATGTTTTCGCTCGCACCTGATGACTCGGACTATGTCCTCAACATCGCGCCCAGGCGGTTTCTCGCAGAATACATGCAGCCCACGTTCCAGTCCGGCGATCGTGACTTCTGGCGCGATGTCATTGGGCAGACAAACAATCAACATGTCCAGGCTATTCTCGAGTAGCCGACGATACTCGGGATAATAGCGAACCCCGTCAGAAAAGCTTCCCTCCCTCTCGAATGCACGATCGCAAACCGCCACAAGGTTCATAAGCGGGTTTCGATCAACACATGCCCGTCTGCGCTTGCCAACCATGCCGTATCCGGCTATCCCAACGCGAATAATATTATTTTCCTTTGACATAAAGCGTCTGGTTTTTTCGGGGATCACAGCCCGCCAAGATTGAGAATGCACATTTTAGCACCTTGAGGTACTCCCAGTATGTGCAGCGATTACGCAACAACTATCGTGGGAGCAACGCACCGCCTGCTGGCAACAGGCCGTCAATGAAACAATTCATCGTGTCTTCGTTGATTTGGCCAAAGCTGTGATCAAGAATCTGGCGCGCGTGTTCCCGATAAGCCTGCAAATCGGCTGGCCCAAGATGCATCAGGCGAGTAGTTTCTGAGCGGATTTCTTCGGCGGAACAATATTGTTTCGCGAAGCGCGGATGCCATGCAAGCGGGTTCAGGTCCAGCGCGGCTTCGCGTCCAACCGGCACCACCAGGACACCCGCCGCTAGCGCCTCGTACAGTGCACTCGAGCTCAGTGCAACCACCACCTGTGCCCGAGACAACCACATGCCGATTTCTCCGGAAACTATGCGAAAGTTTTGCGGTAGCCCGGAGATGCCGGCGGCCTCCAGCATACGCGATGACGACATCGGGTGCGGTTTGAGCGAAAGTGTGATCTGCGGCTCGGCGCCAAATGCCTCAATCAGCTTGGTGAGCAATTCCGTGGCATCACTCTGCATCATGGGCAACGGGACAAAAACCCCCTGTCTCGCCGGCGACTCTGCATTCGGCTGTATCCGCCAAAGATGACTATATCGCAACGCCGGCCCGGCTACGGCACGATCTGCCGGCAGACCTTCCCGAATCAGGATATCCCTAAAAAAGGGCCCGTTGCACACGATGCGGTCAGGCATCGGGGCAAACTGCGCCTCTTCACGAGTGATGAAATTACACAGCAGCATCGGATAGAGCGCGCCATGCTGGAAGCCGACCAGCTTGGTGTTCGGGGAGTATTTACGGAATCCTGCGATAAGGAGCTTCTCCGTAATCATGTTTTCGTATTCGGCGACGAAAAGGTCGATTTTGATGCCGCGCTCGCGAAGGCGAAGCGGCAGGCGGTAGGAAAGCAGCGACTCGAGCGTTCCTCCATCGTAGGTGCAATTTGCCTGCGCTTCGCTGAACAGGGCGCTGGCATCAAGGTTACCCAGAACAGCCGGGCCGAATTTTCTGCTGCGACCGGGCATCGCCTCGACCAATACGGCCAGGTAGTCGGAAATTCGGTAACAACGATAGGGGTTGATGAAGCGTTGCCGGCTTGATGCCAGCCAGCACCAAGTTGCAGCCTTGCTGCGCCGCATGTTGAACAATATCGGCATGTGCGTTACTGTCAAGCCCTTTCCTTCAAGCCATGTGCACAATCCCGGCAGATAACGGTCATGGAATTCGCCATCCTTGCCCAGACACTGTTCATCCAGAAATGTGTGCAGTAGTGCGCTTGGTCGATCAGCAGGCAGCGGAGCCGGCGGCGGTCCTAAAGTGGTTTGTACCAAGGCGTGCGCCAGAAATCTCGCCGCGCGTAGAAACGCGATGGCATGGTGCCTGAAAAAACGCAGCACGATATTCGGCCGATTCAGCCATTGGACTGCATAGCCTTCTTGTTCCGCGTGACTGGCCAAACTGGAAAGCAGTGCATAGCTTTCGCCGACGATAACAAGCGGCCCATCGCTACGCGCAAGCCGTACTTGCCCAATTTTGAGATAACAGCAGTACAGAAATAGAGGGGACACTGCGGTATTGCGCTCGGAAACGCGTGAGGCCCACCAGGCTAGCGAGTCGTGCTTACGGCCGCGTTCGGATAGCAGATCAAGAAAGGGCTGGCGCAACCCGGCCGCTGCCTCCACAAGGAGATCGCGCAAAGGCAGCTTGGCGAAGTTCGCTCCGAGCGTGCGCTCCCAGTACAAATGGCGCGCATAATCCTGGCATAGAAACATCCATGGAACCGGTGTCGCACTAGCAATCTGTGCCTTGGCCAAGCGTTGCGGGGCAGATGCGGCATGAATCAGGTACAGCACTTTTACCATGCGGCACCAGCTCAGGAGATGATTGCGATCAGATAATCGCAGTACCCGTTGCGCTTCAAATCTTCAGCGTAGGAGCGCTCAGTTTCACGGCTTAAGATGTGGCTGTATTTACCCATTCCACCTGGCTGGCCGGCAAGCATCCAGTGCATGTGGTTGGGCAGGTCATAGCGCTGGCCGGGGCGCACTTCAAACTTACGCCCAAGCCAATGCAGCAGGACGCGCTGCTGGTTCGCACCTGCCCCGCACAATGGACATGCATGGCCTGACGCAGGCATTAACTGCCCCCCTTTGGTGATTTGGTGCCCGGTTGACGACGCACACCTTTGCCTGAATCCGGCTGCACACACAACTCCTCATACCAGGAACAGGCTGTGGCGAAACCTTCACGCAGCACAGCGCTGTCGACCCGATAAGACAGGAAGCGAAAGCCTGCCTCGTGCAGCAGTTTCAGATATTCGCGGTCAGGTGCAACCGAACCCGCAGCAAGTCCATGCCCCTCTATGACGCGTACGCAATCACGCACCATCTTCACCACCTTGGGGTGCCGCACGTCACCCGGCACTCCCACCGCCATGGAGATGTCGAATATACCGAGGTAGATCATGTCCAGCCCGGGCGTTTGTGCGATTTTCTCCAGGTTGCCCATGCCCGCTTCTCCTTCGACCAGCACCCCGACAAGCATCTCCTCGTTGGCACGATGCAGCTTCTCTGCCAGATTGGCGTCGGAGTAACCGTGATTGCGGGTATACGGGGAAAGGCCGCGGTTGCCATCGGGGAAATACTTGGACGCGCGCACTATTCGTTGCGCTTCCTCGGGGGTCGCGACCTGCGATACCAGTAGCGACTGCACACCGATGTCAAGGGCGTGCAGGATGGTCGTATCACTACCTTCACCCAAGCGGATTATTGGGGTACAGCCGGCCGACTCGGTGGCGTACAGTTGCATTTCTGCCGTCTCAAAAGACGTTGGTCCATGCTCCATGTCAATAATGACGAAATCAAGCCCGGACTGCCCAATAACGTTCAAGGCCGAAGGCGAGGACAGGTTGGACCAAGTGCCGAACACCGTACGTCCGGCTCTGAGTTCCGATTTGATACGATTGGGGATGGTCATTTGAGCCTCGTTAACGTTTGGCGTATTGCAGATAGAACTCGTCGCTCACCATCGCGGCCTCGACCTCCTGACGGTCGCTCTCGGTGTCCACCGAAATACTCTGGTACGGCGATTTCACGGCGCGAATCTTCACGCCGTGCTCCACTGCGCGCAGTAGCTCGATTTGCTCGGCGAGCTCGTAGGGTGTCGGCGGCATGGCCTGGAACTCGAGCAGGAATTTCTTGCGAAAGGGCATGATCGCGACCTGTTTCAGGCGCGGCCCGATATGCCTCCACTCGTTGGACGGGAGCGGGCTACGCGACATAAACAGCACGTCCTCCCTAATGTCGATCACAACTTTCACTTCGTTGGGGTCGCACCACTCCGTCTCATTGGCATCGGCCACCAAGGTCAAAAGCTGGATCGCCGGATCGTCCAGCATGGGCTGTACCGCCAGGTCGATCATGCCGGGGTGGACCAGCGGCTCATCGCCCTGAACCACCACCACGATGTCGTCGTCGGCGAGTTGCTGCTGTCGGCAGGCTTCGGCAACGCGCAAGCCAGGACGCTCGATGTCCTTGCGCGTCATGAAGGCTTGGGCGCCAATCGACTTTACGGCGTCGAGGATTTCCTGATCACAGGTGGCGATAAATACTTCATCGATACCTTTTGCCAGCAGGCAGCGCCGGTAGACATGCTCGACCATCGGCATGCCGAGGATTTTCGCCAGCGGCTTGCCCGGCAGACGCGACGAACCCATACGCGCCGGTATACCAATCACGACTTTCATGTATTTCCCGTTCTCTCGAAGTTGTTAAAGGATGGCTTCCCGCCGCACCCAGTCCGCCATTTCGCGCAGGCCCTCATCCAGAGCCACGGCCGGTTTCCATCCCAAGTCCTGTTGCAGCAGGGACGAGTCACCAAACACCCCGAACTGGTCGCGTGGGGTCGGTTCACCGTAAGCAACGGGATACTCCTGCGGATCGTGGCCAAACGCAGCGATAATGCCGTGCAACAGCTCCCAGACGTGGGTTTTTTTTCCGGTCGCAACATTATAGATTTTCCCGTAGGCCCGCTCGTCGACGCAGCGTAGAAAAGCATCGACGACGTCATGCACACAAATAAAATCGCGAAACCGATCCTTGGAGCCGCGCACCAGGATGGGTTCATTGCGGGCCACGTAAGTCATGAAGATGCTGGCCATGCCCTGCTTCATGTTGCGCATGTCCTGCATCGGGCCGTAGACGTTGAATAACCTCAGGCTGGTGGTGTTCACGCCGAAAGTCTGATACACCTTGCAAAGATACTCCGAGGCGATCTTGCCAACTGCGTAGGGTGAGGGCGGTTGCACCGGCGTGTCTTCCGTGACCGGAACCTGAAGCGGGTCGCCATACACGTTCATTGAACTGGCGAAAACCAGTTGCCTGACGCGCTTCTCCAGGCACCATTTGAGCAAGATCATGGTGGAAAATGCATTCGCCTTGAGATCAAACAACGGTCGCTCAAACGACAATTCCTGGCCGACATGAGAAGCTAGATGGAACACCACATCTACGCCATCTTTGGGCAGTTCGAGCGCCGCGTCCTCGTCGGTAAGATCCAGCCATTTGAAATCCGCGCCCTCGGGCAGATTCCGGGCGTGTCCCGAGGACAGGTTGTCGACCACCAGCACCGACCAGCCCTCGCGCAGCAAGCGGCGGCACAGATGCGCGCCAATGAAACCCGCGCCGCCCGTTACCAATGCCCTCATGGCTTGCCCGTCTGGTCAAGCCGCTTGCTCACGCGCCAGCTATCGAAACGGTGTTCGAGTTTTTCCAGGCGCTCGGTGCCAAGCTCGACCTTGATATCAAACTCGGCATCGAAATAAGCAAAATACGGATCGTTCCTGACGTTCTGCTTGTACAGATCGGGCAGATAATCCACCTTGCCCCAGTTGGCCTGAAGAAAGCGCTCCGTCTCCTGATAGAACGGCAGACTGGTGTTGTCCTGCGGGCGCGGCACCGGCGGCAGGCCAAGCTTGCGTCTGAATGTATTGATATAGGCAATATTGGTGTGCAGATAATCCTGGTTGGCGTCATCGAGCGCAACCACCGCGCCCTCAACCAACAGCGGATTCACCGCTTTCAATTCGCCCAGCACCGTGTTCCATGTGTGTTCACTGTCGTGGAAGAACAGGTCCACGTGGTCAACCAGGTCGGGAAGAATTGGCAGCCCCAGGTACGGTGACAGGCTGTCGTGCGCCACAAGCTTCCAGTGGGTATCGACATGCTTGGCAAATACGTTGCCCATGGTCTCGGTACAGACCGTGCGGATAAGCGAACCTTTTTCACCATTGCTGTCCCATGACAGCGCCAGCCCGTCGTATTTGAGTGCGTAATAGGCACAGGCCAAGCTGCTCGCGCCGGCGCCGGTTTCGACAGCCACGAATCGTCTGCCCGCGCTTGTGGCAGTTTGGCCCTGAGCATCGAGAAGTGCGGCTAAGCTAAGAAACTCGGTATCCGGCACAGAATTAACCCAGCGTGGCATCATGCGCTTTACCGATATCAAAAATTTGGTCTCGTTTCGCGCGATCTCTTCGCGCGAACCCAGAAAAAAGTCGTACATTATTTGCCTCTGACGTAGAAGGGATTGGTCAGCTCGCCCAGACCCTGGATACGCGCTGTGTAGATGTCGCCATGCTGGATGAAGCGCATGCCGACGGTGTCCGGTGGGTTCCCGGTGAGTACCACATCCCAGGGCTCCAGGGTCATCCAGGTGGACAGCCAGGAAACGACGCGCGGCCATTGCCATACCTGCTGGCTGGTTCGCCCGCGGCGGATTACTTCGCCGTTCTGAACCGCCTCGATAACACAGTCGCTGGCATCGAACTCGGTGTCAATCCACGGGCCAAGAGGGCAGAAGGTGTCGGGTGCCTTCGAACGCGCCAAGTGGTGATCGCGGCCTTCCACGTTCTCGACCGAGGCATCGTTGCCGATGGTGAATCCGAGTACGCCTTCGCGCACCCGATCCTCGCCGACATTACGCAGCGTGTGGCGAATCACCACACCCAACTCGGCCTCGCCCCACCATGGCAGATCAGGAAAAGGATTGATAACCGGGTCGCCGGGGCCGCAGACACTGGTACCCGGCTTAAGCAGCACCAGCGGCTCTTTCATGTCTGGGGAATAGCGCTCAATGCCAGGGAAGTTGATGGCCACCGCCGCCACCTTCCGCGGCACACAAGGTGCGAGCAGCTTAATCGAACCAAGTTCACCGACCAACTCGCCGCGCCCTGGCTTTCCAAGCGGATCACCGATCAGCTTGTATACATGATTGCCTTCCACGCAACCGAATTCGGCGGCGAACTCCTCATTCTTGTAACGCACCAGCTTCAACTTAAAACCTCTCGTTTGCTTAAATTTATAGAAAGTCTCGAATTATTTCCATAACATGCCCCGGTTGCCGTTCACTCAGATCAGCAATCTGGTGGCGACAGGAAAACCCATTGGTCACAACACGTGTTCCGGTGCTACTCTCAACCAATCTAGGCAATAGCCGCTGGCCGAAGATTATACGCGAAAGCTCAGCATGTTCGGCTTCATAGCCAAAGGCACCCGCCATGCCACAGCAACCGGCTTCAGTGTCGACCACGATCGCACCGGGAATGCGGGCAAGTAGCCGATGAGTCCAGCGGCCGCCGTCCAGGGTTTTCTGGTGACAATGTCCGTGTACCAGAAACCGCCGGGGCGCTGCTGTCTCTGGCACCTTCCAGGGCAGTGTGCAACGATCAGCGGCAAGCTCTTGCTCCAGAAAACGATCCAGCATCTGAACGCGACTGGCTACGCGATGAGCCAGTGCGGTGTCATCCAACAGATCCGGCAGATCATCAGCCAGCGCCGTAGCGCAACTAGGTTCGCACACCAATAGCGGCACGCCATCCGCAAGCAGCGCATCTAGCCGCTGAAAAAGCCTGGTGCCGTCGCGTTTTGCCTGGTCGAGCAACCCTTGGGAAATGACGCTGCGTTGACTGTCGCCCAAAGTGGCTAGCTCAACCTGATAGCCCGCGGCCTCAAGCACTTCAATGGCCGCGCGACCCACTTGTGGTAAATAGTGCTCGGTGTAGGTGTCGTTGAAGAGTACGACACGATGACTCCGCATGTGTATGACAGTATCACGTACCCTGCCCTGCTCCGTGGCGATGCCGCCGGAAGGACGCTGCACAAACCATCGGCTCAGGCGCTGACTTGTATACGGTGGCAGCGTCCGTTTTGAGTCAATACCCAATATTCTTTCCATCAGGCCGCGCATGGGTGCGCTGCCCATTAGTGCATTGACTAGCGGTGCCTGCGGACCAGATGCCAGTCTGGCTATACCAGACAGATGGCCAAAAAGCCGCGCCCGCAACGGAACCCCATGACGCATTTGGTGTTGATACAGCACATCGGATTTGAGACGCGCCATATCCACGCTGTTTGGACACTCGCCCTTGCAACCTTTGCAACCAACACACAGATCCATCACGGCTTTGAGTTCATTGCTGCCTAGAGCCTCAGGGCCAAGCTGTCCAGTCAGCGCTAGGCGCAAGGCATTGGCGCGGCCACGGGTGCTGTGAACCTCGTCGCGAGTGGCGGCATAGGACGGGCACATCACGCCCACTTGGGTCTTACGACAGGCACCCACGCCAGTGCACTGCTCCGCCGCCGCCAGCATGCCGCCCTGTGCGCGGTAATGAAACCCGCTTTGCACCGTCAGCGGCTGGTAGCCGGGGCCGAAGCGCAGGTGGCTGTCCAAGGGCGGTGTGTCAATCACCTTGCCCGGGTTCATGCGGCCTTCCTGGTCGAAGAACTGTTTCACTTCCTGGAAGGCACCATACAGGGCATCGCCGAAGAAACGCCGGTTGTAACCGCCGCGGACAATACCATCACCATGCTCGCCGCTCCAGGAGCCGCCATATTTCTGCACCAGCGGGAAGACCTCTTCCTGAATCTGCGCCATGCGAGCGATGTCGGCACTCTGGTGCAGATCGTGCAAAGGCCGGATGTGGATCAGGCCAACGCTGACATGGCCGAACATGGACACGGGCTGATTGTATTTGCGGCAGACCGCCAGCACCTCAGCCACATAGTCCGCCAGTACCTCGGGCGGCACCGCAGCATCTTCAATGTAGGGCACGGGCTTTTTAGTGCCCGGCACCGTGGTCATCAGCCCAAGGGCGCTGGAGCGCAGCTGCCAGACTTGCTGTACGGCTTGAGGCTCGGTCATCACAGGTGCGGCATAGGCGCTACCGGAAAGTCCATCGGCAATACGATGGATGTGTGTCATCACGGCCCCGGAATCATCACCCTGCACCTCGATGACCAGCACCGCGCCCGGATCGCTCTTAATCTGGGCGCAGACATCGCGCGTCAGTGGATGTGCCCGTGCCTGACGCAGGATAACGCCGTCGATCAGTTCCACCGCCGACGGGCCTTCGGCCACGATGAGCGCAGCAGCGCGCAGGCTGGTATCCAAGCTGTCGAAGTGCGCCAGACAGAGGGCGCTGTGGCGTGGCAGGGGCGTGAGACGCAGCTTGGCCTCAAGAATCACCCCCAGTGTGCCCTCGCTACCACAGATCAGCTTAGTCAGGTTCCAGGGATCAGCATCGAGCAGTGCATCTAGGGCATAGCCACCGGAGCGACGGATCACCTTGGGATAGCGGGCACGAATTTCGTCAGCATGGCGGATCATCAGATCGCGCAGGCCGCGGTAGATCACCCCCTCCCGATCTGGGAGCGCGCACTTGGCAGCCAGTTGCCCCGCGTCCAGTGGGTCCAGATTCAACACCTCGCCGGTGGCCAGGGCCATATCCAGCGCCAGCACGTGGTCAATGGTCATACCGTAACGAATCGAGCGCATACCCGCCGCGTTATTCGCGATCATGCCACCGATATTGGCGCGGTTGGCCGTAGCCGGGTCCGGAGCAAATTGGACAGCGTGGGGTCGCAACAGTGCGTTCAACTCACTGCACACCAATCCTGGCTCCACCCGCACCCAACCCTCTTCCAGATTCAGTTCGAGCAGGTGATTGAGGTGCTTGGAAACATCAAGAATAACGGCCTCCCCCACACTCTGGCCGGTGAGGCTGGTGCCACCGCCGCGGGCCAGCACCGGCAGACCCAGTTCACCGCAAAGCCGCACTGCCCGCAAGGCATCGGCCCGGTCACGCGGCACCACCACCATCAGCGGCGGGATCTGATACATGCTGGCATCAGTGGCATAAAGCCCCAAGGACAGCACATCGGTATACACCTCGCCGCGTAATTCCTGTCGGAAGCGGTCAAAGGCAGGCGATGGATTGGTGGGTATGAGTTTTGCCGTGGATTGATTCAAAGGGGCCATGAGACGAGCCCCATGAGCAACCCTGCCACTTATCGCCCCGTCCACTTTTGCGGGGCCAGCTCTCGGGACTCTGTATCCAGAATTAACAAGAGGGAAAGCTCACCCGCCCACCTTAGCAGATGCACACTGTGCCGGAAGATCAGTGGACGTCAGCCTTTCGGCCTTCTCGATATGATTGATGACAATATCCCATAATGGAATTTCTGGACTGCCATCGGTCTTTATATACTTATTTTTGTACTCGGTATATTTTTGAGAATCAACGCGCAACTCTTTGCGCCAATCGACCTTAACCAAATCACCATCCAGGTTAATGACTGATTTTCCAAAAACAGAAGCGAATTTAGCAATAAGCTCCCCTCCGGGCGAAGAATGCAACTCATCCGTGATCACGAAGATTATAGGCTTTCCATACAACACGGCAAATTGGATCGCTGTACTGTCGTGACACACCACAACCTTACAATTTCTAATCAACTCGGCTGATCGCCCATATTCAACCGGGATCCCTTCAAAATAGTCTGGGGTTCTTTGTTGATAAGATGACCTAGGATGTGTAGCGATCCGCAAATCCACTTCTAAGACATCTGAAATCTTTCTAAGTCCGTTACAAATGGCAGGAAAATATCTTTCAGGAGTAACAAAAAAAGGAGTGCCTTCATAAATAAAATCAGAATGGAAGCAATAATCTTGATCGATGAAGACGGCATACTCTCCTGCTAATACACTCCTTGATTCAGCGAGCCTCAGGAAAATATCATAGTCTAAGTTATGTGCCTTAAGAATTCCGCAATCATTCCCAGCAGAACGAATTGATTTTTCACCAGAGACAACGACCAAGCCCGGCTTGGTAAACGGGGCTGCCACTTTGCGAACAAATGCGTCAATTAGCCATTTAAACGACTTAATTGGACCTTTTGCAATTGCTTTTTTTGATTTACGTACAAAGCCGAATTTTTGCCCATCACCGGGCTCTGGAATTGAGCCGATAGCACAGGTCACCCTTATAGCACCCATTTGTATAAGGCGCATTTTTACTCGTATGGAGCAATAATTATCTGAGGTTAAATCAATAAAATATCCAATCCTCGCAAGGCTGGAATATCTGTGCTCTAGTTGGCTTTTCGACGTTATAGGGAAATGGCCTTCAAACTCTTTTAATTTGCGTCCTGACTCAATATAATTTTGCCAAACACGGGGGTACGCAAGTGATGTTAAATCCCACACTTCCACGTCCCATCCTCTATCAATCCAGGCCTGGATACCGAAGCGGTCATAGTTCCGCTCATCAAGTGGCTGATCTATCAAATAAACGACCTTACTCATTTTTGACCAGCGCCACTCATCGCAAGGATGGCTTCCGCCATCCTCCAATCCCACTCCGTATCAATATCAATACTTTCCTCCGGCGCATCAATCATCAACGGCACCGTGTCATCACTGTAAAATGATCGCAGCTTTCGCAAATCTTCAGGCGCGATGAGATAAAACGCCCCATTGTCCGCATAGGCTGGAGGAAGATCCTGGGATCTCAGATGCAAACCGCCGCTGTCGATGAATGGCTTCATGGTCTCTCCATCGAGTTGAAAACACCACATCGGGTGAGACTCAGCGGGAGAAAGCCCAAGCACGGGGCGGCGTTGATGCACACGGAAAATCTCAATGCCCCGCAGCACGGTATCACGGCTGCGAAAGGGGGAAGTGGGCTGCAATAACAATAGCCCATCGACCTTCCCGTTCTCGCCTTCATACCAATCCAGCGCGTGCAGACAAACGTCTACTGATGAGGCCATATCAGTAGCCAGTTCAGCCGGCCGCAGCCAAGGAACCACCGCGCCCGCATTGCTGGCAACCTCTGCAATCGCAGAATTATCAGTCGAAACAAGAATATCGCAGATTTCAGGGATTCCTTTGGCGACATCGATACTCCATACGATCAAAGGGCTTGCGCCCAAGGGGCGGATGTTCTTTCCCGGGAGCCGTTTCGACCCGCCCCGCGCGGTTATCAGCGCAAGAATCCTCAAAGTCA
>JAURVQ010000088.1 GCA_030655395.1 Gammaproteobacteria bacterium | reverse complement strand
AACAGGGCTTTTACCCAAGAGTCACACTGTAAAGTAATTAATATAGCCTTGCTTTGTGACTCTTGGGTAAACTTAGCATATGGACACTTCCTTTAACAGCAGGGCCGGCCAGGCCAGCACCGCGGTGGAGTTGCCCGTCATCAGCGAGCGGGCGCGTTTTCTGCTGAAGACCCTGGTCGGGCGCTACATCCTCGATGGCCAGCCGGTGAGCTCGCGCGCCCTGGCGCGCGATGCGGGCCTCGATTTGAGCCCGGCCACCATCCGCAACGTGATGGCCGACCTGGAAGAACTCGGCCTGATCACGGCGCCGCACACCTCCGCCGGACGCATCCCGACAGCGCAGGGCTACCGCCTGTTTGTGGACAGTCTGCTCAGCATTCAGCCCATCGGCAGCAGCGAGGTGCTGCGCATCAAGAGCCAGTTCGATCCGGATAAGGGCACGCACGGCCTGCTGGAAACCGCTTCCAGCCTGCTCTCTGAGGTCACGCGCATGGCCAGTGTGGTGATGCTGCCGCGACGCGAGCACGCCGCCTTCCGCCACGTGGAGTTTCTGTCACTGTCGGACAACCGCGTGCTGGTGATACTGGTGCTGAACGAGCGCGAGGTGCAAAACCGCATCATCCACACCGAGCGCCAATACTCGCCCTCCGAACTGAAACAGGCGGCCAATTATCTCAATACCGTGTTCGCGGGGCAGGACCTGCCCGCGGTGCGCGCGCGCCTGTTGCAGGAGATGAACGAAACGCGCGAGGGCATGAACAACATGATGCGCCTCGCCGTCGAAGCGGCGGAGCAGGCCTTTGGTGCCGCACCGGAGGCGGGTGACTATCTGCTCACCGGCCAGATCCACCTGCTGCAGCGCACGGACAGCACCGACATCGGCAAGTTGAGGCAGTTGTTCGATGCCTTCACCCAGAAACGCGATCTGCTGTACCTGCTCGATCAGTGCCTGGGCGCGCGCGGCGTGCAGATATTCATCGGCGCCGAATCGGGTTATAACGTGCTGCAAGATTACAGCCTGGTGACCTCTCCCTATGAGGCCGACGGCGAGGTGATCGGTGTGCTGGGCGTGATCGGCCCGACGCGCATGGGCTACGATCGCGTCATCCCGATGGTGGATATCACCGCGAAATTGCTGGGCGCCGCCTTGAATCAGCGCAGTTAATCAGGAGACACCAAGTTAAGGAGGCATTGCTGATAGGGGTGTCTCCTGATTAAAACCCTATTGACTCTACCCCCACCCTATCCCGCCCCCTAGACAAGGGGCAGGGACGTGGCGGGAAGTGTGCTCTTACTTACTGATTTATGAGTAATCCTTACATCCGTGGGCATCGGCTGCCAGGCCGGGCTCACTTCTGTTGTATTTCCGGAGACCGCTTCATGAATCACGACGAACAACCCGCTGCGCAAGCGGGGCCTGCCGCAGATAACACCGACACCGCCGCGCAGGATGTCCAACAGTTGCTCGAAGATGCACGCAGCAAGGCCGATGAGCACTGGAACCAGCTGTTAAGGGCGCGCGCCGATATTGAAAACCTGCGCCGCCGCCACGAGCGCGACCTGGAGGGCGCGCACAAATACGCGCTGGAACGTTTTGCGCTCGAATTGCTGCCGGTGAAAGACAGCCTGGAGCTGGGCTTGGCCTCGGGTGCTGAGGCAGACCAAGCCCTGCGTGAAGGCATGGAGCTCACCCACAAAATGCTCGCGGCGGCGTTTGCCAGGTTCGGTATCACCGAAACCAACCCGGTGGGCGAAAAATTCAATCCGCAACTGCATCAGGCCATGGCCGCGCAGGAGAGCGCGGAGGCGGAGCCGAATACCGTGCTCACCGTGTGCCAGAAGGGCTATCTGCTGCACGAACGCCTGATCCGCCCCGCCATGGTGATTATCGCCAAGGCGGCTGAAGGGCAGGCTTGAGAACCCTTGAATAAGGCGGGCCGCACCCCCATATACCCAGCAACTCCCCGCCTCTGGATGCGGGATGTAACTTAAAAGAAACGGAGACTTTTACCATGGGCAAGATTATCGGCATTGACCTCGGCACCACCAATTCCTGCGTCGCTGTGATGGAGGGCGGCAAGCCGCGCGTCATCGAAAACAGCGAAGGCGACCGTACCACGCCGTCCATCGTGGCCTACACCAGCGACGGTGAAGTGCTGGTCGGACAATCCGCCAAGCGCCAGGCGGTCACCAATCCGAAAAACACGCTGTTTGCGATTAAGCGCCTGATCGGGCGCCGCTTCACCGATGCGGTGGTGCAGAAAGACGTCAAGCTCGTACCTTATAACATCGCGCCCGCCGACAACGGCGATGCCTGGGTGGAGGTGAGCGGGAAAAAGATGGCGCCGCCGGAGATTTCCGCGCGCGTGCTGATGAAAATGAAAAAGACCGCCGAGGATTATCTCGGCGAGCCGGTCACCGAGGCGGTGATCACTGTGCCGGCCTACTTCGACGACTCCCAGCGCCAGGCGACCAAGGCCGCGGGCAAGATCGCGGGCCTTGAGGTCAAACGCATCATCAACGAGCCGACGGCGGCGGCGCTGGCCTACGGCATGGACAAGAAGCCCGGCGACTCCAAGGTTGCGGTGTATGACCTGGGCGGCGGCACGTTCGACATTTCCATCATCGAGATCGCGGAAGTGGAGGGCGAGCACCAGTTTGAGGTGCTGTCCACCAACGGCGACACCTTCCTGGGCGGTGAAGACTTCGACCAGCGCCTGATCGACCACCTGGTGGATGAATACAAGAAAGACAGCGGCGTTGATCTCAAGAAAGACCCACTCGCCCTGCAACGCCTGAAAGATGCCGCGGAGAAGGCCAAGATTGAACTCTCCTCGCGCGAGCAGACCGACGTCAACCTGCCCTACATCACGGCGGATGCGAGCGGCCCGAAGCATCTTAACGTCAAGGTGACGCGCGCCACGCTGGAGTCACTGGTAGACGAACTCATCGAGCGCACCATCCAGCCGTGCAAGACCGCGATGAAGGACGCCGGCGTGACGGCGGCCGATATCGACGACGTGATTCTGGTCGGCGGCCAGACGCGCATGCCGAAAGTACAGGAGGCGGTGAAGAAACTGTTCGGCAAGGAGCCGCGCAAGGACGTGAATCCGGACGAGGCGGTGGCGGTGGGCGCCGCGATCCAGGCCGGTGTGCTGGGCGGCGAGGTGAAGGACGTGCTGCTGCTCGATGTCACGCCGCTGTCGCTCGGCATCGAGACCCTCGGCGGCGTGATGACCAAGCTGATCGAGAAAAACACCACCATTCCGACCAAGGCGACGCAGGTGTTTTCCACCGCAGACGACAATCAGACCGCAGTGACGGTGCACGTGATGCAGGGCGAACGCGAGATGGCCTCGGCCAACAAGTCGCTGGGGCGTTTCGACCTCTCCGACATTCCGCCCGCGCCGCGCGGCATGCCGCAGGTCGAGGTGATGTTCGACATCGACGCGAACGGTATCCTGAACGTGTCGGCCAAAGACAAGGCGACCGGCAAGAGCCAGTCCATCGTCATCAAGGCGTCGAGCGGCCTGTCGGAGGACGAGATCAAGCGCATGGTGAAGGACGCCGAGGCGCACGCCGAGGACGACCGCAAGTTCCATGCGCTGGTCACGGCGCGCAATCAGGCCGAGGGCTTGATGCACGGCGTTACCAAGTCCATGACCGAACTGGGCGACAAGCTGGAGGCTGCCGAGAAGACGAACATCGAAGCCGCGTTGAGCGCATTGAAAGAAGCCATCAAGGGCGAAGACGTAGCCGCCATCGAGGCGCGCAGCAGCACCCTGAGCGAAGCCTCCGGCAAACTTGCCGAGCGCCTCGCGCAGCAACAACAGGCGCAGGGTGCAACTACTGCGGAGACGCCCGCTGCGGGCAATGAAAATGTCGTCGATGCGGAGTTCGAGGAAGTCAAGGACAATAAAAAGTAACTTGTTATTACGCCCTCGATTGACAACGCACGCGCAGAGCCTATGCTCTGCGTTTGCATTTTTATGGTAACTCATAAGTCTATAAATACGGCTACACTTCCTGCTGCGTTCCCGCCCCCTGTGCAGGGGGCGGGACAGGGTGGGGGTAGGTAAAACAGGGTGTTACTCAGGAGTCACCCGGTAAGCCGTGTAGTCATATTTTATGACTCCTGAGTAAGGAAACAGTAACAGCATGGCTAAGCGGGATTACTACGAAGTACTGGGTGTGGCGCGTAACGCGAGCGAAGACGAGCTCAAGAAGGCCTATCGCAAACTCGCGATGAAACATCACCCGGATCGCAATCCGGACGACACGCAGGCGGAGGAGCGCTTCAAGGAGACGAAGGAGGCCTACGAAGTCCTCACCGATGCGCGCAAGCGCTCTGCCTACGACCAGTTTGGTCACGCCGGGGTCGATCCGTCCGCGGCGGCGGGGGCTGGAGCCGGGGCCGGTTTTCAGCGCGGCGCCGAATTCAGCGATATCTTCAGCGACGTATTCGGCGACATCTTCGGCGGCGGACGTGGTGGCGCGCGCAGCGGGGCCTACAGCGGCGCGGATCTGCGCTACAACCTCGATCTCAGCCTGGAAGAGGCGGTGCGCGGCAGCACGGTCAAGATACGCATCCCGGCGCAT
Source organism: Gammaproteobacteria bacterium (assembly GCA_030655395.1). Taxonomy (GTDB): domain Bacteria; phylum Pseudomonadota; class Gammaproteobacteria; order SURF-13; family SURF-13; genus JAQBXX01. The sequence continues at coordinate 3,444 of JAURVQ010000088.1, read as the reverse complement.
GTCGCCTGCAAGACCTGTGGCGGCAGCGGCGCCAAGGCGGGCACCAGCCCGACCACCTGCACCACCTGCAACGGCAGCGGGCAGATACGCATGCAGCAGGGCTTCTTTGCCTTGCAGCAGCCCTGTCCGCGCTGCCACGGCAGCGGCAAGCTGATTCAGGACCCGTGCGCCACCTGCCACGGTCAGGGGCGTGTGCAGGAGCACAAGACGCTGTCGGTCAAGATCCCCCCCGGGGTGGACAGCGGTGACCGTATCCGCCTCGCCGGTGAGGGCGAGGCGGGTCAAAACGGCGGCCCGGCGGGCGATCTGTACGTGCAGGTGAATGTGCGCGAACACCCCATTTTCACGCGCGAAGAGAGCAATCTCTATTGCGAGATGCCGATCAGCTTTGTCACCGCCGCGCTGGGCGGCGAGCTGGAGGTGCCCACGCTGGAGGGGCGCGTGAACCTCAAGATTCCGCCCGAGACACAGACCGGCAAGGTGTTTAAACTGCGCGGCAAGGGCGTGCGCTCGGTGCGTGGCGGTGCCGTGGGCGATCTGCTCTGCCGCGTGGTGGTGGAGACGCCGGTGAACCTGGGCGCGAAGCAAAAAACGCTGCTCAACGAGCTTGAAAAATCATTGCACGAAGGCGGCACCAAGCACAGTCCGAAGGCCAGCTCCTGGCTCGATGGGGTAAAGAAATTCTTCGACGACATGCGGACCTGACAACGATGACCACTCGAATTGCAATCATGGGCGCCGCAGGGCGCATGGGACGCGCACTTATTGACGCATGCGGCCTGACGCCTGCGCTAACGCTCAGCGCCGCCATAGACCGGCCTGACAGCACGCTGATCGGCAGAGACGCCGGAGAATGCAACGGCGGCTGGGCGCTGGGCGTGCCAATCAGCGGCAGTCTGGCGGAGGCCAGCGATTTCGACGTACTGATAGATTTCACGCTGCCCGAGGTAACGCTCGCCCATCTCGAATTCTGTCGCAGCAAGGGCAAGCGCATGGTCATCGGCACCACCGGCTTTACGCCGGAACAACGCGCAACTATTGCCACAGCGGCGCAGCATATGGCCATCGTGCTGGCGCCCAATATGAGCGTGGGCGTCAACCTGTGTCTCAAGCTGCTGGATACGGCCACGCGCGTGCTGGGACACGACGCGGACATCGACATCATCGAGGCGCACCACAAACACAAACTCGATGCACCGTCCGGCACTGCGCTGCGCATGGGCGAAGTGATAGCGGCGGCGCTGGGGCAGGAGTTGAGTGATATCGCGGTCTATGGCCGCGGAGCAGGGCGCAGCGAAGAGCGCAAGCCCGGCACCATAGATTTCTCCAGCATCCGCGCCGGCGACATCGTGGGCGACCACACCGTGATGTTCGCAGGGCAGGGCGAGCGCATCGAGATCACCCACCGCGCGACCAGTCGCACGAACTTCGCGCGTGGCGCGCTGCGTGCTGCCTCCTGGATCATGCAACAGAAAACCGGACTGTTCGATATGCAGGATGTGCTCGGCATTAAATAAGTCACGTCGTTTGCGTTACGCCACATGACGCTGCCAGTATTAATGTGTTTTGAGATAGTATCTTGTTAACTATTTGATATTTTTAATAAAATATATTAATGTCTAAAACCCAAAGACACACCGAATACAGGATGCGTGCTTGAGCAGAGATGTAGGTCAGGCTGCGAAGCTGCCTGACTAACCCTGTGTCACGGAGCGCTTCGCGCACCGTGACCTACTGTTGTTCGATTCATGGTGTGGGCGGCGGTCTGTAGAGACGTGATGTGATGGACACTGCGCACCTCATCAAGTAAAATTTCATTTTAGGGAAACTCTGAATAAATCAGGGATTTCTGAGCTGAAGACGTGACAACGGAAACGGGAAGGCATGCCTAGACAGCCTTCCCGTTTTCACATCTGGAGTGAGAACGAGTTCATGAGTTCGCCCAAGCCCGCCCTGTTAGCCCTCCAAGACGGCAGCCTGTTCCGGGGCGAATCGATTGGTTACGCGGGGCAAACCGTCGGCGAGGTGGTGTTTAACACCGCCATCACGGGCTATCAGGAAATTCTCACCGATCCCTCCTACCACAAGCAGATCGTCACGCTTACCTACCCCCACATCGGCAATGTCGGTGTGAACCGCGCTGATGAGAACGCGGACAAGGTCTGGGCCGCAGGGCTCGTTATCCGCGACTTGTCGCAGGTCACCAGTAACTGGCGCTCCGAGCAGGGCCTCGCTGATTATTTGCAGCAGCAGCGCGTGGTCGCTATCTCCGGTATCGACACACGCCGCCTCACGCGCCTGTTGCGTGAGAAGGGCGCGCAGAACGGGTGCCTGATAGCGGGTGATGCGATTGATGAAGCCGCAGCGATAGCGGCGGCGCGCGCCTTTCCCGGCCTGAAGGGGATGGATCTCGCCCGGGAAGTGACCACGCCCAAGGCCTATGAGTGGCGGCTGGGCAGTTGGACACTGGAACAGGGGATTCCCGCCCCGACGCCTGCGGCGCAACTGCCGTATCACGTGGCGGCGTATGATTACGGCATCAAGCGCGGCATCTTGAACCGGCTGGTGGATCGCGGTTGCCGCGTCAGCGTGCTCTCCGCCAAGACGTCCGCCCAGGAAGTTTTAGCGCTGAAGCCGGACGGCATATTCCTCTCCAACGGCCCCGGCGACCCGGAACCGTGTGATTACGCGATCACGGCGATCAGGGAGCTGCTGCAAACAGGCATTCCGGTATTCGGCATCTGCCTGGGGCATCAGTTGCTGGGACTCGCCAGCGGCGCACAGACGATCAAGATGAAATTCGGCCATCACGGCGCGAACCATCCGGTGCAGGACCTGGCCACGGGCCGCGTGCTGATCACCAGCCAGAACCACGGCTTTGCCGTGGACGCGGATACGCTGCCGAAAAATGCGCGCGTCACGCACCGCTCGTTGTTCGACGGCTCGCTGCAAGGCATCGAGTTGACGGATTGCCCGGCCTTCAGCTTTCAAGGCCACCCGGAAGATTGTCCGGGGCCGCACGATGTGCATTATTTGTTTGACCGATTTATAGATTTAATGTCTCAACGCAAAGGCGCCAAGACGCCAAGAACGCAAAAAAAATGAATATAACTTCGTTACTAACATTCATTACTCTTTGCGCCTTTGCGTTGAAAAATCCATGCCGAAGCGTAACGACATAAAAAGCATTCTCATCATCGGTGCCGGCCCGATCATCATCGGGCAGGCGTGCGAGTTCGATTACTCCGGCGCGCAGGCCTGCAAGGCGCTGCGCGAGGAGGGGTATCGCGTCATTCTGGTGAACTCCAATCCCGCCACCATCATGACCGACCCGGACATGGCGGATGCGATTTACATCGAGCCGATCACGTGGCAGATCGTCGAACGCATCATCGAAAAGGAGCGGCCGGACGCGCTGCTGCCCACCATGGGCGGCCAGACGGC